>JBMNSK010000005.1:0-58639 GCA_050945155.1 Eggerthellaceae bacterium | reverse complement strand
CTTGACAATTAGGCAAACAAATGATATTTAAGCGAAATTTTTAAGTACTTTATGAACAGGCACTATACTAGGGTAAAGTAAAATTCGCAAAAAATTTCCGTCAGATTTTCATACCATTAACCTCTAATAAACTACCGTTAGTCACGAAAATATGCACGGAATATGCAGAGTTTACATTTTTTTGCTGCTGTGTATAGTGACTATCAGGAGCTACAGCTCATCTTGTATGAGTTCAATGCTTCTTGTCAGCTAGTGTGCATAACGATGCACCGAAAAATGCAAGTAGGGGCAAACAATTTTTGCAAGGGAGGCACAGATGACGGGAGTTAACGTCAAAAGTGAGATTGGTCCTCTTAAGAAGGTCATTCTCCACCGTCCTGGTAGGGAGCTTCTGCACCTTACTCCGGACACTCTCGAGCGCCTGCTGTTCGACGCATTCCATTCCTGGAAGTCGCACAGGAGGAGCATGACAAGTTCGCCGAGATTCTTCGCGGCGAAGGCGTCGAGGTCCTCTATCTCGAGGATCTTATGGCTGATGTAGTCCGTGACGAGAATTTGCGTTCTCAATTCCTGGACCAGTGGATTGTTGAAGCTGGTGTTCATTCCAAGGAATTGCAGCAAATCGTTCATGACTATTTGGACAGCGAATTCAAAGACCCTAAAGCACTCGTAGAGAAGACCATGGAGGGCATTAACACTACTGAGCTAGGTACTGCTAATGCCACCACACTGGCTGGTCAGGTAGGCGATCCAAGCGGTATGTTTATCGATCCTATGCCGAACCTGTACTTCACCCGTGACCCGTTTGCGATGGTTGGAAACGGTGTAACTATTCACCGCATGTTCTCTGTGACGCGTAATCGCGAGACGCTTTATGGTCAGTACATCTTTGACAATCATCCTGATTTCAAAGGCACGCCACAGTACTATCGTCGTGACTATCCAAGCCATATTGAGGGCGGCGATGTTCTGAACATCAACGACCATGTGCTCGCAGTGGGTATCTCTCAGCGTACTGAAGCTGCAGCAATCGATACGCTTGCTGCTGGTATCTTCGCTGACGAGACGAGCACCATTGACACCATTCTTGCCTTCGATATTCCAGTAAGCCGCGCATTTATGCATCTGGATACCGTATTTACGCAGATTGATGTCGATAAGTTCACCATTCATCCGGGTATTCTTGGCCCGCTGACTGTCTATGAATTGACTCCGGGTGCTGGTGGAAAAGTTGTCGTAAAGCGTTTAGATAGCGATTTGGAGACCATCCTCTCCAAGTATGTTGGCCAGCCTGTCAAACTGCTGCAGTGCGGTGCTGGCGACGCTATGGCTGCTGATCGTGAGCAGTGGAACGACGGTTCCAACACGCTCTGCATTCGTCCCGGGACGATTTGCGTATATCAGCGCAACACTATCACGAACGAATTCCTCGACAAGGAAGGTCTCGACCTTAAGGTTGTTCCTTCAGCTGAGCTCTCACGTGGTCGTGGCGGCCCACGCTGCATGAGCATGCCAGCATGGCGCGAGAATCTCTAAGAGTTCTCGCTGCCGCTTAACGCGGCATTAAGTGTGCGGAGTCTCTTCTTTCGTGCACATGCAAGTTTGAGACTCCGCACCCGTTTGAGCTGGTTGCGCAATGAAACGAGCGGTTTTTGTTTTGTTTCGCAGCCAGATGAGTTTTGCTCGAACGCTTATAAATTCATCTGAAAGGGGAGATCATGTCTGACAAGGTTAAGCGCGTAGGTCTTTTTGGCCTAATCGGCTTAGTTGTTAGCTCCTGTATTGGTTCCGGCGTTTTCGCCTTAACTGGCCAGTTGGCCAACGCGGCCGCTCCTGGTAGTGCACTGCTAGGCTGGCTTTTCTGCGGAGCCGGCTTCCTGTTCCTGGCTCTGACCTTTGCGAACTTAGGTGCAAAAAAACCAGAAATTAAGGGCCTGTTCCGCTATGCGAGTGAGGGTTTTGGTCCGTTTTGGGGTTTTGTTTCAGGCTGGGGTTACTGGTTGAGTGCCTGGCTCGGCAACATCGGATTTGCAACGATGACCGTTCAATGCTTGGCAAGCTTGTTTCCGGGAATGTTTTCTGACTCACTCTTCGATCCAGCAGGTATTTTCAGTATTGTTATTGTTTCAATATTCCTTTGGTTTATTACTTTCCTCGTAATCAACGGCGTTGAGGATGCTGCATTCTTAAACGCTATTGTTATGGTCGTGAAAGTTTTGGCCATCTTGATGATTATCGTTTTCTGCATCTTTGCGTTTAACGCAGGCGTCTTTACCGCAGACTTCTGGGGTGAGTTCCAACGGAACACCGCTGTTATGGCTGCGCAAGAAGCTGCCGGTGATGAAGCTGTTGGTCTTGGTTCAATCACTGATCAGATTACCAACTGCCTCATCGCTTTGATGTGGGTATTCATCGGTATTGAGGGTGCTACGGTTATGAGCGATCGTGCCGAAAAGCAGTCCGATATCGGTAAAGCAACCGTAATTGGTTTAATTGTCCTTCTCGTGCTCTATATCGGCGCCTCAATTCTTCCCTATGGCGTTATGCCGTATGAGGATTTGATTGCTGCTGATAGTCCAGCAACCATTGCTGTATTTGAGTATCTTGCTCCTGGCTGGGGCGGCACCTTCGTTTCTGTTGCCATCATTATTTCGGTACTAGGATCTTGGCTGTCCTTTACCATGCTGCCGGCAGAAACCACTTCAGGTATGTCCGAAGATCACATTCTCCCAGTATCTTGGAACAAGATGAACAAGAAACATGCGCCTAAGACGGCTCTGCTCATCGTTGGTCTTTGTACGCAGATTTTCTTGGTGGTCACGTTCGCAGCAGCTGATGCTTATACATTCGCAATCAGCATGTGTACGGTAACCATCATGATTTCCTGGGCGTTCGCTGCGGCATATCAAGTCAAACTTGGTAAAGAGATGAAGGATATAAAGAATCTGATTTTCGGTCTTATCGCACTGATTTTCCAAATTCTTTGTATGATTCTCGCTGGCTGGCAGTTCCTGCTGCTTGCCTGCCTCGGTTACATTCCGGGATTCTTCTTCTATGCGAAGGCGCGTAAAGAAGGCGGTGCTGAGCACCTAAGTTCTTATGAGAAGACTTGGGCTGTCATTATCAGCATCGTTGGTGTCATTTCTATTCCGCTTACTGCAATCGGGTTCATCCCTGTATTCTAGAATTTATACACCAGAGAAGGGGAGGTGGCCCGTTGGGTCACTTCCCCTTTTATTTTGTCGAGGTGGCGCAAAATAAACACCTCGGTGCCTAGTAAGGAGGCGGCTTATGGAAATTAGAACGATTGGCGTAGAAGACTATTTGAATGTATGGGAACACGACGCCAAATGGGATATCGGACAGTCAACCATTGATAGTCTCAAGATGGAAGAGATTTTAGCTCTCAACCCTGACGAAGGCGCACATTTTTATGACCGTCTTAACGAAGAAAAAATGAACTATGGTTGGATTGATGGTTCTGAAGAGTTCCGCAATGAGGTGGCAAGCCTCTATGAATCAGTAGATCCAAAAAATGTTCTTCAGATGAACGGCGGTACCGGTGCGAATTTAAATGCAATCATGGCGCTTGTTTCACCTGGAGATCACGTTATTGCAGAGTACCCAACCTATCAGCCACTTTACGACCTGCCTGCTGCACTTGGTGCCGAAGTTGAACACTGGGTTATACATGAGGAAGATGGGTGGCAGCCACGTATTGACGAGTTAAAAAAGCTTATCCGCAAGGACACGCGTCTTATCTGTATCAACAACGCAAGCAACCCACTCGGTACTTGCATCCCGCGTGATTTGCTGGAAGAGATTGTCGAGGTTGCCCGGTCGGTCGGCGCTTGGATTCTCTGCGACGAAGTCTTTTTCCCGAGCGAAGATACCGATAACTACGTAAGCATTGTTGATATTTATGACAAGGCGGTTGCCACAAACTCTATTTCTAAGCGTTATTCGGTACCTGCAGCTCGCGTGGGGTGGACTGTTTCTAACGAGGAGCTAGCCAATAAAATGCGCGTGCTGCGCGACTACACCATGATATGCGCAGGCGTTTTCAACGATGCACTCGCCACTTTGGTCTTGCGTAATAGGGAAGCCATCCTGAAACGTAATCTTGCCATTATCCAGAAAAACCGGGCTATAGCTCAGGAGTGGATTGATAAAGAGCCACGGGTCTCTTGGATTCCACCAAAAGGCGTGTCGGTTAGCTATATCCGTCTCGATATTCCCGAGGACGACGAAAAGTTCTGCCTTGATTTGTTGCGTGATGAAGGAGTCCTTCTCGTTCCAGGTAGTCGTTTTGAGCTGCCCAAGGGCGCTCGTCTTGGCTACTGCGCTGCAGAAGATGTTCTTCATGAAGGACTGCGTCGCCTATCAAATTATCTTAAGAAGTATGACTAAGGACTTTTCTCGAGCATAGGTAATAAAAAACAGGCCTGGCATTTTGCCAGGCCTGATTCTTTTTATGGCTCCCCGGGTAGGATTCGAACCTACAACCCTCCGGTTAACAGCCGGATGCTCTGCCGTTGAGCTACCGAGGAATCGAGGCGCTTTTCTCACTGCGCGCAAGTGGATATTATACCCAATTCATCGCCCTGTGCAAGACAGTTTTCTCGTCTTGTTTTCTGAGGGCAAAAGCTTACTAATAAACCATTCCCATCGCTTCACGAACTTCTTCGAGCGTGGTATTGGCTATCTTGTTCGCACGCTTATTACCATCAGCCAAGACATCATGGATGTAGTCAGGATCTTTTTCAAGTTCAGCACGGCGGCTTCGAATCGGCTCTAAGTAGGAATTGACGCTTTCGGTGACATAGCGCTTTAAAGCACCTGCGCCGTCTTCACCAATTTCAGCAGCAATTTCTTCTTCACTTCGGTTTGTACATAGAGCCGCCGTCGTAAGAAGTGCCGATACACCCGGGCGATTATCAGGGTCATAGGTAATTTTTCGCTCAGAGTCGGTGCGTGACTTTTTAATCAGCTTGGCAGTTTCTTCGGCTGTCTGAGAAAGAGCAATGGCATTTCCGTAGCTCTTTGACATTTTTCTGCCATCAAGGCCAGGAATAGCCACAGCATTGGTGAGAATGCCGTCAGGCTCAGGGAAAACCTCAGCAAATCGCTCATTGAAACGGCGCGCAATTTGACGGGTCTGTTCAATGTGGGGTAGCTGGTCTTTACCAACTGGGACAATGTTTCCTTTGCAGAAAAGAATGTCACAGGCTTGGTGGACCGGATAGGTAAGCAAAAGACCGGTAAGTGTATGACCAGAAGCTTCCATCTCAGCTTTCACGGTTGGATTGCGCGAAAGCTCAGCCTCTGAAACGAGGGAGAGGAATGGAAGCATGAGTTGGTTTAATGCAGGCACTGCTGAGTGGTTAAAGATAATGGTCTTTTCAGGATCAATACCGCAGGCCAAATAATCAATAACCATATTGTGAACGTTGTCAGCAATATGTTCTGTCGTGTCGCGGTCGGTAATAACTTGGTAGTCGGCAATAACAATATTCGTCTCAACGCCAAGGTTTTGAAGCTCAACGCGCTCACGGATGGTTCCGAAATAATGGCCAAGGTGGAGACGTCCGGTGGGTCTATCACCGGTGAGCATGCGGTAAGCCTTCGGGTGCAGAGGAAGGTCTGCACGAATTGCGTCAGACCGCTTTTTGCTTGCTTCAAAAGTATCGTTAGCCATTGATTCTCTTTCTTCTTGTTTTGCCCAATGCCGAGAACACAGTATAACGGTATCGCCGAGCTTATATAAGCCCGAGACCTCTTCTCAGCGTTTTTCTTGCCTATCGAGTGTTACACTATGTGAGCGCATTTTGCAGATTGAAAGGTAAAAAGAGATGAAGTCGATAAGGCTCGTCATTGGCGTGGTAAGTATCGTACTGTTTTTCGTGGTGATTTACCTCTCCTTTAAATCGAGCGTTAACAATACTTTAAACGGTGTTGGCGGATACAGTGGGACGGCTGGAACCATTGTGGCAGTCTGCCTATTACTCGGTGGTTTCATTGGTACGATCGGCCGCACACGGAAAGTGCCTGGCATCGTAGCGGGCGTCGTTTTATTGGCCGGTGGTGTAATTGGGGTGCTGGGAAACAGCAGCTCGGGTGATTTGATCATATGGGCACTTGTTTCCATGGCCTTTGGCATCGTCTATATCGCAACATCGATTTTAATGGCGCCTCAAGCTCCTCCAGAGGTACGTGGCCGTCACATGAAATAAAAAGAGGCACCTAGTAAGGTGCCTTTATCATGAAGGTCGGATTTGTCTTTTGTTACGCAGATCCGTCTGAATAGGTAAATGGTGGTCGCTACTGGATTCGAACCAGTGACCCCCGCCGTGTGAAGGCGATGCTCTTCCACTGAGCCAAGCGACCATGCGCCTGCTTGTGCGCAAGTATTCTACCGATAGTTCATAGCCTGTGCAAGCTTAAGCAATAAGCGTGGTAGGATGCTTTTGTCTTTTTTAAGAGGGAATGAAAACGAATAGAGTTTGATAGTACAACTTGAACATATAACGAAGTCTTTCGGGGGTCGCGTTCTTTTTACCGACGTCAATTTGAAGTTGGAAAAGCATGACCGCCTTGCTCTTGTTGGCCCGAATGGGGCCGGCAAAACCACCATGCTTAAAATCATTGCAGGGGTTGAAGACCCCGATGAAGGACGCGTATTCTTTGCACGGGGTGCCCAAGTTGGCTACCTTACGCAGGAAGCCATCGAAATGGGTGAAAACCCTATCTTTGAAGAGGTCATGTCTTCCCAAGTAGAAATTCTGGAAGCTGAGAAAAAACTCAGATTACTGGAAGATAGCCTAACGGAAGATTCCGATGAACGAACGCTGGCGGCTGCCGGGCGTGCACGAGAAGCCTACGAGACTCTAGGCGGCTACGTAATCGAAGCCAAGGTGCGAAGCGTCCTTTTTGGACTCGGTTTTAAAGAAAAGGATTTGCGACGCCTTACCTCTGAGTTTTCCGGTGGTTGGCAAATGCGTATTGCCCTTGCAAAGCTCCTTATTCGTAATCCAGAAGTACTCTTGCTCGACGAACCAACAAACCACCTTGACCTAGAAAGCGTGAAATGGCTCGAAGGCTTTTTGCGGTCCTACGACGGTACGGTCATTGTGGTAAGCCACGACCGTGCGTTTATGGACAATATGGTGGATCGAGTTGCTGAAATCTCGCATGAGCATCTTGTTTTGTACCGTGGCAATTACTCCACCTCATTGCGTTTGCGCAAGGAACGTCTCGAACGCCTTAAGGCTCAGGCAGAAAAGCAGAACGCAGAAATTGAGCACATGGAAGCTTTTATCGAGCGTTTTCGCTATAAGCCGAGCAAGGCACGCCAGGTGCAAGACCGTGTTAAGCGTCTTGAAAAAATGGAACGCATTGTAGTTCCCGAAGAACAAAAAACAGTCCACTTCAATTTTCAGCAGCCTCCACGTACAGGCGATATGGTTGTTGACGTAGAGCATGTAGAGAAAAGTTTCGGCGATAACGTGGTTTACCGCGATCTTAATGTGACGCTCTATCGTGGCGATAAAGTTGCTCTGGTTGGACCTAATGGGGCAGGCAAGTCAACACTGCTCAAAATGGTTGCGGGTGTTTTAACACCCGATGCTGGGGAGATTAGGTACGGCGTGCACGTTTCTAAGACCTATTATGCCCAGCACCAACTTGACCAGTTAAATTCCCAGAACACGGTTTTTGAAGAGCTCGACCGTGTAGCCCCGGGTTGGACCATTTCACAGGTGCGCAGCCTCTTAGGCGCGTTTCTTTTCTCAGGTGATGATATTGAGAAGCGAGTTTCCGTTCTTTCAGGAGGCGAAAAGAGCCGTCTTGCCCTAGCTAAAATGCTTGTTGCGCCGGCTCCGCTGCTTTGCCTTGACGAACCTACCAACCACCTCGATATTGCAAGTGCAAATATCTTGGAGCAAGCCCTTGCACAATTTGAAGGCACGATTCTTTTTATTACGCATGACCGCCACCTCATACGCTCCGTTGCAAATCGTATCCTCGAGATTAAACCGGGACGGGTACGCAATTATGCGGGCGATTATGACTACTACTTATATAAGAGTGAGCAAGAGGAACAAGCTGCAGAGGGCAAAGCCTTCATTGATGGCTTGGGTGCCGAAGAAAAGACTCCAAAGTCGAAGACCGGGGTGCAGGTTGTTAACCACCGTGTTCGGACCTTGGAGAGAGGTGAGCGTTCTTCTGAGCTTACCGCCCCGCGCGCTTCTGCGCCAAAGACCAAGGAACAAAAGAGAAGGGAAGCTGAGGCGCGCAACCGTGCCTATGCCGCTTTAAAAAACCATCGAAGGCGTATTGCAGAGCTTGAAAAACAGATGGATGCCGATAACGAGCGCATGAAAGAGCTGCTTGATTTAATGGCTGATCCAAACTTTTATATACAGGAAGATGCGGCTTCTGATGCCATCGCCGAGCACGCGAAAGTGAAGGCGCGACTGGAAAAGGCTGAGGCCGAATGGCTTTCTTTGAATGAGGAAGTCGAAGCGGAGATGCAAAAACAGCGAGAGGCAGCACCGTGATAAACCAGAACCATCCGTTCAATATAGTGCTTGTTGAACCGGAAATTCCTCAGAACACTGGAAATATTGCACGCACCTGCGCTTGCACGGGGGCTCATTTACACCTCGTAGAGCCCCTTGGTTTTCGTTTGACTCAAAAGCAACTGTCTCGTGCAGGTTGCGATTACTGGGACGATGTAGAAATTACGCGGTGGTCATGTTTGGACGAATTCCTTGAGGCTCATGGTAACGACGAATTGCATCTCTTTACTGACCATGCAGAAAAGTCTTATACCGACGCTTCTTATCATCTTGATTCCTACTTACTTTTTGGCCGAGAGAGTAGGGGGCTTGATGAAGACTTTATGCAAAGTCACTGGCCGTCTTGTGTCCGTATTCCTATGCGCGAAAATGAACGAAGCCTTAACCTGTCAAACAGTGTGGCCATTGGTCTGTATGAAGCTCTACGGCAACAGGGTTTCTTTGGCCTTATCTAAGATGTGAACAGCGTGTAGGTTTCTAATTTCTTGCTTGTCGCCGTACCAATCCTCATGTAGAATGCATCTTTGCGTCTGCAGTGCTATGGATACACCCGGGCGCGTGGATAGCGGCGTCAGCGGTGCTGAGCCTCCAAAGGCACCTTCTGGCTATCGTATCCACCAAAATGCGAAAAGGGTTTTTGGTGTACGGAGAGGCGTGCGAGCAAAAACCCAGGAAAGGAAAGTAATGGCAGTCATTCAGTACAAGCCGACCAGTCCAGGTCGTCGCTTCCAGTCTGCCTCGGATTTTCACGAGGTAACGAAGACGACTCCGGAAAAGTCGCTGCTTGCGCCTCTGTCCAAGAAGGCAGGACGCAACAACAACGGTCGCATCACTACGCGCCACCAGGGTGGCGGGCACAAGCGCCGTTATCGTGTAATCGATTTTAAGCGCAACAAGGATGTCGTACCTGCACGTGTTGCTGCAGTTGAGTACGACCCCAATCGTTCCGCACGTATCGCTTTGCTCCATTATCTCGATGGCGAAAAGCGCTATATTCTCTATCCTCGCGGCCTGAAGGTTGGCGATATGGTAGAGAGCGGTCCTGATGCAGACATTAAACCAGGCAATGCATTGCCGCTGGCAAACATCCCTGTTGGTACGCTTATCCATGCAGTTGAGCTTCAGCCCGGCAAAGGTGCCGCTCTTGCTCGTTCTGCTGGCACGAGCATTCAGCTCATGGCAAAAGAAGACAAGTACGCAATTCTGCGTATGCCTTCTTCAGAAATGCGTCGTGTTCTTCTTACCTGCCGCGCAACCATCGGCGAGGTTGGAAACGCTGAGCATGCTAATATCCGCATCGGCAAGGCTGGCCGTACCCGTTGGTTCGGCGTTCGCCCGACCGTTCGCGGTACTGTTATGAACCCTGTTGACCACCCACATGGTGGTGGTGAAGGCAAGAACAAGTCTGCTGGCCGTCACCCCGTAAGCCCCTGGGGTGTTCCAACCAAGGGTCATCGTACGCGCAATCCGAAGAAGGCTTCGGGTCGCCTGATTATTCGTCGTCGTAAGAAGTAGCGTAAAGACTGAAAGGTGTTATTAAGTGAGTAGAAGCATGAAGAAAGGTCCTTTCGTCGAGCCTCGTCTGCTTGGTCGTATTGAGGCCATGAACGCTGCTGGCGAAAAGAACGTTATCAAGACCTGGTCACGCTCAAGCACCATCTTCCCGGAAATGGTGGGTCACACCATTGCGGTACATGATGGTCGCAAGCATGTACCGGTCTACATTACTGAGTCCATGGTTGGCCACAAACTGGGAGAGTTCGCACCGACGCGTACCTTCCGTGGTCATGCCAAGAGTGCGAAATAGGGGAGTGTAAATGGAAACAAGAGCTGTAACTAAGTACGTTCGCGTTTCGCCCCGCAAAGCGCGCATCGTCATTGATCAAGTCCGTGGTAAGTCTGTACCACAGGCACGTGAGATTCTTGCGTTCACCAATCGTGGTATCGCTGAGGTAGTTGAGAAAACTCTGAACTCTGCTGTAGCGAACGCTGAATCACAGCATCATGTACGTCCCGAATCGCTCGTAATTAAGAGCGCCTTCGTTGACGAAGGTCCAACTTTGAAGCGCATTCGTCCACGTGCAAAGGGTTCTGCGTCCCGTATCAACAAGCGCACGAGCCACATCACTATCATCGTCGCTACGCGAGAGGAGGCATAAAGCCTTATGGGTCAGAAAGTTAGCCCAACTGGTTTCCGCCTTGGCGTTATCGAGGATTGGCGTAGCCGCTGGTACGGTGGCAAGGATTATGCAAAGAACCTCGAGAATGACCTGGCTATTAGGAAATTCTTAGACAAACATCTCGCCCGTGCAGCTGTCTCTAAGGTAGAGATTGAGCGCGCCGGCGATAAGACCAAGATTACGATTACCACGGCTCGTCCTGGTGTCGTTATCGGCAAGAAGGGTGCTGAAATTGAAACCCTTCGTAAGCAGTTGGAAAAAATCGCCGAAGGAACTATTTCGGTTGAAGTTGTTGAGGTTAAGCGTCCTGAGTTGGATGCAACACTCATCGCTCATTCTGTTGCTGAACAGCTCGAAGGCCGTGTAGCCTTCCGTCGCGCTATGCGCAAGGCTGTTCAGTCTGCACGCAAGAGTGGCGCTAGAGGTATTCGAATCCAGTGCGCTGGTCGTCTCGGCGGTGCAGAAATGAGCCGTCGTGAGTGGTACCGCGAAGGTCGTGTACCTCTGCATACGCTTCGTGCAAAGATTGACTACGGTTTTGCGACCGCAGCAACCACCATGGGTTCCATCGGTGTTCAGGTATGGGTGTATCACGGAGAAGTTCTTCCTGGTCAAAAGACCCCTGAGCCTGCGCTCGAAGGAAGCGGCCGTCCGAATCGCCCACGTCGCAACAATCGTAATAACGAGAGGGGGGCAAAGTAAATGCTTATCCCTAAGCGTGTAAAGCACCGTAAGGTGCAGCGTGGTTCTATGAAGGGCAAGGCTAAAGGTGGCACTCGTTTGAACCACGGCGATTATGGTATCCAGGCTCTTGAAGCACACTGGATTACCAATAATCAGATTGAGGCTGCTCGTGTCGCAATGACCAGGCATATGAAGCGTGGTGGCCGTGTTTGGATCACCATCTTCCCCGACAAACCCATTACCAACAAGCCGGCTGAGACTCGTATGGGTTCTGGCAAGGGCAACCCTGAAGGTTGGGTAGCTGTAGTAAAACCAGGCCGCATTATGTTCGAGGTAGGCGGCGTAGACGAGGCAACCGCAAGGGAAGCTTTGCGTCTGGCCATCAATAAACTGCCCATCAAATGCAAGGTCGTTACTCGTGAAACGGAGGGGCAGGAATAAATGAAAGCAGCAGAGATTCGTGAACTTTCTGCCGACGATTTAGAGTCGAAGCTGAAAGAAGCACGCGCGGAGCTTTTCAATCTGCGTTTCCAAATGGCAACGAGCCAACTTGATAATACGGCTCGCGTTGGCCAGGTAAAAAAGGACATCGCACGTATTCAAACTGAGATGCGTGCTCGTGAGCTCAGAGCTCTGGAAGCTTAAAGACGCTTTAAGGAAGGTTTGAATAAATGAGTAATCAACGCAATTCTCGCAAGGTGCGTCAGGGCATCGTAGTGAGCGATGTCAATGACAAAACCTGCGTAGTTGAAATTAAAGAGCGCAAGCCACATCCGGTTTACGGCAAGATGATTACCACCACCAAAAAGCTTCATGCTCATGATGAAAACAATGAGGCTGGTGTGGGTGACACCGTGCAAATCATGGAAACCCGTCCACTTTCTGCAAAGAAACGTTGGCGTTTGGTTTGTGTAGTGGAAAAGGCCAAATAGCTTGTATGCATGCATACATGTCTCAGTAAGAAAGTAAGGTTGAAGCAATGATACAGATGCAAACCATGCTCGCAGTGGCCGACAACTCAGGTGCACGTAAGGTTCAGTGCATCAAGGTTTTGGGTGGTACCAAGCGCCGCTATGCCGGTTTAGGCGATGTCATCATTTGCAGCGTTAAGGAAGCAATGCCGAACGCCCAGGTTAAGAAGGGTGATGTAGTTCGCTGTGTTGTCGTGCGCGTAAAGAAGGAAGTACGCCGCAAGGACGGAAGCTATATCAAGTTCGACCAGAATGCTGCCGTACTGATTAACGACGATGGCACCCCTCGTGGTACGCGTATCTTCGGCCCCGTAGCTCGTGAGCTACGTGAGAAGCATTATATGAAAATCGTGTCTCTGGCACCGGAAACGCTGTAAGGGAGGTGTGCGCACATGAGCAACAGCATGGATATTAAGAAGAACGACCGCGTTGTCGTTATTGCTGGCAAGGACAAGGATAAAGAAGGTGTTGTCCTGCGCGCGCTTCCACAGAAACAGCGCGTTGTCGTTGAGAAGGTCAACATGGTTCGCAAGGCCATGCACCCAACCCAGCAGAATATGCAGGGTGGCATTGAGTCTATCGAGGCTCCGTTACATGTTTCGAACGTAAAGCTGATTTGCCCGAACTGCAAAGAAGCTGTCCGCGTAGGCCACCGTGTTAATGAAGCTGGCAAAAAGGTTCGTGTCTGCAAGAAATGCGGCAAGGACATCGACTAGTTTAGTTTGCCTCAATAGAGGCCATGACCCCATATAAGGGTATGGGGACGCAGGGTCGGAAATCCTGTGTTTAATTCATCGAAAGGAAGAAGTATGACACCTCGTTTGAAGGAACGCTACATCAAGGAAATCGTTCCCCAGCTCGAAAAGGAACTGAACCTTTCCAATGTGAACAGTGTCCCTCGTCTGGAGAAGATTGTAGTTAACATGGGCGTGGGTGCAGCAGCATCTGACTCCAAGCTCTTAGACGCAGCTATTGCAGATATGCGTACCATCACTGGTCAGCAGCCCTGCATTACGCGTGCAAAGAAGTCCATCGCGTCTTTCCATGTACGTGAGGGCCAGGCTATCGGTTGCAAGGTTACGCTTCGCGGCGACCGTATGTGGGAGTTTTTGGATCGTCTGCTTTCTGTCGCACTTCCTCGCGTCCGTGACTTCCGTGGTATTCCTACCACGAGCTTTGACGGAAGAGGTAACTACACCTTAGGCATTACCGAGCAGCTCATCTTCCCAGAAATTGACTATGACAAGGTAGACCGTACCCGTGGTATGGATATCACCTTCGTTACTTCTGCAGAGACCAACGATGAATCTTTCGCTTTATTAAGCGCCTTAGGTTTCCCGTTTAAGACGCGTTAAGCGAATACGAAGTTTTCAACTTGCTACAAGGCAAGTGGAAGATAGGAAAGAAGGAATTGCATGGCTAAGAAATCGATGATCGCCAAAGCAAAGCGCGAACCGAAGTTCTCAACGCGCAAGCATAACCGCTGCGTACGTTGCGGACGTCCTCGTGCTTACTATCGGAAGTTCGGCTTGTGTCGCGTTTGTCTGCG
The DNA here is from genome assembly GCA_050945155.1 of Eggerthellaceae bacterium. Classification (GTDB taxonomy): domain Bacteria; phylum Actinomycetota; class Coriobacteriia; order Coriobacteriales; family Eggerthellaceae; genus JBMNSK01. The sequence goes on along the minus strand of JBMNSK010000005.1, from coordinate 44,676 downwards.
CGAGCTGGCCAACAAAGGCGAACTGCCCGGCGTGACTAAGTCTTCGTGGTAAGAAGCAAGTACGATTCACGCAAGGGGTGTGCCGTCGTGATAGGCGGAGGTGCTATGGGCACCGACGAACCGAACGGCGTGCTCATCACGGACCAAAGGAGAATTACTTATGATGACAGATCCCATCGCAGATATGCTTACGCGCGTGCGTAACGCAAATTCTGCCGGCAAGCCGACGGTTAGCATGCCGTCAAGCAAGAAGCTTGTCGAGATTGCCCGCATCATGCAGGAAGAGGGATACATCCAGCGCTATGAGGTTATTGATGCGAAACCTCGTCCAGAGCTGGAGATTGTATTGAAGTACGGCGATAAGAAGTCGAGAACCATTCGCGGTATCAAGCGCATTTCTAAGCCCGGTTTACGTATCTATGCCGGCAAAGATGAGCTTCCCCGCGTTCTTGGTGGTTTAGGCACCGTTATCGTCTCAACGAGTCAGGGTGTGATGACCGACCGCGATGCTCGCAAGGCGGGAATCGGCGGCGAAGTTGTCGCATACGTCTGGTAGGAGAGGGAGGTTTAGGATATGTCTCGTATCGGAAAACAGCCTATTGCCGTACCTGCCGGCGTAGAGGTAAAGATTGAAGGTACCAAGGTTACGGTGAAGGGTCCTAAAGGCGAAAACAGCCATACCTTCCCGCCCTTTGTAGATATTAAGCAGGAGGGTGACGAGGTTATCGTTACTCGTCCGGATGACTCTCGTGAAGCACGCAGCTGCCACGGAACTACGCGTTCGGTTATTGCCAATATGGTCGAAGGTGTATCTCAGGGCTTCACCAAGAAGCTGCAGCTGGTAGGCGTTGGCTATCGTGCCGCGCTTAAGGGCAAGGACCTCGAGCTTCAGCTGGGTTATTCACATCCTATTGATTACGCAGCACCGGAAGGCATTAGTTTTGAGGTGCCAAGCCAAAACGAGATCATCGTTTCTGGAATTAGTAAAGAACAAGTTGGACAAGTTGCCGCTGAGGTACGTGCCCTTCGTAGTCCTGAACCTTACAAAGGCAAGGGTATTCGCTATGAAGGCGAGTATGTACGTCACAAGCTTGGTAAGGCTGCTAAGACCGAGTAAACCGCCTAGGTTTACCACTGTTTTGAGATTGAAGGGATATTAAATGAGCAATCTTCGGAAGAGGCAATCGGGTCTGGCTCGTCGCCACCGTCGTGTACGCGGCAAGATTTCTGGCACTGCAGCCCGTCCTCGTCTCTGCGTATCGCGCAGTAACAATAATATGTACGCCCAGGTTATTGACGACGTAGCACAGAAAACTATCTGCGGCGCTTCCACGCTTGGTCCTGAGTTCAAGGCTACCGGCAAGAAGAGCAACACCGTAGAGGGCGCTTCTGCACTGGGTGAAATTATCGGAAAGAAAGCACAGGAAACGGGTGTCAGCGAGGTTGTTTTCGACCGTGGCGGCTACCTGTACCACGGCCGCGTTAAGGCTTTGGCCGACGCAGCTCGTGAAACGGGACTCAAGTTCTAGAAGGGGAAAGGTTTATGGCTCGCAAACAGCAAAACGACGCTTCCGTTCCTGAGTTAGAGGAACGTGTGGTGTATATCAACCGCGTGTCCAAGGTTGTTAAAGGCGGACGTCGCTTCGGCCTGACGGCTCTGGTAGTTGTCGGCGATGGCAATGGCCGCGTAGGTGTTGGCATGGGTAAGTCTCAAGAAGTTCCTATTGCCATTCGCAAGGGTGTCGAGGATGCTAAGAAGAACATGTTCACGGTTCCTCTTACTCCCGAAAAGACTCTGCCTCATGAGATTTTGGGCGAATACGGCGCAGGCCGTGTTCTCATTAAGCCTGCTAGCCCTGGTACGGGTGTAATTGCAGGCGGTCATGTTCGTGCCGTTATGGAACTTGCAGGTGTCACTGACGTTTTGACCAAGTCTTTGGGCACCAATAACGCCATGAACATTGTGAAGGCTGCTGCTGAGGGCTTAAAGCAGATGCAAAGCCCGGAGGAAGTAGCAGAGCGTCGCGGTATCTCCGTTGACCAGATTTATGGCAGAAAGGAGCGCGACTAATGGCTAGCGAAAAGAAGCTGCGTATCGTTCAGACGCACAGCGTTATCAGCCGCAAAGGTGACCAGGAGAAAACCCTGCGCGCTTTGGGCTTGGGTAAAATCGGTCGTTCCGTCGAACAGCCCGATAATCCAGCTATCCGCGGCATGATTTTTAAGGTAAAGCATCTTGTAGAGGTTGAAGAACTCTAGGATTCAACCTGAAGGAAGTTAGTTGGCGGCGAGCTGCCAACAGAGTCGTTAAGGCTCTTAAAGCGAAAAGGAGTTAATAACAATGGAATTAAAGGACTTAAAGCCCGTTCCGGGATCACGCAAGGCCCCAAGGCGTGTTGGTAGGGGCCATGCTGCTGGTCAGGGTAAGACCGCAGGTCGTGGCCTGAACGGTCAACTTTCACGTTCCGGTGGCGGCAAGCGTGCCGGCTTTGAAGGCGGCCAGACTCCTCTGGCACGTAGGCTTCCAAAGCTCCCTGGTTTTACGAATATTAACCAGACGACCTATATTCCAGTCAATGTAAAGCGTCTTGAGGACAAGTACGAAGCTGGCGAAGTTGTTGATGGTGCAAGCCTGAAGGCGAAGGGCATCATCAAGCATGACGACGCTCTCGTAAAAGTTCTTGGCGACGGCGAAATCACCAAGGCATTGACGGTTAAAGTTGATAAAGTTTCTGCTTCAGCTCGAGCAAAGATTGAAGCAGCTGGCGGAAAGGTCGAAGAGCCTTGCTAAGCTCCCTGTTACATGCATTTAAAGTTCCGGAGCTGCGAAAGAAGATCTTCTTCACGCTTGCGATTCTTGCTCTGTACCGTCTGGGAGCTTATATCCCGGTACCGGGTATTCCGTTCCATGAGTTCGCTACCTCGTTCCAGGATTCCGGCATGTCCATGACCATGCTTGACCTCTTCTCCGGTGGTGCGCTTTCCAACTTCTCAGTGCTCTCTCTCGGCATCATGCCCTACATCACTGCATCAATCATCATGCAGCTTATGCAGGGCGTTATTCCTGCTGTCGGAAGATGGGCTAAAGAAGGCGAAAGCGGCAGGCGTAAGATTACCCAGGTCACCCGCTATATGACTTTGGGTCTTGGTCTTATCAACGCTATCGGTTACTTACTCTTATTTAAGTCCAGCGCTTATGGCGTGGTCTTCAGTGACCAGGTACCCGAGATTTTGACCGACATCGTTGTCGTGTTCACGCTTGTTGTCGGTACCGCAATCATCATGTGGATGGGCGAACTCATTACTCAGCGCGGTGTTGGTAATGGTATGTCACTTATCATCTTCATCAGCATTGTGTCTCGTGTGCCGAGCGCGATTTTCTCTTCAATCAACCTTACGGCGGACTTTGGCATGGGTCTTGCAATTACCATCCTCATCATTTTGGTCGTTCTTGCATGTATCCCGCTCATTATTTGGATTGAGCGCGCACAGCGCAGAATCCCCGTCAACTATGCTCGCCGTGTTCAGGGAAGAAGAATCATGGGCGGCCAGTCTACCTACATCCCCTTGAAGGTAAATGCTGCTGGCGTTATTCCCATCATCTTTGCGAGTGCAATCATCTACTTCCCGGCTCAGCTTGCTGCGCTTTTAAACGTTGATTGGTTGACCGCGTTTGCTGACTATGTATCTACCGGTTGGGCTAACTGGTTGCTTACCTTGCTGCTCATCGTATTCTTTGCGTACTTCTATACGTCTATGGTCTTTAATCCCGATGAGACGGCGGACAACCTCCGCAAACAGGGTGGGTTTATTCCGGGTGTTCGTCCTGGCCAGGCAACGGCGACGTATATTCGAAACGTTTTGCGTCGTGTTACCTTGCCCGGCGGCCTCTTTATTGCAGCAATTGCAGTAGTCCCGTCGATTTTGTTCTTCTTTACGAACAACCAACTGATTCAGGCATTCGGCGGCACCTCCATTCTGATTATGATTGGTGTTGCACTTGACACCATGACTAAGGTGGAGAGCCAGCTTAAGATGCACAACTACAACGGGTTCTTCAGATAAGAAAACCTGCTGTGAGACGAAAGGATTCAAAATGAACATTGTGTTGCTGGGAGCACCAGGCGCGGGCAAAGGTACCCAGGCTGCCAAACTCGTTGAGGAGTTTGGTACTCCACACATCTCTACCGGCGATATGCTCCGTGCTGCCGTAAAGGCAGGAACGCCTTTGGGTAAGAAGGCGAAGGGTTATATGGACGCTGGCGATTTGGTTCCCGATGATGTCATCATCGGTCTGGTAACCGAGCGCCTGCAGGAACCCGATACTGAAAAGGGCTTCATTCTCGACGGTTTCCCCCGCACGTCTGCACAAGCAGTTGCCCTCGATGCTGGCCTGAATAAGATGAACAGACCGCTTGATGCTGCTTTGCTTATCGACGTTGACTTTGAAGTAATTGTTAATCGTCTTACTTCTCGCCGTATGTGCCGCGACTGCGGTTATATCGGCAGCGTTGCTGATGAAAAGTGCCCACAATGTGGCGGCGAGATGTATCAGCGCGACGACGATAACGAGGAGACCGTACGTAATCGTCTCGAGGTATACGAGCGTTCAACCGCTCCGCTTATTGATTACTATCGCGGAAGCGAACTGCTCGTCACCATCGATGGCGACCGCGACCCTGACGCCGTCTATGCTGACGTTAAGCAGGCACTGGGTCTGTAGTTACGTTCTAAGAGGTAGATGTTTATCTCTTTTAGATTGCGCATAAGGCCAGGCTGTGTTGGTAAAGGCAAATTATCTCAAGGCTGGTGACATGTGCCAAAAACTTCTGCGCAATTCTTCTGTAGCATGCAGATGAGCCCCTGTGGGATCAATCAAAGCCTGCATTATGCCTTAAGTTTTATGTATGACCTAAGCTCCCCGCTAAAAACGGGGAGCTTTTGCGTATAATTTTATGCGTTATGCCTAGTATTAAGCACAATTTCACATATGCGTATCGGACCTTTATGCGCAAGCATGGTGCGGTAGTTCGCCATTTTGCGAAAAGTATCGGAATTATCATTCTGATTGCTTTGGCGCTTGAGGTCTTTCTCTTCAATATCAATTTCTTTACCTCTGCGGGCTATAACACCATTAATCTTGATGACAAACTTCAGCTTGCTTCTGATACTGATCCAGATACTGGCAATACGTACTACGAAGTCACTGAGGTAAATCACACGATTGAATTTAGCAACTTGAATGCCGAAGTGCATAATATCCAGCTTGATTTTGATGATGGTCAAGCAGCCCAGGAACTTACACTCAAGATTAACTTCACTGACGAGGCGCATAAGACCTTTTTTGATGACACAGAATACACCGAAGGTGTTCCCGAGGTGAATGTATCGACGAGCTGCACGCAAAGCGAGTACATTAACTTGAATACGTCAGGCTATGTCGATGTTTTACGTATTGATATTACCGGGGAAGATATTAGCTATCCTATCCGACTTAATGACGTAAAAATTAATGCGCACCATCCCTTTGACTTCAATATGCCGCGCTTTTTGGTGACTACGGGAATTCTGCTTCTCATTTTTGCCTTTAGGCCAAAGTCAAGGCTCTACCAAATTAGCATCGTTGGTAATCCTCGTAAGTCGAAGGCGGTTATTATTGCAACGGTCGTGCTCGAGGTTTACCTCATTTCTGCCTTCCTTTTCATGGGAACGAACCTGGTGGGCATCGCAACAAGTTCCTACAATAGCGGATCTTGGGATGGGACAAGCATTGTCAATACCTATGCCGCAGGTGGCGATAATGCGCAACAGTATGCGGAGCTTGCTGAGTCTTTAGCACAGGGGAAGGCCTATCTTGAAGAAGAGCCTCCGCAGTGGCTCCAGGATATGGATGACCCCTATGACAAAGGAGCCCGTGATGAGCTGCAGAAGCAAACAGGGGAGCCATACCTCTTTGATGTGGCCTACTATGAGGGGCACTACTATGTCTACTTCGGGGTAGTACCCGTCCTTATTTTCTATCTGCCGTTCTATTTGCTAACTGGAGCGAGTTTCCCCACAGCACTCGGCGTGCTCTTTGCAGCAATTGCCTTTATTCTTGGGTGTTCAGCATTACTCGATAGGTTTGCGCGCTATCACTTTAGAAAGGTAAGCCTCGGACTCTACCTGCTGTTGCAGATTCCGCTTGTGTTTGCTTGCGGCATTCTCTACCTCCTAAAATTCCCGACCTTCTACTCGCTTCCTATCATGTGCGGCCTTGCGTTTTCTGTTTGGGGACTCTATTTCTGGATGCGCGGGCGTATGGCGGAAAAACCCCAGTGGAACTATCTTTTCGGATCGCTTTGTATGGCGCTTGTCGTTGGGTGCCGTCCTCAACTTGTCGTCTTATCGTTTTTAGCATTCCCACTCTTTTGGCGCAGTTTTATTACGAAGCGGCACCTCTTTACACCAGAGGGGCGCAAGGAATTTATCTGTCTTATTGCGCCTTACTTTGTCGTGGCGGCAGCGCTCATGGGCTATAACTACGCACGCTTCGGTTCATTTACCGACTTCGGCGCAAACTACAACTTGACCGTAAACGATATGACAAAGCGTGGCTGGAATATAGGACGCCTTGCACCGGCATTTTTCTCCTACTTCCTCCAGCCTCCTACGGTAACTGGCTTCTTCCCCTTCATTCAGCCGGCTACCTTTGAGACGACATATATGGGCCAGACTATTAAAGAAGTTACCTTCGGCGGCATCTTTGCCTGCTTACCGATTCTTTGGGTGCTTCCGTTTGCTCATCGAATTCTGCGCCTCCGCATTCGCCAGCGCTCAACAAAAACCATCATGGGCGTTATTGTTGTGCTCATTGCAACCGGTATTTTGGTTGCTCTGTTGGATGCGGAAATGGCGGGCATTCTGCAGCGCTACTATGCAGATTTCAGCTTTATGTTCTTAGCGGCAGCAGTCTTGCTCATATTTATCGTGAACGAGAACCTTGAAGAGGGCAGTACATCCAAAGAAATTCTGACAAAGGTTTTGCTTACCCTTGTCACGCTTACCGTAATCTACAGTGCTTTGATTTGCTTCATACCGGAAACAGGTTGGTGGTCAGACGCCTATCCGTGGGCATACCAAAACATCGTTGAGTCCGTCCAGTTCTGGACCTAGGGCTTAATAATCTACCCGACGGTTATACGTGCTCAACGCAAGGCGCTCGGTAAGACACCTGTTCCTGAGTTTTGTCTTAAACGCTTAAGAGCTTTTCGACAAAAGCAAGTTTGACGCAGCAGACAAAGACATCAAGTGCTTCATTAAGCTCTTCAAGTGGCGGCAGGGTAGGGGCTATTCTGATGTTTGAATCATAAGGGTCCTGCTTGTAAGGCCAGGTAGCACCTGGTCCGGTCATGGTTACGCCGGCTTCTTTTGCAAGATTGACAATACGACGTGCTGTTCCTTCTGGGGCGTTAAAGGATATGAAGTAACCCCCGTCAGGATGAGTCCAGGAGCAAGATCCAACGTTTGAAAGACCAGCTTCCAGCTTTTCTTCAACAAGGTCGAACTTTGGACGAATAATTTCAGCTTGCTTTTTCATGTGCGCAGCAAGGCCTTCGGCGTCTTGCAGGAAGCGGACATGGCGCAGCTGGTTAATCTTGTCGTATCCGATGGTCGCAACGCCCATGTATTTCCTAATTTCGTCAAGGTTTTCCGGCGAAGACGCAAGGGCAGAAACACCTGCTCCGGGGAAGGTCACCTTAGACGTTGAGGCAAACTTAATATAGCGATTTTCGTTACCTGTCTTACGGCATGCCGCACCGATATCAAGAAGACGGTGAACTTCGTGGTCGCCGTAGAGATGGTGGACACCATATGCGTTGTCCCAAAAAATCTTGAAATCGGGAGCAGCGCATTCCATGGCGGCAAGACGCAGGACGACATCGTTTGAATACACCGCACCGGTTGGATTCGAATACTTTGGTACGCACCAGATGCCCTTGATATCCGAATCGTTTCTTACCAGCTCTTCGACAATGTCCATGTTGGGGCCGTGCTCATCGGATGGCACCGGAATCATTTCGAAACCAAAAGTTTCAGTGATGGCAAAATGGCGGTCATAACCAGGGACCGGGCAGAGCCACTTGCGGTTTCTTATCTGTGCCCAGGGTTTTGTGCCAAGGCTGCCAAAAGACATAAAACGTGAAAGCGTGTTATAGATTAGAGTAAGGCTTGAGCTTCCGCCTACAATGACGTGGTCTGGCTCATCGTCAAGCATGACAGCCATGAGACGCTTCGCTTCAGGAAGACCATCCAGTACGCCGTAGTTGCGGCAATCAGTACCGTCTTCAGAGAAGCAGTCACAAGCATCGGTAACCAATGACAGCATCTCGACGCTTAGGTCAAGCTGTGCCTGGCTCGGCTTTCCTCGCGCCATATTAAGCTTGAGGTCGCGAGCTTTGAACTGTGCGTATTCATCTTTCAGTTCAGCTTCTAGGTCTGTTAGTTCCTGGTGATTAAGCGAAGCAAACATAATGGCCTTTCTCTATCGCCTCTCTATGCCAATTATTCTACCAACTTAGTACGTCTCTTTAACTTACGATGGGCAAACGTCGCCCCGACTTCGATGTATTCCATACGTCTGCCAGATAAGTGCGCAGTTTAGCGCTCTGTTGCAGTATAATCCTCATCCGTTGTTGATAGGCAAGTGAGGGATGTATATATGATTCAGGGCGACTTTCTTGTTGTGCTCGCAATGCTCATCTACTTTATTGTGGTACTGACGGTGGGCTTCGTTTATGCAAAGCGCAGCAATTCGTCAACTTCGGAGTACTTTATTGGAGGCCGTGCTGTAGGACCGTGGCTTACCGCACTATCTGCCGAAGCTTCCGACATGTCGGGCTGGCTTTTGATGGGTCTTCCCGGAGTTGCCTACTTTACTGGTGCATCGGATGCAATGTGGACCGGTATTGGCCTTGCAATCGGTACCTACTTAAACTGGAAACTCGTTGCGAAGCGTTTGCGTAAGTATTCCGTTGTCGCAGGCGATTCCATTACCATTCCTGAGTTTTACAGCAACCGCTTTCATGACAGTAAAAATATTGTTTCAACTGTCGCCGCGCTTATCATCATGGTTTTCTTCTGCGTCTATGTAGGAAGCTGCTTTGTAACCTGCGGCAAGCTTTTCTCAACGCTTTTCGGACTTGACTATGCAACCATGATGGCACTTGGAGCCATCATCGTCTTTCTTTATACGCTTGTTGGTGGCTACCTTTCTGTTGTTACCACCGACTTTATTCAGGGCGTCCTGATGTTTTTTGCCTTGGCTGTTGTTTTCATCGGTTCGGTAGCTTGGGCAGGTGGTATTGAAAATACCGTTGCATTCCTCCAATCAATACCCGGATTCCTAAGCGGTACCGAGATAGCGGTTCCGGTAGTCGATGAAGCGGGCAAACAGATAGTAGAAAACGGCGTCCCGCAGTTTGGCGAGGCTGCCGACTACGGAATCATATCGATAGTTTCCATGATGGCCTGGGGTCTTGGCTACTTCGGTATGCCACAGGTCCTCGTACGCTTCTTAGGTATTCGGAGTGCTGAAGAAGTAAAGAAATCACGTGTTATTGCTGTTGTCTGGTGCGTTGTCTCGCTTGCCTGCGGTATTTGCATCGGTTTGGTAGGCAGGGCAGTGATTCCGACCCAGTTTGGGACGCAAGCTGCGGCAGAGAATATCTTTATCGTGCTTGCCCAGATGATCCTTCCTCCCTTTATTTGTGGCGTGGTTGTATCTGGCATCTTTGCTGCATCGATGTCATCATCTTCGTCCTACCTCCTGATTGCTGGTTCATCCGTGGCGGAAAACATCTATCGCGGAGTGCTCAAGCGAGATGCAAGTGATCGTCAGGTTATGATTGTGGCTCGTATTACCCTGGTTGTTGTTTTCCTCTTTGGCATACTCATTGCCTATGATGAAAACTCTTCCATTTTCGGAGTAGTGTCCTATGCATGGGCAGGCCTTGGAGCTTCCTTTGGCCCGCTTACCTTATGCTCGCTCTACTGGCGCAGGTGCAATAAATATGGAGCACTTGCAGGTATGATTACCGGCACTGCATTTGTGATTATTTGGCATAATTTCATTGCCCCGCTCGGTGGCATCTTTAGTGTCTACGAACTTTTGCCGGCATTCGTCTTGTCTCTTGCTGCAATCTTTATTGTGTCCAAGTTGACCAAGGAACCCGACGAAGAGGTTTTAAGCGAGTTCGACCACTATATGGATGATGCTTTAGAACCGGCTCCGGCCGTTGAAGAATAGCCATGCAGACCGCTAAAAAAGAGCAGATTTTCTGTACCGATAGCTTTTTTGTGGTGCTTTAAGGCAGCCTTTCCTCTATAGTAGGGAAGGACCCTGTTTCGGGGATGAGGTCTTATCAAGAAATTCGCCCTCTGAACTGAGAGTTTCTTGTCTTTCGCTACCGCTTCGGATGCGATACACCCGGGGGCGTGTTGGCTGTTGACAGGGTTTATAACTTAGCGTATTATTCTTGCGCTCATGCTTTCAGATTGTCTGAAAAGTCGTGAGCCGGCAGCTTGAAAATTGCACATGAATTCGGCGAGTCATGGGCGTGTGCCCGAGTGGTTAAAGGGGACGGGCTGTAAACCCGTTAGCTATGCTTACCTAGGTTCGAATCCTAGCGCGCCCACCATCTTGCCCGTGTAGCTCAGTCGGTAGAGCACTTCGTTGGTAACGAAGAGGTCACCGGTTCAAGTCCGGTCGCGGGCTCCACGAAATGGCGGTGTAGCTCAGTTGGTTAGAGCACACGGCTCATACCCGTGGCGTCACTGGTTCAAGTCCAGTCACCGCTACCAAGAAATTTTCTGCGTTATTTCACAACGCTTTATTGTTTAGTATGTATTCGCGAAGGCGAATCAAAATAAGGAGGATGACTCAATGGCTAAGGAGAAGTTTGAGCGTACCAAGCCACATGTAAATATTGGTACGATTGGCCATGTTGACCACGGCAAAACTACCCTGACGGCTGCAATTTCGAAGACTCTTTCTGAGAATGACGGCTCTCACGGCAGTGCACATGCAGACTTCACTGCATTTGACATGATTGACAAGGCTCCTGAAGAGCGTGAGCGTGGTATTACCATTTCTATTGCTCACATTGAATATGAAACTGACAAGCGTCACTATGCGCACGTTGACTGCCCAGGTCACGCTGACTACGTAAAGAACATGATTACCGGTGCTGCACAGATGGACGGTGCAATCCTCGTAATCGCTGCAACCGACGGTCCTATGGCTCAGACTCGTGAGCACATCCTGTTGGCCCGTCAGGTAGGCGTACCTGCAATGGTTGTCTTCCTGAACAAGTGCGACATGGTTGATGACGAAGAGCTCATCGAGCTCGTTGAGATGGAAGTTCGCGAGCTGCTTTCTTCCTATGAGTTCCCGGGAGATGAGGTTCCAATCATCCGTGGTTCTGCTCTGAAGGCTCTTGAGGGCGACAAAGAGTGGCAGGAAAAGATTTGGGACTTGATGGATGCTGTTGATGACTACATCCCAACCCCTGAGCGTGACGTTGACAAGCCATTCCTTATGGCTGTTGAAGACGTTATGACCATTACTGGTCGTGGTACCGTAGCAACCGGCCGTGTTGAGCGCGGTACGCTTCACCTCAACGACCCGCTGGAGATTGTTGGTATTAAGGACACCACGAACACGGTATGCACGGGCATCGAGATGTTCCGCAAGCTGCTCGACGAAGCACAGGCTGGCGACAACATCGGCTGCTTGCTCCGCGGCATTAAGCGTGAGGACATCGTTCGTGGCCAGGTTCTCTGCAAGCCAGGCAGCGTTACTCCTCACACCGAGTTCGAGGGTCAGGTTTACGTACTGACCAAGGACGAGGGTGGCCGTCACACTCCATTCTTCGATGGTTATCGTCCTCAGTTCTATTTCCGCACCACTGACGTTACCGGTGTTGCTCATCTTCCTGAGGGCACTGAGATGGTTATGCCTGGCGACAACGTTCTCATCAAGGCAGAACTCATCCACCCAATCGCTATGGAAGAGGGCCTGCGCTTCGCTATCCGTGAGGGTGGCCGCACCGTTGGCTCTGGTCGTGTTACCAAGATCATCAAGTAACAACGCTTTTAGAACTAGGTATACGGAGCCTGCACATGCAGGCTCCGTATCTTCTGTAGAATTCATTTGTGCAAGTCGATAGCTGACAGATAATGAGATATTGAGGAGATTTGATGCGTACGTTAGTTACTTTGGCGTGCACTGAATGCAAGCGACGTAATTACACGACTAAGAAGAACAAGCAGAATAACCCTGACCGTATCGAGATGAAGAAATACTGCAAGTGGTGTGGTCACCACACCCTGCATCGCGAGACGCGTTAGTCTTTGATGGAATGAGCATAGGCCAGTAGCTCCAATTGGTAGAGCGGCGGTCTCCAAAACCGCAAGTTGAGGGTTCGAGTCCTTCCTGGCCTGCCAGCTTGTTTTTCGAGCAGCTTGTGTTCAGGTTGCTGTTATAAGCAGCTTGACGACAGGCTGCTTGTTTGACGTTTATAACAAGTAGAAATATTCGTCTGTAGCTAAAAGGAATTACATGGCAAAGAAGTCCAAGACACAACGAGCAAAGGCATCTGCTGCCCGCAAGGCACGTAAAGAGCGTGCACGCGAACTTGAAGAGCAGCAAGAACAGGCTGCTGCGACGCAGGTTGCTGAGGAAAAACCTGCTGAAGAGAAGAAGCATCACCTGTTGAAGCGCTCTTCTAAGCAAGGCGAAGAAGATGCTCAGAGCTCTTCGGCTAAGACTGCGAAAAGTTCGAAGGAGACTCCTCGCCGCGAAGATAAAAAGATGGCCAAGCCGGTTAATAAGAAACCGAATTGGTTCCAGCGTCGTGCCAACTTTATCCGTGAGGTTCGTGCCGAAATGAAGCGCGTAACCTGGCCGACTCGTCAGGAAGTTATTCGCTGGACTGGCGTTGTCGTTGTCGCGTTGCTCTTCTTTGGAATCTATGTTGCTGTCTTGGATAACCTGATTATCACACCACTACTGGTAGCTGTTACCGGTTTGGGGGCATAACATATGTCAAAAAAATGGTATGTACTGCACACGTATTCAGGCTATGAAAACAAGGTTAAGAAAAACCTTGAGTCTCGTATTGAGACCATGGGTCTTGAAAACAATGTGTTCGATATAGAAATCCCGACAGAGATGGTTACTGAGATTAAAGAGGGTGGCCGTCGTGTCGAGAGTGAAAAGAAAATTTTCCCCGGTTATGTATTGGTTCGCATGGAGCTTGACGACAAGAGTTGGGCAGCTGTGCGTAATACGCCGGGCGTTACGGGTTTTGTAGGAAGCCAAGGCAACCCTGCTCCTTTAACTCGTGCGGAATATAACAAAATCATGGGCATGGGCAAACCTCAACCGGGAGTTGCAAAGAAGACCTCCACGAGTATTGAAGTTGGCCAGTCGGTCAAGGTTGTTTCAGGACCTTTGGCAGACTTCGATGGTATTGTTTCTGAGGTTATGCCTGAGGCGGGTAAGGTCAAGGTTATGGTTTCTATCTTTGGCCGTGAGACACCCGTTGAGCTCTCATTTGACCAGGTTGCAAAGATTTAGCATTAAACGTCGGCGTGCCCGCGTGGACCGGGGCTTCTCGCGCCTTATGACGTTTAGATACATGAGTATGTGATGAGTTTGAAAGGAAAGTCACATGGCTGAAAAGAAAGTTGCTGGCTTCATTAAGCTGCAAATTCCTGCTGGCGCAGCAGATCCTGCACCTCCTGTAGGTCCTGCTCTGGGTGCCCAGGGTGTCAATATTATGCAGTTCTGCCAGGCATTCAATGCTCAGACCAAGGAGCAGTCTGGCACCATTATCCCTGTTGAAATTACGGTTTATGAGGATAAGTCCTTTACCTTTGTATGCAAGACCCCTCCTGCAGCGGTTTTGATTAAGGAAAAGCTTGGTATTGATAGCGGTTCCGGAATCCCACAGCTTAAGGCTGTTGGTACCCTGTCTCTTAATCAGTTGCGTGAGATTGCCGAGATTAAAATGCCGGACTTGAACGCAAACACCATCGAGGCAGCAATGGAAATTATCGCAGGCACCGCTCGTAGCATGGGCGTTCGCATTGAGGGAAGAGAAATGAAAAAGAAGTACGTTCCTTCCAAGAAGCTTGCCGATATGCTTGCTGGTCGTTCAGCTGAGGAAAGTTCAGAACCAGCAGCAAAATAAGGGTTTAACACCATTGGTGTGAACAGATAAGTGGAAGAATGCTTGCATTCGTTACGAACCACGAAAGGATGAAAGATGACAAAGAAGACTAAGAATTACGCAGCTGCCCAAGAAAAGATTACCGAGGAAGCTTATGCTCCTTTGGCAGCATGCAAACTCATCAAGGAAGTTTCTACGGCAAAGTTCGATGAAACGGTTACGGTGGACTTTCGCTTAGGCATTGATACGCGTCAAGCTGACCAACAGCTGCGTGGTACGGTAAGCCTGCCGAATGGTTCTGGTAAACAGGTTCGCGTTGCTGTTTTCGCCGAGGGCGAAGCTGCCCATGCCGCTGAAGAGGCAGGTGCTGACATCGTTGGCTCTGATGATTTAGTTGCTGACATTCAGGGCGGCACCATCGACTTTGATGCAGCAGTTGCAACCCCTGACCAGATGGGTAAAGTTGGCCGCTTGGGTAAGGTTTTAGGCCCGCGTGGTCTTATGCCGAACCCAAAGCTTGGTACGGTGACCAATGATGTTGCAAAGGCCATTAAAGAACTCAAGGGTGGCCGCGTTGAATACCGTGCTGACCGTTATGGTATTGCTCATGTCATCATCGGCAAGGTAAGCTTCACTCCAGAGCAGCTCGCAGAAAACTACGGCGTTGTCTACGACGAGATTCTTCGTATGAAGCCTGCTTCTGCAAAGGGCAAGTACGTAAAGTCCATTACGCTTTCTGCAACCATGACTCCGGGTATTCCGGTAGATTCTTCAGTAAATCGTAACTACCTGGAAGACACGGCAACTGAGCAAGCGTAGAGCTGGTATAAACAAGCCTTACACGAGGTTATAACTAAGGAGGGGATTGAAAAATCTCCTCCTTTTTTTATTGGTAAGGCGTGCGTGTGCAGATATATGTGCAGACGTGAAAGTTTATGAAGCGCTTTTGCGGTGCATAAACCGCTTTAAGAGCGAAGTGACAGCAGACATTTCGGGGATCTTAAAGATTCTGCAGAATCCAAAGATGACCACCAGGCCAATACAACCACAGACAATGAGGCGAATGAAACCGCCGAGCATGCCTGGCTGCCAGGGGATTACCTGGGAGAGGAAGATTTCAACGGCAAGTCCGATAGCGCTTGCGCAGACAACGCGGAGAGTGACCCAGAGGATTCGCTTCACATTAAAGGACCCGATATAGCGATAGAGCACGGCGAGCATAATAGTCATACATCCGCTGTAATAAATAAGATCAGCAATAGGAACGCCCGCAAGACTTAGTATCTCTGGCCGACAGAGGAATGCATAAAGCGAGCATTGTACAACGACCATGCCGCAGCTGACCGCCACAAAAACAATGAGGCGTCTTAAACTCGAAAACACGTTGTGCATGAACATGTGCACGGAATAAAAGGGAAGCGCCACAACCCACAAGGCCAAAATCGAGGCAACATAGGTTACGTCATCTGAGCTAAACGCGCCAGCTTCGAAAAGCTGCATGATAGGTACTGCCAGGGCGCCCATAAGTGTTGCGAGTGGAACGATGAGTAAAACAGTGTCTACGATTCCTCGATGTACAAGGCCACGCAACCCCTGCATATCATCTTTAGCTACTGACTCACTCATCTCGGTAAAGAGTGCACGCGAAAGCGAAACGGCAATAACGCCGTAGGGGAGCTGGAACCAGGTCCAGGCATACATGAGCGTCGAGGGTCCGTTATCTCCCGCCTGCAGCGAAAATGCGTTGCGAAACGTAAAGGCAACCATGGTCCCAATGATGTAGACCAAGGTAGGGACCGCAATTTTGAGGCACTCGATGAGTGCTGGGTCGTGCCAGTCAATAAAGAAGTGGTAGCGGTAGCCATTTTTTATGAGAGTTGGTATCTGTACTAAGAATTGAACAGCCACGCCGATGGTGGTTCCTAAGCCGAGGATGAAAATCGCCAAGTCGGGGTTTGTCGAAGAGAGCGGAATATAAGCGAAGAACGCAGCTATGACTACGATATTGTTAAAAGCCGGCGCAAGGGCGGGCAAAAAATAGATGCGGTTTGCATTAAGCATGCCAGTGAAAATGCCGCCGATGCCGTAGAAAAGAATCTGGAAGGCGAAAATTCTAAAGAAGGAGACGGCATAGGTAGTAACGTCTGCTTCGCTTCCAACGGTAAACGTTTGAGTTGCTATAACCTGCGGGGCATAAATAGCGGCAAAGACCGAAAGTACACCCAGGATAAGAATCATAATATTGAGGATGTTCGTGCCGAATCTATCGCCGCCTTCTTTCCCAAGTTTCTCTTTTTGCAGAAGGTAGACGGGCAGAAACGCTGCGCCAATCATGCCGCCTGCCACAATCTCATAAATGAGGTTGGGCATGTTGTTGGCTACTTGGTAGGCTGATGTGAGGAAGGTATTACCAAGGGCGAAAGCCATAGCCCAGTTACGGACCAGACCCGTTACGCGGGATATCATCGTGGCCGTTGACATGAGGGCGGTTGATCGTGCAACAGATGGCTTGTTTTCGCTTGTTTCGGAAGCGACTTCGCTCATATACTCCCTTATCCTCTACGGTGCAGCGAAGCGATTGTATACCGCCGTTTGCACTGCGGCGCGCACTTTCGCATCGAGCACGTCTGGGCTGCTAAGTCCTGACTTGCATATCATGAGCCAGGACAGAGGTTCTTGGCAGAAATTCACCTAAAGACCGGAAAAGATATTTCTTTTGCAATAACAGCATATGTCTTCGCTCAAGACGTATAAAATAGCGGAAGGTAAACTCGCTTTGAAAGCATGGCGAAGGGATTGTCATATGCGCGTTTTGATTGTGCGCAACAAATTCAACGACGAGGCTCTGCAGGCCTCTCTGCTCATAGCTGCATACTTCGAATCGCAGAATATAGATTATGTCATTATGAATACCATCGACCTCGAGGGCCCGTTTACGGGCGAGAAGTCGGGGATGATTATTCATCCTGACTATGATTTGGCTATTACGCTCGGAGGCGACGGGACGCTTCTTTGCACTGCGCGCTATATCAGCACCTCGGGGATACCTATTCTCGGTTTGAATTACGGTCATCTTGGCTTTTTAGCCAACGAAGATGAAAGCCCATTAATTACGCAAGTTGCGGCGGCGCTTGCCGGTGATGTTGTCCAAGATACGAGAACCAATATCCTGGTAGACGTCGTTTGCGAAGGGGAGTCTGACGTATACCAGGACAAGGAACCTGCTGGCGGATACGACTACCAAGGTTTTGGAGAAGACCCTCAGGCAGTCGCCTTGCCAAGTGAGGACGGGTCGTCTCGACGTTTCTTTGCGCTCAATGAAATCTCTGTTCAGCGTGGTGCGAACGGCCGTGTGGTCGAGCTTTCGCTCAATATTGCGAATTCTCAGATAGCGACGATGCGCGGCGATGGCATCGTAGTTTCTACGGCAACTGGTTCTACCGGTTATGCTCTTTCAGCGGGTGGTCCGGTGGTAGCACCAGGGTTTTCGGGTCTTATTATTGTGCCGCTTGCTCCGCATACGCTGCACTCGCGCGCCATTGTTACCTCTGCAAGTGATGTGGTTTACCTTGACCTTACCCATCCCGCCGACAGGAAAGATGCGACGCTGTTCTTGGATGGTGAACTGCTCTCCTTTGACGCGCCGGTCAAGCATGTCTATATCAGAAAGTCCAGTACTCCAACTATCTTGCTTCGCCTTGAAGACCATGACTTTTATAGCAAGGTCTCCCAGGTCTTTTTCTAGGTCATGCGCAAGAGCAGTTTAAAAACGTCGGACGATACCTCCGTTGAGGATTTAAAGATTAGTCCTGAACTGCGCCTGTCTTGTGCAGACTATTTGTCCTACTTACGTATCGAGCGCGGTTCGTCGCCATTAACGCTTGACGCATATGAGCGAGACTTGAAGCGCTACCTTCATTTCTTAACCGAGGCGAATAGACGCAGTGTGACTGACATCGACCGTACGGATATCGTTGCCTATGAGGCGTATTTGCGTGCCGAAGGTTATGCGACCTCAAGTATTAACCGTGCCGTGTCTGCCATCAAAGGGTTTCACCGCTTTCTTGTTCGGGACGGAGCAAGCAATAAGAATCCAGCAGATACCATTCGTTTTCCTAAAAAAGGAGAGACCTTACCTCAGGTACTTTCCGTTGACCAAGTACGGCGCATGCTTGAACAGGATCTTGAGAGAACGCCTATACATATGCGTGACCGCGCCATTCTTGAGGTTCTCTATGGTTGCGGGTTGCGCGTAAGCGAGTGCACGGGGCTTGATTTGTCCGACTGTTATCTCTCGGAAGGTTTTTTGCGCGTCATTGGAAAGGGAAGCAAGGAGCGACTCACGCCCATATCAGGAAAGGCGCTTTCTGCGCTTGAGGACTACCTTGACCATGGACGCAGTGAGCTCTGCCCACCTTACGCCAAACCTACCTCTGCGGTCTTTCTTAATGCGCGTGGTGGTCGCCTGAGCCGACAAAGTGTTCATGCCGTTGTTGCTCGCGCAGGAGAAAGTATCGGTATCAAAGACCTGCACCCACACACCTTACGGCATTCCTATGCCACTCATATGCTTGAAGGTGGGGCAGATTTGCGCGTTATTCAAGAACTTTTAGGGCATGCCAACATAGCAACCACACAAATCTATACCCATGTTGATCGGTCACATTTGCGCGAAGAATACTTAAACGCTCATCCCCGCGCGTAAAACCCTTTACAGTTTTTTCATGGTTAACCGCTTTATTTGGCGGTCATATTTTCTATAACCACAAGATTTTGTGGGTCATTTCTTTCAGCCTTTTTGCACAAGGTGAAAGAGCCTCGTTATTGACGCAGTTTTCCACGGTGGTCAGGTGGGATACAACTTCAGAATAATGGGCTTTAATGGGAAAATGTGTTGCGATGTGGGAGAAAGTGGGATACAATCCACTCTAACGGAGGGAAATGACGGAGAAGTGGGAAGGCCGCTATGGAGGAAGCAACGAATAAGGTCGTTGATCTTAATTCAGAGTTTCACTTCAAAGTTGACGCGAAGGGTCGCGTCTCTCTTCCTGCGCAATTCCGTAAGGTTCTATCCGACCACCTTGTTGTAACCCGTAATCCGTCCGACGAGTGTCTCTATGTTTTTGAAGCTCCGAGCTTCAATGACTGGGTGTCTACGTTGTTCGAGGATCGCTTTGGTGGTTTTGATGCGTCTAACCGCACTCAGATTCAACTTCGTAGGAAGTTGAAGTCTCGTGCTCGGGATGTGGATGTAGATGCTTCCGGACGCATCATGCTTCCTCTGGACCAACGTGAGGCAGTAGGAATTACCAAGGAGATTGTCATTGTCGGCAATACTGGTTATTTCGAGATTTGGGATGCAAAGCGTTACGCAGACCTAGACGCAGAGGTTGATTTGAACCTTTTGTTCGGCGAAGCGTAAGACGTGAGCATAATGACAAGCGAATATCGGCACACACCTGTTCTGCTCACCGAGTGCCTCGAATATCTCAACCTAGAAACGAAGCACACATTCGTGGATGCAACGCTCGGTGGGGCAGGACATTCAATAGAGGTAGCGCGACTTTTAGGTCCGATGGGGGTATTGATTGGGATAGACCAAGACGACGCTGCGCTTGCGGCAGCAAAAACCCGTCTTGATTCCTTGTCTGACGATATAAGGCCTGAAATCAAGCTGCTTAAAGGCAACTTCGGCAACTTGGACGATTTGCTTCTTGAAGCTTGTATTCCCGGAGTGGATGCCTTCCTCTTTGATTTGGGTGTCTCCTCGCATCAGATAGATACGATATCTCGTGGTTTCTCCTTTAAGGAGAATGGCCCACTTGATATGCGGATGGATCCGAGTAAACAAAGTTTAACTGCAGCAGAGATCATCAACACCTATAACGCAACAGATCTCGCTCGGATTCTCCGTGCTTATTCTGATGAGAAGTGGGCTTCCAGAATCGCCAAATTTATCGTGGCTGAGCGTGAGCACAAGCCCATCACGACAAGTGAAGAGCTCGTCGCGGTTATCAAGGAAGCGATTCCAGCGTCTGCAAGAAGAGCAGGTGGTCATCCAGCGAAGAGAACGTTTCAAGCGCTTCGCATTGAGGTAAATGCAGAACTCGATGTTCTGCAACGAGGGTTAGATGCGGCAGTTCGCTGGCTGAATCCCGGTGGGAGGCTTGTGGTTATTTCCTACCACTCGCTTGAAGATCGAATCGTGAAGGAAACTTTTCATTCCTATGTCGATCGATGCACCTGTCCACCTGACCTGCCCGTATGTGTGTGTGGTAAAAAGCCGGTACTCAAAGTCATTACAAAAAAGCCGTTATATCCAACGGCGGCAGAAATAGAGAAAAATCCGCGCGCACGGAGCGCAAAGCTTCGCGTCGCGGAGAAATTATAAGCGGGTGGCGGGGGACAACTCGCCATTCATTGTGACCAACAAAGAGAACAAAAACGAAGGAGGTTGGCATGGCGGGTGCACCAGCATATTCATATAATCGTCCTGAGCGTAGTTATGAACGCAGGCCTGCTCCTTCTATTCGTGTTCTTCCTAGTCGGGGTAGGCGCACACGCAATGCGTCTCCTCAAATTGTCCTCATTGCTAAATTGGTGGCAGTTGGATTTATTTTAGTGACTGCCCTTTGCTTTGTTCGTATTGGCTTGGTCTCGGCAACGGTTAGTGAGTCTATGGCGAACGAGACGCTTTCATCGCAGGTGAAAGATGCTGCTTCTCATGGGAATAGCCTTGAGATTCAGACGAGCCAGCTCGTATCACCTTCCAATGTACAGTCTCAGGCGGCAAAACTTGGGCTTTCTGCTCCGACTTCGAAGTCCGTCATCGACCTTTCTGGTGATGTTGTGGCTACGGATGAGGCGGGCAACCTTTCACTTGCGTTAGGTGCGCAGATAGCGGTCGGAAATCAGGCCTAGCTCATGTCTGGCTCCCCTCGGAAGTCACGCCATGCGTCGAATGAAGGGCCCAGCAGGCGTTCTCGCCGTCCCGATACCACCGATGGTGCGGCAATCGTTAATTCTGCACGCCCCTCTGTGCTCTTTATTGTCTTTCTCATCATTGCTGCAATCTTTTTCATTCGCCTTTTCTATCTTCAGGTAGTTGTAGCGGACGAATATTCTACGCAGGCAGAAAATTCGCGTACGGCGAGCATTGTGGTTGAACCGCGTCGTGGAACTATCTATGACCGCGATGGAACAGTTCTTGCCATCAGCGTTGATGCAACGACGATTTATGCGAATCCCTCAGAAGTCGAAGATGTCGATGCAACTGCAGCAAGCATTGCCGAAGTTTTAGGGGGTAAGACAGAAGATTATAAGAGCATACTTCAATCCGACAACACCACGTTTCAGTACATACAACGCAAAGCCGATGTCGATAAGGCTGATAAACTCAAAGAAAAAAATCTCAAGGGAATCTACTTCCTATCCGATACGCGCAGAGAGTATCCGCAGGGTAAAACCGCCGGTCAGATAATTGGTGCCTGTGACTTGGAAGTGGACCAAGACGCGGGGCGTGAGTACTACGTTGGCGTGTCTGGCCTTGAGCTTCAATACAATGATGTGCTTTCGGGAACCCCGGGCCGCTATGAGGCTGAACGTGGACAGGACGGAACACCTATTCCTGGGGGAGTTCATGAGGATGTTCCAGCGACCGATGGTCAGGACATTCAAATATCAATCGACTTAGACCTTCAGTCCTACGTCGAAGACCGTCTCGCCGAAGGAATCAGCGATTTGGGCGCGCCGAGCGGAAGCTCAGTTGTTATGGATGCTTCTACGGGAGAAATTTACGCCATTGCGTCACTTCCGTACTTCAACCCAGATGATCGGTCGGTAGTAGAGGAAGGGTCGATGACGCTAAAACCCGTGAGCCAAACCTTCGAACCGGGTTCTATTTTCAAGACGGTCTCAGCGATGGCTCTTCTCGAGACTGACACCATGCAGCCAGATGACACCATCTATTGCCCCGCGTCTATTACGGCTGACGGCTATACCATTTCCGATGCTCATGAGCGCGGGGATAAGACCATGTCGCTGGCGCAGATTATTCAAGAATCTTCAAATGTTGGTATCTCTCTTTCTACAGAGAAAATGGGCTTTGATAAGTTGTATGACTATCTGCAGACTTACAACATGCATGAGGCAACCGGCATTGACTATCCGGGCGAAGCCGTGGGCTATCTTCAGGACTACAAAGATTGGTCGCGGGTAACCGGCTATAACGTGAGTTTCGGACAAGGTATCTCGGTAACTCCCCTTACCATGACGAGATTTTATGGAGCCCTTGTTAACGATGGCGTTGAGGTGACACCTCACTTCTTAATCAAGAAACTGCAAACAGGAGAAGAGCCTCAGTACGCAACTGAAGATGTTATCGCCAACAAGGATGCTATCCCGAAGATGGAGTCAATGTTGCGTGGTGTTGTAACGGGCGGAACCGGTGTCGACGCGAACATCGACGGATACGATGTTGTCGGGAAAACTTCGACCGCACAGATTTATGATGAGCAAAACGGTGGTTACCGTGATGGTGTTTATAATCTGTGCTTCACGGGTTATATAGCGAATTCGAACAGCAAGCTCGTTTGTTTTGTAGGAGCTAATGAAGTTAACTACACCGGCGTGGTAACCCCGATTTTTAAGGATATAATGACAACGGCAATTGACTACTACAAGATAACACCGAACTCATAGGTAAGGAATCGGGACATGGGTAAGACCTGCGCAGACTTGTTTGCTGGTATGGACTGTACCATTTTAGGAAATCCTCAAGAAGAAGTTCGCGGGCTTGCATATCGAAGCGATAAAGTGCAGCCAGGCGACGTTTTTTTCTGCATCGTAGGCATGACTGTTGACGGTCATTCCTTTGCCCAAGATGCTATCGACCACGGCGCAAAAGTGCTGGTTGTTGAAAGAAAAGTCTATCTAGCCGATGCAACGGATGTGGTCGAAGTCGTCGTGAGTGATTCTAGAAAGGCTATGGCATATGCCTCAGCGGTTTTCTACGATAATCCTTCTCACTCCTTCGATTTAGTTGGTGTTACGGGTACAAATGGCAAGACGACCACGACCTACCTCGTTGAGCATATTGCCTCTGTTGCGGGAAAGAAAACAGGAGTCATTGGTACGGTGGGAATTCGTGAAGGCAAAAAGCAGTTTGCTTCTGCTCGCACCACGCCTGAGTCTCCCGACCTCCAGAAAACTTTTGCCCATATGCGCGATGAGCGCTGTGATGTTGTTGCTATTGAGGTAAGCTCGCATGCGCTTGACCTCTATCGGACTTGGGCGTCGAAGTTCGCAGTTACTGCTTTTACGAATTTGACGCGTGACCACCTTGATTACCACCATACCTTTGAAGCTTATTTCGAAGCGAAGGCAAAGCTGTTCTCGAAAAACTATCCCGCGAAGCGTGTGATTTGCATTGATGACGAATGGGGACAAGAGCTCCTTCACCGTTGTTCCGTGTCTGAAGATAGTGTTATTACGACTGGGTTTGACCGCTCGGCTCAAATTCATCCGCTCAATGTGAACCTCTATCCTACGCATACGACGGTAGAACTTGAGGTTCGCGGCAAGTCTTATACCTTTGATTACCCCCTTGTTGGCAGGTTTAACGTCGAAAATATGATGACGGCCTTTGGTATTGGCTTACAGCTTGGATATGCACCCGAACTCATTATTCAGGCACTCGAGGAAGCTCCGCAGGTTCCTGGCCGTCTTGAGCGCGTACAAACGCCTCACGATGGTGGCGTCTCTGTATTTGTCGACTACGCCCATACGCCTGATGCCCTGGAAAAAGCACTTGCTACCATCAAGGATTTAACCCAGGGTCGCACCATTGTTGTTTTCGGTTGTGGTGGCGACCGCGATGCGAGCAAGCGATCCATTATGGGACGTGTTTCGCTTAACGCCGACTACACCGTGGTTACTTCGGATAACCCTCGGCATGAAGATCCGAATGCCATTATCGACGACATTGTCTCAGGCATGAAAGATGCACAAGGGGCTTATGATGTTGATGCTGACAGGCGCAAAGCTATCGCGCTTGCAATTCAGCATGCCCAACCGGGTGATTCAATTCTTATTGCCGGCAAGGGACACGAGGACTACCAACTCGTTGGAGACGAAGTTCGCTCCTTTGACGATAGGGTTGTTGCTCGGGAGGAACTCGAACGCGCTTTTGGTGATAATCCAAAGGAGGTTTAAGAGCCTTTGCATTTGTCTGTCGACCAAATCAAAACCTATGTAGGCGGTAGCTATACCGTAGCTCCCAATAAGGGAAGTGAACTTGAAGCTTTTGGTGTCACCTGGGATTCCCGTGAGGTAGAACCAGGTGATTTGTATGTAGCGCTCGAAGGTCAGCGCGTCGATGGTCATGACTTCATAGACCGTGCTTTAGATGCTGGTGTTTGTGGCGCGCTTATCATGCATGACCTTCCCGATGAAGTTCTTACCAAAGCACAAGCAGCCAAAGCGGCGATTATTTTCGTGGATGATACCTATCGTGCAATAAGAGATTTGGCGGCCGGCTGGCGCAATCACTTGCAGGGTCACATCATCGCTCTTACAGGTTCAACAGGCAAAACAACCACGAAGAATCTCATTCGTGATGTCTTGTCCACTGATGGATTGACGGTTGCCACAAAGGCGAACCAAAACAATGAACTGGGAGTTCCAAAGACTATTCTTTCTGCGTCTGAAGATACGAAGTACATCGTGGTAGAAATGGGCATGCGCGGTCTTGGGCAGATTGCTGAGCTTTGTGAATTTGTTCGGCCGGACTGGGGTCTTATCGTTAATGTTGGTGAGAGTCATATTGAGCTTCTGAAGAGCCGCGATAATATTGCGCGCGCAAAATCTGAACTTTTTGAAGCCCTGCCTTCCGGCGGATATGCCTTTGTAAATGCCGCTGATGACTATGCCTCTTTTGTACGTGAGAACACGCATCTTGATGAGAGGGGCGTAAACACGGTTCTTTTCGATGGAACCTATGACGCGCCTATCCATATGGCACTTGACCGGAACACCCCTGCCGTATGGGCAGAAGAGATTCACCTTGATTTAGAGGGTTGCCCTGAATTCACTATCAAGGTGAGGGGAGTAGGGCGCTACCAAGATGAGCTTGCATCTGCGTCATGTACGCTGCAGCTTCGAGGTCTCCATAATGTTTCTAATGCTGTTTCTGCTTGCGCCGTAGGCTGTGCGTGCGGCTTAAGTCTTGATGACTGCGCAAAAGCACTTGCTCAGGCACAGCCCGAGAAAGGGCGGCAGGAATTTTTCAAGACTTCTCAAGGCTATACGGTAATTAATGATGCCTATAATGCGAATCCCGATTCTATGCGGGCGTCATTGATGACGTTTTGCGCGCTTGATACGCCAGGAAAGCTTATTGCCGTACTAGGGGATATGGGTGAACTCGGAGATTATGCGGTCGAAAGCCATGAGCGCATCGGTTCGCTCATTGGAACTCTGCCGCTTGATGAGCTTATCTGCATCGGGGATTTGGCAACTCATATTGCTGATGCTGCGCGGTCGTCTGGCATGGATCCGGCTCGCATTACTTGCGTATCCCAGGTTGACGAAATTCTTGATAAGCTGAGGGGCCGCCTCGGCGAAGGTGATATAGTTCTTGTTAAGGCATCTCATTTCATGGGGCTTGAACGAGTGGTTGAAGGGTTGATAAGCTAGCTATGCTTTCAAATCTCGCACAGTATCCAACATTTCTAGTTTTTGCGACAGTTGTTCTTTCCATTGTCATTACCATGGCGCTCATGCCAGTGTGGATTAGGTTCTTAAAATCAAGCCATATTGGCCAGCAAGTACGTGCCGATGGTCCACAGAGTCACTTGGTGAAACAGGGTACCCCTACCATGGGTGGCGTTATTATGCTTGGGGCGGTGGTCATTTCGGCATTAGCCATTAATTACATCAACCCCAAATCCTCAGTAACTCCTGAGATTTTTGCCCTCTTGGTAGCAACAATCCTTACTGGCTTGCTCGGGGTTTTCGACGATGTTTCAAAGGTGGTGCACGAGCGGTCTTTAGGGCTTACCCCTAAGGCTAAGCTTGTTGGCCAATTTATTATTGCAACCCTATTCATTTTGGTTGCCATTAACTGGCTTGACGTGCCGCCAACCGTCGATATTCCTTTCGTAGCACGGCTTGACTTCGGTGTGCTTACTACCGTCATTCCTATTGCGGGCGGCATTGCTATTCCGTGGATTTACCTGATTGTGATGGATATATTGCTGGTCGGAATGTGTAATGCAGTAAACTTAACTGATGGACTTGATGGTCTTGCAGCTGGTTCCATCATGATTGTTATGATTGCGATGGCCGCAATTGCCTACCGGTCCAATATGCTTGAGCCGGCAATTTTTGCTGCGGCGATAGCTGGTGCTTGCGTAGGATTCCTCTGGTTTAACGCCTATCCTGCTGAAATTTTCATGGGCGATACCGGCTCACTTGCCCTCGGCATGAGTTTGGGCTGTCTGGCGATAGTGACCAAGACCGAGTTTTTGGTCATCATCATCGGCGGACTTTTTGTTGCCGAGGCAATCTCGGTCATGATTCAGGTTTTTCACTACAAGCGCACCAAGCGACGTGTCTTCCTTATGGCTCCACTCCATCACCATTTTGAGAAGAAGGGTTGGGGAGAGACGACCGTCGTTATTCGTTTTTGGATTATCTCAGGCGTTCTGGCAGCTTTCGGCTTCTCGCTCTTCTTCACGGCTACCTTAGCGGGTTAGGCAAATCATGGAAGATAACGATTTCATACCTGAGCGCAAGTATGCGCCGTATTCTTTGGGCCGCGTACTCGTATTAGGGCTTGGTCGAAGTGGCAAGGCGGTCGTCCGTTACTGTGTGCGGCTCCTCGGAACTCGCGTTGATGAGCTCTATATTGCGGCCGGAAAGCAGACCGAGGACGCACAGGCTTTTCTCGAGCAACTTTCCATACCAGCGGATAAGGTGAAGTTTGGCAACCAAGCCGTTAGTGACTTTCTGACAGAGATTATGGAAACTGCTGAAGAACCGGCCATGCCAATCTTTGATTTATGTATTGCAAGTCCGGGCATTCCCCCTGCAACTGACCTATTCAAACAGGCAAGTGAAATTAGTGGGGAAGTAATTAGCGAAGTTGAGTTTGCATGGCGTGAAAGCCGCGAGTCTTCACGTTGGATAGGCGTGACGGGCACAAACGGAAAAAGTACGGTGACGGCGTGTATTGCACACCTGCTCGGTCTTGGCGGATACCGCGTCTCTGCGGTGGGCAATATTGGCAATACCTGTACAACTGAGGTAGAAAAGGATGCCTGTGATATATACGTGGCCGAGCTTTCCTCCTACCAATTAGCAGAGACCAAATACTTCGCGCCCGATATTGCGGTCCTCTTAAACATCACGCCTGACCATCTTGCTTGGCATAAAACCTATGAGGCTTACCAAAAGGCGAAGTTCAAGATTTTTGCCAACCTCAATGCTCGTCCGGATTCGTATGGAATCTTGGATACGACAAACGATATTGTTCGGGCAGAAGCGCGGTTCTTGCTTGCCCTCGGACCGGACCGGCGAAAGTTTCCGCTTCTTTGTATGGGCACAGACGGTGGCATTACCTGCGATGCGCGCAAGGCTCTCCGGTCACCCAACTCTGCTTTTTTAAGAGAAGATGGGATGCTCTGCCTTGGTATCGAGGATAAAGAAATAGAACTTATCAATCGAAGCGAGCTTTTGATTCCAGGTGAGCACAATGTCTCGAATGCCCTCATGAGTGCAAGCGCCGCCGTGCTTGCAGGCGAAGATCTTGCAGATGTCCGCGAGGGGCTGAGAACTTTTAAGTCACTTGAGCACCGCATTGAACGCTGCGGGTCTATTAACGGTGTCATTTGCTATAACGATTCAAAAGCAACCAATGTTGATGCGACGCTAAAAGCGCTCGCTTCATTCCCTCATGAGCGCGTCATTGCTCTTTTCGGAGGCGACGATAAGGGGACAAATCTTGAATCCTTGGTTTGCTCTTCCTATGAGCATCTTTTTGGCGTTATTTGTTTTGGGCAAGCGGGTAAGCGATTTGAAGACGCTTTCAACACCCATCTGGAAGGACGTCCGGAGGGATTTATCGTGCGCCGCGTAGCGCATATGGAAGATGCGCTTGACTGTGCTCTCACGTATACGAAGAAAGATGACATTATTCTGCTTTCTCCGGCGTGTGCTTCCTTTGATGAATTCCATTCTTTCGAGGAACGCGGTACCATATTCAAGGAGCTCGTGAGAAAACGAAGTAGTTAAAACACTATACCGACCGTAGTCAACGCAGATTAAACGAAGTATACCTATGAGACGTGAACGAACACAGACGCACCGCGTGCCTGCCCATATCTTTGGGCCGCGCACCCTTCTTCTTTTATCTACCTTAGCCTTACTCCTTATTGGTTTGGTAATGGTCTATTCGGCTTCGTCTGTCTCAGCTATCACAGAAGCAAGCGACCCAAGTCAAGCAAACGCAGCAAGCTACCTCATCGACCAACTAAAATTTTTAGGGGTAGGCGTCCTTTGCGCTCTTGCACTCTGGAAAATTCCGTACGAACTTTGGCGTGGACCTATCTTTTGGGCAGTTTGGGGCCTTGCAGTTGCCCTCATCTTGCTTACCGCAGCTGTTGGCACAACGAGTCTCGGCGCACAAAGGTGGCTTTCCATTGGGCCGTTCAGTTTTCAGCCTTCTGAGTTCGTGAAAATTGCTTTGGTTTTAATGATGGCTCGCATATTTGCGGAATTCCGTGAGGGTCACCTAGATTCTCCCAAGATGTACCTCGAAGCATTTTTCCTCGTGCTCTGTCCTTTGGGCATTTTGTTTATTACGCAGTCAGACCTAGGAACGACAGCCATTATTCTTTTGGGTGTTCTTGCGGTTCTTTGGCTGGGTGAAGCACCGAAGGAGCTGGTTTTTGGATTAATCATTGTCGGTGTCATCCTCGGAATATGTGCCATTGTTTTTACCTCTTATCGTTCAGACCGTATGCTCTATCTCAACCCGTGGGATGACGGGGAAGGGGGCCGTGGTCGCGGCTACCAAATTATTCATTCGTACTACGCCTTTTCTGAAGGCGGTCTTTTTGGTGTTGGTTTAGGGAACTCTGCAGAAAAATTCCTCTACCTGCCCGAGGCAGAAACGGATTTTATCTTTTCTATCATCGGTGAGGAATTTGGCATGGTGGGTGCGCTCTTTGTCATTGCGTGCTACCTCGTATTTTGCTATGCCGGCCTTCAAATTGCGCGGGGAGCAAACGACGCATATGGCACCATGATTTCAGGAGCACTTACCATTATGATTGTTGGGCAGGCTTTTCTGAATATCGGCTGCGTTATTGGCGTGTTTCCTACAACCGGCAAACCGCTGCCCTTTATATCTTCAGGCGGGTCATCGCTGGTGGCTACGCTTATGATGGTGGGGCTTATCATGTCGGTTTCTCGCGAATCGGACCATTCTGCTGAATATGAGCGGAGACGAAATGATTTGCGTGTCATTCGGGCAGTCGACAATCCGAGAACAAGGAGTCGAACTGGGTCGTACCAAAGATCTCGGATGCACGCTCAAGAATCTATGCACAGGTATCGCGACGGACTTGGGTCCTCGTCGCGGTTGCAGGCAAGGAGGCGATGATGCTCGCGGTCTTATCTGGTGGTGGTACCGCAGGTCATATTAACCCGGCATTGGCTCTTGCGGATGAACTGAAAAAACGTGGATGTGACGTCTTGTTTGCAGGTACTCCTCATGGCGTTGAGTCTCGTTTGGTGCCTGAAGCAGGTATCGAATTTAAGGCGTTTGAGGCGGCGGGTTTTGACCGAGCACATCCAACAAGTATTTTTCGCGGCGTGCACCTTATTGAGAAAAGCACGGGCGCTGCTAAGGCCTGGTTTCGCGAAGTGAAACCTGATGTTGTTGTCGGTTTTGGCGGTTATGTATCTATTCCTGTAGGTCGTGCCGCACGCGCCTTAGGAATTCCGCTTGTTGTTCACGAGCAGAACTCGGTTATGGGTATGGCAAATTCCTACTTGGCAAAGAAAGCAGCTGCAGTCTGTCTTACCTATGACCACGCAGCCCAGTCGGTGGCTGATAAATCAAAGATTTATCTGACGGGAAATCCGGTACGTCAGTCGGTTCTTGAAGCCACGCGCCAAGAAGGGCGGGAGATGCTTGAAATACCTGATGAGGCCCTTATACTCTTGGTTTTTGGAGGAAGTTTGGGGGCGCGTCACCTAAATGCGGCAATATGTGAGCTTAAAGATAAGCTTTTGTCATATGAAAACCTCTACCTTGTTCATGTTACCGGCCCCAAAGAATACGAAACGGTCAAAGAAGCTTTAGCGCTTACCAAAGAAGAAGAAAAGCGATGGAAGCTGTTTGACTACCAATATCAGATGGGTGCAACTATGGCTGCGGCTGATGCTATTGTGTCGCGTGCAGGCGCAAGTTCTCTTGCTGAAATTTCGGCGCGCGCCATTCCGGCACTTTTAGTTCCCTTTCCCTATGCGACCGCAGATCACCAAACCATTAACGCTCAATCCTATGTTGATGCGGGTTGCGCTCTTATGATTCCTGACGCAGAGGTTGAAAGCCCCGAGTTTGCTTCGGCACTGTGTCAGCTTATTGAGGATAAGGACTTGCGCGCGTCGATGACCAAGGCAGCCCAGGCACAAAAAACGCGTGATGCGGCAGCAAATCTTGCCGATGTGGTGATGAGGGTGGCACAATAGTGCCGTTTCTGTGGTGTGCTTTGAGGTTATAATCTCCTTTGCCCTGAGGGGCCTTCCAAAAGTGTACACTTTTCAGGATTAGCGAATGATTGCACGCCCTAGGCGTTTGTTGTTGAAATTCTGGAGTGAGCAGTATGCATGAACAGCATATATCTTCGGTATATTTTATTGGTATCGGCGGTGTTGGCATGAGTGGCATCGCTCGTGTTGCCTTTGATCAAGGACTTCAGGTGAGCGGGTCTGACCTGCGCGAGAGTCGTTATACCAAGCAGCTTGAGGATGCCGGCATTACGGTGCATATCGGCCAC
Source organism: Eggerthellaceae bacterium (assembly GCA_050945155.1). Taxonomy (GTDB): domain Bacteria; phylum Actinomycetota; class Coriobacteriia; order Coriobacteriales; family Eggerthellaceae; genus JBMNSK01. The sequence goes on along the minus strand of JBMNSK010000005.1, from coordinate 13,394 downwards.
GATGCTAAGAATATTTATGGAACCGGAAGTGATGATGGCCCCGACTTGGTGGTCACTTCAACGGCTATTCTTGATAACAATCCTGAACTGAAGGCAGCAAAGGACCGCGGTCTGCTTATCTGGCACCGTGCGCAGATGCTTGCGTATCTAGGTCGTAATCTTAAGACGCTTGCTGTTGCAGGAACGCATGGAAAAACAACCACGTCCTCAATGCTTGCAAGCGTTCTTGACACTATGGGACTTGACCCTACCTTCCTTATCGGCGGCATCGTTCGTTCGTATGGTACGAATGCTCATTCAGGACAAGGTTCCTACTATGTTGTCGAGGCGGATGAAAGCGACAAGTCGTTTACCTATCTTTCTCCTCATGCCGTCTTGGTCACCAATATTGAAACCGACCACCTTGATCACTATAAGAATCTCTCAGAAATCCGCGCAAATTTCGCGACTTTCATTCAGTCAGTCTATGAGGGGGCAAACCTGGCGGTTGTTTGTGGCGAAGATTCAGAACTTGTGAAACTTGCCAAATCAACGGGCGTAAATGTTTTGACCTACGGGTTCGGCGATGACTTCGATATTGCCATTACCTCCTACGAAACGCAGGGTATCAAAAGCCTCTTTTCTCTGCGTTTGCCCAGCGGGGAAGAAGTACATACTCAGATAAAACAAAATCCGGGGAGGCATAATGTTTTAAATGGCGCAGGTGTTTTAGGTCTTATTGATGCTTTAGGACTTTCTGCCCAAGAAGCAGCCTCTGCGCTCGCAGAATTTGCCGGGGTTAAGCGTCGCTTTGACTTGGTTGGAGAGGCCGAAGGTATTACCGTCGTTGATGACTATGCTCACCATCCGACTGAGATAGCAGCAACTATTGATGCGGCATCCAAGCTTGGGTATAGCCGCGTCTGCGTGCTCTTTCAGCCGCACCGTTATTCTCGAGCACCTCTGTTCACCGAAGTCTTGCATGATGAATTTGGTGCTGCTTTCGACAAGGCGGACACGCTGACGTTTATGGATGTCTATCCTGCCGGCGAAGCTCCCATTCCCGGTATCAACGGTAAAACTTTCTTAAACGTTGTTCTTGACCACGATGGTCACCCCGAAGCAAATTATGTGCCGAAACGCACCGATCTTGTCCCTTACCTTGTCGACCATCTTCAGGCAGGTGACCTGCTCATTACGATGGGGGCAGGCGATGTCACCTCTATCGCTCCTCAGGTCTTACAAGCGTTAGAGAACAAGAAAGAGAAAAACTAGAATCTTTGCAGTTTGAGGTTTTCTAGTATGGCGTTTAGGAGAAAAGATCGAAGCTCAGCACGCAGGCCGAAACAGGAGAGTCGCCGCGACAATCGTGTTGCGTCAGCTCGCTCTAAGCGCCGCGGCGGAGGGCAGGCTTTATCGGGGCGTAGTCAGCAGCGTGATTTGAACCGTGCTCGTAGCTATAGTAAGACAAGGAATCCACAGGCGAATTCTCGCGCTGCTTATAACGAGGCTTTGAGAAAAGAACGGCGCTCATCATCGCGTAGCGACTTTCGTACCGTCGCCGGTGGGCGCATGCCACGAAACACCTCGAGCACACGTCTGTCATCGGTACGTATCGGTGACTTGAATCGTGAAACCCAACGAAGGACTCAAAGCCGGAGCCGTTCCTCCCTTAGTTCCGAGAAAAAGACACGTAATTTCTCGCGTCTTAAGCGTATTGCGGCTTGGACTGGTGGCATCGTTGCTGCCCTTATCGTGACACTTGTTATCCTTGCTCAAACGCCCGCCTTTACCATAGAAAACATTTCTGTGCAGGGAGCAGACCACCTCACTTCAGATGAAATGACCCAGATGATAGAAGTGCCCCAGGGAACAACACTTCTCACAGTTGACGAAGCAGGAATTGCAAATCGCCTCAAGCAAAACGCTTGGATTGAAGACGTTCAAATTCGTCGCATTCCTCCCAATACGCTGGAAATACACGTAACGGAGCGTAACTTTACTGCCGTGGTTGAAATACCCGATGCCAGTTCCAATAAAACGACCCAGTGGGCTATATCTGATGACCGAATCTGGCTCATGCCCATTCCGGAACAAGATTCTGATGCGGGCAAGGCAACGTCTCCAAAGGTTTACGAGGATGCAAATAACGTCTTGCACATCACCGACGTTCCTTATACAACACAGGCCGAGATAGGTCAGGTCTGTACTGATGGCAATGTCAATAATGCACTCAGTATCGTAGCGGGTATGACTACAGAATTGGCTGACCAGGTCAAAACAGTTTCCGCTGCCGGCCCAGACGAGACAAAACTCGTTTTGGATAACGGGGTAGAGATAGCGTTTGGCAAGGCAGAAAATATCCGAGACAAAGAAAATGTGGTCTTAAGTATTCTGAACGACAACCCAGGTAAAGTTTCATATATCAACGTTCGTGTGGTTGACCAGCCGACGTGGCGGTCCATCTAATTTTAGGAATTTTTTACACACGTTTTGTATGTGCGCTTTTCTGTTCTCTGTTTTGCAATGCCCCATATATTGTGTACAATTACCCCATGTGAACAGTGCTGTCGGAACAAAAAACGGCGCTAAAATATCAATCGACAGTTGCGGAGGGTACAATGCCAAACAATATAGGGTCCGGTAATTTGGCGGCCATCAAAGTAGTTGGCATCGGCGGTGGCGGAACCAACGCAGTAAACCGTATGGTTGAAGCTGGTGTTCGTGGAGTAGAGTTCATCGCCATTAACACTGACAATCAGGCACTTATGATGTCCGATGCGGACAAGACCATCCACATCGGAGAAGAGCTCACACGTGGGCTCGGTGCTGGTGCAAACCCTGAAGTAGGTTGCCAAGCAGCAGAAGAAAGCCGCAATGAAATCCGCGATGCACTTGCAGAAGCGGATATGGTCTTTGTAACGGCGGGCGAAGGTGGCGGTACCGGTACCGGTGCGGCACCCATTGTTGCAGAAATTGCCCGTGAAGAAATCGGCGCATTGACAGTAGGTATTGTCACTAAGCCGTTCTCCTTTGAGGGACGTACGCGTCGTAACCAAGCTGAACAAGGTGTTGACCTGCTTTCTCAGAAGGTAGATACCCTCATTGTTATTCCGAATGACCGTCTTTTAGAGATTGTCGATAAAAAGACGAGCATGCTCGATGCATTCCGTATCGCCGATGATACCTTGCGTCAGGGCATCCAGGGCGTAACCGACCTCATTACTATTCCAGGTCTTATCAACCTCGACTTTGCGGATATTCGCACGGTCATGAAGGACGCTGGTACAGCAATGATGGGCATCGGCATTGCTTCTGGTGAAAACCGTGCTCTTGAAGCTGCACAGCAGGCTACCAATTCAAGCCTCCTGGAGACTTCCATTGATGGCGCATCTCGCGTCCTCTTCTCTATTGCGGGTGGCCCTGATTTAACCTTGACCGAGGTCGACGCTGCTGCTCGTACGGTTGAAGCTTGTGCAGATGAAAACGCCAATATCATCTACGGACAGATTGTGGATGAAAATATGGGCGATGAAGTACGCATCACGGTTATTGCAACCGGCTTTAAAGCCAATACCAATAACTCCAACGGATTCGACTTCTCTAGCAATGATTTATTTGCTTCCACCACCCCCCGCGCAGAAGAACCTTCTTCTCAGATTTCAGTGACGCCTTCTGCTCCGACGCAGGCTATGCCGCGACAGACCACGACGGCTCGTCCAGCTGATGAAGACTATATTCCTGACTTTTTGAAGCGTCAGAATTAGGGAACGTGATTTTAGGGACAATGTTTCAGGATCTTCAGATTCCAAGATTGAACGCGCGCCAACTTGGCGCGCGTTTTCTTCCTGCCCTTACCGATGATGCCCTCTTCGAGCAGACGGGGGTTCGCATAGCCTTTACGGGCCGTGCGGGAGGTGAGAGCACCGGACCTTTTGCTTCCTTGAATGTCGGGCCATATACCGATGATGATGCGCAGAAGATTACCGCGAACCAAAACCTTCTCTTTGAAGCGGTGGGAGTTGCCTCTACTCATGTTGTTATCCCTCGTCAAGTTCACCGCGACAGCGTAGTCATTGTGAGAGATGACCAAGTATCAACCGTAGAACATGCGTGTGCGCACGCAAAGGCAGGGGCTGATGCGGTGGCTGTAGAGCCGGCAGGTGTGGCGGCGATGCTTTGCTTTGCCGACTGCGTCCCGGTCATCATCGTTTCACCGACAGGTAAGTTTGTGGTAACACATGCCGGATGGCGTGGAGCTTATGCCGGTATTCCCTCGAAATCCGCTCGTGTTCTCGCGAGTCTTGATGCTCAATTATTGGACAACCCAGAGGCGCACTATAACGCCTATATTGGCCCTCATATTCATGCGTGTTGTTTTGAAACCGATGAAGAGCTTGCGCGTAAATTTGCAGATAAGTATGGCGCACCTGCAGCATCGGATCTAAAACACGTTGATTTAACCTATGTGGTGAAAAAAGATTTAGAGAATGCCGGCCTTTTGTCCGAGCGTTGTGTCGAGGCCCAAATTTGTACCAAGTGTCATGCAGATGAGTACTTTTCGTTTCGGGCTTCAAATGGCGTCTGTGGTAGGCAGGCAGCTATAGCGGTGAGAAAAGAGGCAAGTCGGTGACTGCAAAAGAACAGTATGAACGGGTGGCTGAGGAATTAAGCCAGGTTATTGCAGAGGCAGGGCGCAAGGATAGCGAGGTATGTCTTGTGGCGGTGTCAAAGACCGTCGGTGTCGATGCAGTCAAAAAAGCCATTGAAGGCGGGGCACACAACTTCGGAGAGAACAGGCCTGAGGGTATTCTCGAAAAATACGAAGCACTGCCTCAAGAAAACTGGCACTTCATCGGCAATATCCAGTCAAGGCGCATTCGGGACATCGTGCCTTGTTCTGTGCTGATTCATTCTGTCTTCGACCTCAAGCATGCGCGAAAAATAGACAGCGTCAGCGCTGATTTGGGAAAAATTCAAGATATTCTACTCGAGGTCAATGTTTCAGGGGAAGCATCAAAAAGCGGGCTTGTTCCTTCTCAGGTAGAAGAGGTATTGGATGCCTGCGAAGATATGAAGCATATCCGCGTTCGTGGGCTTATGACCATGGCTCCGCAAGGAGATCTTAGGATTGCACGTGAAACTTTTGAGGACCTAGCAGCGCTCAAAGACACCCTCTCATCTCAGCTTTCTGGAGAAAACAAAGCTTGTTTTGACCAACTTTCGATGGGGATGAGCGAAGATTGGCGTGAAGCTATTCATGCGGGGGCAACCATCGTTCGTATTGGGCGTGCAATTTTTGATGAAAATTTTCAGTAGGTCTTAAGACCGAGGTCAGCTTTTTGATTAGTCGGCATTGACCTTGCGGTAACATGAACGTGTAGATATTTGAGACGCGACGTCTATCGTTAAGTACGAGGAAATGAGGGATTAAGATGCAGTTGCCCAGAAGAGGGCGTTCTCGTCGGGATGATGAGTATCGCGATAATGCCGGTGGGGGAGCTTTTAGTAACATCAAGTCCAGGCTTGGCTTTTCGCGCGATGATGGCTTCGATGATGACTCTGATGAATTCGATGATTATGACGAGTTCTACGAGTATGGCGAAGGGTATGAAGAAGACTACCAGGATTATGATGAGTCATACGAATCCGATAATCGTTCTTCTCGCCAATCGCGTCGTTCCCGCCGGGACCACGACCATGGTTTCCCACAGCTTGTAACCCGTGATGAGGTAAGAGCCTCTACACGGTATCCGGAAATGCATGAGCGCGAACGGGGAGGAAAGCCAGAGCAGCCCTATCGTTTGCACGGTGTTTCTCCGCGCGAAGCACAGGCCACCTATGAGGCCGAGCGCGCCATGCGCGATTCCTCGCATTTTGGCGATACTGCTTCAATGGATCTTCCCATGGCAAACTCTTCGTCTTCGCAGTCAGGCGTAAACGCCCTGTTCACGCAGACTGACGCGAGCGCAGAAACTGTCCCGCCCCGCAAACCCCAGACTAACTTGGGCCGCGTGCACGAGACTCCTGTTTTAGACACTCGCACGGAATCGCCGGATAGACGCCTGCGCAGCGACGCATCTTCTTTTGACCCGTACGATATGTACGAGGGTTCTTCGTCTTCTGTTCACAGCCCAACACGCGCACTTTCGGTTATCCGCCCTCTGCGCTATGAAGATGTTGAACGAGTGGCGAAAATCCTCAAAGGGGGAGATGCGGTCGTTATCGTTTTAAATGAGACGCCGCAGGACCTTGCAAAACGCATTCTTGATTTTTCTTTCGGCGTAGCAAGTGCGCTTGATGCATCTGTTGAATGTCCGCAAGAGAAGGTCTTTGCGATAACTTGTCACCACTCACTTTCAGAAAGTGAGCGCCGTGCTCTCAAGAACAAAGGTGTGCTCTCGTGAACCAAGAAAAGATCTCACCTATTGCAATAATCGGCGGAGGAGAGATGGGTACAGCCATTATGGCTGGGTGGATTGGTGCCCAAACGGGTCCCGCAGCTCACCTCACTGCAAAAGATTTCATAGTGGCGAATCCAGGCCAGGAACGTCGTGACTATCTGACCGAGGAATTTGGTGTTACCTGTGTTCCTGATGCACGAGAAATAGCTGATGCCAAACTCGTTGTGCTGGCGGTAAAGCCGCAGATTATGGCTGGTGTGCTCGACACCATTGCGGATAGACCTCCGTATAGTGGCAAAGACTCCGGACCACTTTTCATTTCGGTAGCCGCTGGCCTTTCTACTGCTTCGTTAGAAAAACATCTGCCTCAAGGTGCTCGCCTTGTGCGTGTCATGCCCAATATGCCTCTTAAAGTGGGGGCTGGTGCAGCAGGGGTTGCGAAAGGGTCTGCTGCTACTGATGCTGATTTCGACCTCGTTTGCAATCTTTTCGATAGCTTGGGGTATGCATGCAAGGTTGAAGAAGACGCTATCGATATTGTCTGCGGTCTGTCAGGTTCCGGCCCGGCATATGTTGCGGCTATGGTTGATGCGCTTGCAAAGGCAGCAAAAGATCAGGGTCTCGATGAAAACCTTGCCGAAAATCTTGCGCTGCAAACGGTTTACGGTACAGCCGAATATATGCGCCAGACTGGTATTAGTGCCCGAGACACCTGCGATTCCATATGCACACCGGGAGGAACTACGGCAGCTGCGATGGATGCAATGCGCGCCAGAGACTTCGACGGGGTTTTTGCAGCCGGCGTCAATGCGGCGGTCCGCCGATCAAAAGAATTAGGAGCATAATTTGCTGGGGCATTTGTTAGTGTCGCTCTGCGACTTCTATAGCTTTATCATCATCATTTATGTATTGATGTCATGGATTCCAAGGTCACATCCAGTCGTTGCTGATATCTATAATGCACTCGGAAAAATCTGCGATCCGTACCTTGATCTATTCAAAAAGCTGATTCCTCCTATTGGAGGCATGGTAGATATAACCCCCATCATCGCGCTTCTTGTATTACAATTTGGGGTACGTGTACTGGTTGCTTTGCTATAAAGTCTCAAGTCATAGGACTTGGTAAGGGCGAGAAACTGGGAAGGGAATGCAAATGGGCATAACAGTTGAAGAAATTAATAACCAGAGTTTTTCAATCGAGCGCAAGGGCTATGACGTTGATGAAGTGGATGTGTTTCTCGAGCGTGTTGCTGATGGCGTTGCAGAAATGAATGCTGAGATTGAGCAGCTGAAAACGCAGCTCGAAGATGCTCGCCGCAACCTCGAACTTGCAAACCAAGAAACTGCACCGGCAGAAGATATTTCCCAAGATGCAACGGTAGCAATTCCGCTCACTCCTGCACCAGAAACCGAAGAGACAAGCTTCGATTCTGAGTCAGCCGTCGCTACAATCGACGATCGCGTTCTTGCAGACAAGGACGCAAGAATTGCGGAACTGGAGAGGGAGCTGCAGGAGAAAAAGGCAGACGATTCAGCTATTGCTCAAGCCCTCATCGCAGCACAGCGTACTGCAGATGAAACCATCAATCGTTCTAAACGTGAAGCTGCTGGAATTATCAAGGATGCTGAGGACGACGCAGCACGCATTGCCAACAAAGCCGAAGCTGAGCGTTCACGTGTATTGGATGCTATTAAAAAACTTGAAGACGAGCGCGATGAAACCCGCGCCGACTATCGCGATATGCTTTCAAACTTTATTGCTGATGCGACGCGCAAGCTGGGAAGCATAGAAGAAAGCGTAGTTCATTCTTCGCTGTCTAACGCACGTGCAGTTGCTAACGCAGACGATGACAATGACAAGACCGGCATGATTGAGCCTGTTGCCATTGAAGAAGAGTCTGAGGAAGAGATTGACGTCCGTGAACAGCGGTCCCATGAATACACCACTCCGCAACCATCTGGCGAAGAGACCGTGGTGCCGGCAACGCCTAAGCGTAGCTTCGTTGAAAAGGACCTCTCTGGTTTCGGTGATGCTGAAAATGACATCGACCTAGACGATATTGACTAAATGACCAACGTCTTTGGATATCTTGATTGTCACGTCACGCCCCGTTCGGGGCGCGACGTCGTTTTGGGCCTTGATTGTTCAGGAGACAAGCCAGTGGCGCGCATCAAGGTGCGTGCCGTACCTGAGGGAGGAAAGGCGAATAAGGCCGTATGCGCTCTCATTGCTCATGAGTTTGGCCTTGCTAAATCGCAGGTAAAAGTTGTCCGTGGAAAGACAGCTCGCTATAAAAGACTTGCAGTCGAGAAAAGTCAGGAAGAAATCGAAGCCTGGAAGGCAGGGCTGAATCGTCTTTAAGGGAAAGAGGCGAGTGGGCCGATAAGCCGGGTTCTGTCGAGGACGGCTATTTATCTGTGGCTTCTGTCACCAGAAGTCTTAAAGCGCGCAACCCGAACGCACGGAAGGGCGACCGTATGGCGTTCCTATTTGCGTTTGCTCCGGATGGGGTTTTCCAAGCCACCCTGTTACCAAGGTGCTGGTGCGCTCTTACCGCACCGTTTCAGCTTTTCCATGCGCAAGGCAGGAGTTTTCTTTTCTGTGGCACTAATCCGTCGAGTCACCTCGCCCAGCTGTTAGCTGGCATCCAGCCCTTAGGAGCCCGGACTTTCCTCACCGTATGGCGCAGCCGTCTGGCCCACTCAGGTATGCTATTCTATCAAAGTTGCAGGTGGCTTCGGTGCAAGCTTTTATGCTTGCTAAAAGACAGGGAAGTAGGTGGCAGGATGTCTCGTTGCGCTCTTGTGGCAGCAGTAGATTTCAATGCAGACCACTTCCGCTCTCTCGATGCAAAGGGCTCTTTCGATATGGTCATTGCTGTTGACCGCGGGCTTCGTCATCTGCAAGCAATCAACAGGGAACCAGACCTTATCGTGGGGGACTTTGACTCTCTTGGGTATCTTCCGCAGGGCGAAAAAGTTCGTTCTTTCAGCTCACATAAAGATGAGAGCGATCTTGAACTTGGACTGAACTATGCGCAAGAGGCTGGTTGTGGCGAGACCTATGTTTACGGCGCCTTATCTGCACGCCTTGACCACACCATTGCGGTCCTGCAGACCTGCGCATATTTTTCTGAAGCTGGTATGCATCTGACTTGTGTCGGGGACAGTTTTGCTGTTCGCCTTCTAACGGGTCCTGCAAGTTTTACTATTGCTCAAGGCACACAAGGTATCGTCTCGGTATTCTCAGCAAATGACTGCGCACGAGGCGTTTCAGAAGAAGGGTTAGCGTATACGGTTAACGATATTGACCTAAAAAACCGCAGATCTCGTGGTCTTTCCAATGAACTCATTGGAAAGAAAGCCACCATCAGTGTCCGCGAAGGAACCCTCTATATTTTTTATCCCTTAGCCTAAATCGTCTTGCGCAGGTAGTTTTTCCCTCGTATTCTGAAACCTTCAGTTTTGTCTTGGTGCATGTCTTTACGGGGTCGCCTAACGCTACGGTCATGGGCGTGTGCTAGACTTGAAAATCTGGGGAGCTTGGATGCGGCATGGCCGATACCTAGGCTGAGAGGAAACGCAATAACGTTTCGACCCGTCGAACCTGAGATGGATAATGCCAACGGAGGGATGCTATGACTCAAATTGATGCAGCGCGTGCCGGCATACTGACAGACGAAATGAAGATTGTTGCCGAAAAAGAGCACCGGAGTCCGGAGTATATTCGCAATGGCGTCGCGCAGGGACAGATTGCCATTCCTGCAAATATCAATCATAAAAGCCTCAGCCCAGAAGGTATTGGAACCGGACTGAGAACAAAGATGAATGTAAACCTGGGTGTGTCGGGTGATGCAGCCTGTCTCGAAGAAGAGTGGAAAAAGGTCCAAACTGCACTCGACTTGGGGGCGGAAGCCATTATGGATTTGTCGAACTATGGCAAAACCCAGACTTTCCGTCGAGACCTAATCAAAAAATCTCCCGCCATGATTGGTACAGTGCCCATGTATGACGCGGTGGGCTATCTTGAAAAACCTCTCATCGACTTTACTGCGCAGGACTTTCTTGACGTTGTGCGCGCGCACGCGCGTGACGGAGTTGATTTCGTCACGATTCACGCAGGTGTGAATAAAAAGGCAATTGAACTGTTTAAGGAAACAGGGCGTCTTATGAATATCGTAAGTCGCGGAGGGTCGCTTACGTTTGCCTGGATGGAAGCAATAGGTAACGAAAATCCCTTCTTCGAATACTATGATGACCTGCTTGAAATCCTGCATGAGTATGACGTAACTATCAGCCTAGGTGATGCTATGCGCCCCGGTTGTAACTATGATGCAAGCGATGCGGTGCAGATAAACGAACTCATTGAGCTTGGCAAGCTTACCCAACGAGCCTGGGATGCGGGCGTGCAGGTGATGGTAGAAGGTCCGGGCCATATGGCTTTGGATGAGATCGAAGCCAATATGAAATTGGAAAAGCGCCTCTGCCATGGTGCGCCCTTCTATGTCTTAGGCCCGCTCGTAACAGATATTGCACCCGGTTATGACCATATCACTGCGGCTATTGGAGGTGCCCTTGCGGCTATGCATGGAGCAGACTTTCTGTGCTATGTTACTCCGGCCGAGCACCTTCGTCTTCCCGATGCTGACGATGTGAAAGAAGGTATCGTAGCAACGAAAATTGCGGCGCATGCTGCAGACATTGCGAAGGGTATTCCTGGGGCGCGTGATATTGATAATCGTATGAGCGATGCGCGCCGCCGCCTCAATTGGGAGGAAATGTTCTCGTATGCCATTGATCCTGAGAAACCGAGGCGCTATTTCGAGAGCGCGGAGCCAAGTGTGGAAGGAACATGCACCATGTGTGGAAGCATGTGTGCCGTCCGGACAGTGAACAGAATCATGGATGACCTCGTTATTGATATCGGACTCAACGGAGATAACGAGACGAGCAAGAATGTATAGGTGAGGACGGTAAGTATGAGTGAAAATAACGGCCCCCGTCAGCGCGGAAAATGGAGTGCCGAAGATATTCGAAAGGCCCTTAATGTCTATGCCGTGACCGACAGGCAGTGGCTCGGAGAAAGAACTTTAAGTGACTGCGTCAAGGAGGCTCTCGATGGAGGGGCTAGCTTTGTTCAGCTGCGGGAAAAAGAAGCACCGCGGATGAAGATAGCGCTCTATGCTCACGCGCTTAAACCACTGTGTGAACAAGCCTCGGTACCGTTTGTAATCGATGATGATGTCGACCTTGCTAAACAGGTAGGTGCTGACGGTGTTCACATTGGCCAAGGTGATGAGGCATGCACACGAGCGCGCGCAGAACTCGGGGAGGATGCCATTATCGGGGTTTCTGTGCAAACACCCGACCAGGCTCGTGCTGCGCAGGAGGCAGGCGCCGACTATCTGGGAGTAGGTGCGGTCGCTAGCACATCGACGAAACCTGAGGCTGGTGTCTTAAGTGCGCAGGAGATTCAGGCAATCTGTGATGCTGTTGAAATTCCAGTTGTGGCCATCGGCGGTGTGAACGAAAACACCATTGGGGTTCTTGATGGGGTGGACATCAGCGGTATTGCCGTCGTTTCGGCTATTTTTGCTGCTGATGATATTCGCGCAGCTACTGCGAATCTGGTGAAACGAATGGATATGCGCCCTTAAGGAGAAGAAATGCAAGCGGTACTAAGCATTGCAGGGTCTGATTCCAGTGGTGGAGCGGGAATTCAGGCTGACATTAAAACCATTGAGGCGCTTGGGCTTTTTGCCGAGACTGCGATTACGGCTATTACAGCTCAAAATACGACTGGCGTATTTGCAAGTGTGTCAGTAGAACCCGACCTCATTTCTCAGCAGATTGACTGTGTCTATACTGATATTCGCCCGGCTGCCGTAAAGATTGGGATGGTGGCAGTTCCTGAAGCTGTAGTTGCTATCAGGCAGGCGCTTGAACACCATGCTGCAAAAAACATTGTTCTCGACCCTGTTATGGTTGCAACTTCGGGTGCCAAACTCATCAGCCCTGAGGCAATTTCTACTCTAAAAGAATCACTCTTTCCGCTGGCGCGTATTATCACACCAAACTTTGCCGAAGCAGAAATTCTTTCGGGGCAAAAAATTTCTACTCCTGAAGACCAGGACCGTGTTGCCGAGATGCTTTATGCACGCTATCACTGTGCGGTACTCGTGAAAGGTGGGCACGCAGAAGGCAAGGCGCGCGATGTCCTTGTTGACGAGGAGGGTATAAAACACATCCTTTCTTGCGAGCGGGTGAATACCGCCAACACTCATGGAACAGGATGTACCCTCTCTTCGGCCATTGCGGTGTTTTATGCACAAGGCTATACAACGCTTCAGGCGGTAGAGCGGGCCAAGGACTATCTTACCCACGCGTTAGAAGCAGATTTAAACCTCGGTGCTGGTTCAGGACCTCTAGACCATATGTACTTTCTGCGCGAGAACGCTTTGCGCTAATAAGACTTTTGGCGCAAAAGAGATAAGTCACGTCGTCCTATAGATTTCTCTAGCGCTCAAAAATCAATCGTCCGCCTGTGAAGGTCGCCAGGACTTTCGTGTCGAGGATTTCTTCGTCTTCAGCCTCCAAGAGGTTATGGTCACACACCGCAATATCAGCTTTCATACCAACAGCGAGGCTGCCCACTTCCTTTTCGCGACTGCAGGCATAGGCGCTTCCGTAGGTATAGTTGCGAATGGCTTGTGACATGGAAAGCCTCTCTTCAGGAAGCCATCCGCCCAAAGGCTCGTGTGAGTACTGGTCTTTTCGGGTGACTGCCGTATAGAGGACGCCCATGGAATTGACGTCTACCACCGGAGAGTCCGTGCCAAACGAGACATGGGTGCCTAAATCAGCAAGCGTCTTGAACGGCCACATATAGGGTACGCGTTTCATACCAAGATCACGTTCCGGACCACCTGGGTCGAGTGTGATATGACCCGGCTGTACGTTTGCGGAGATATCGAGTTCGGCAAGGCGGTGCATGTCCTCAGGTTGGAAATT
>JBMNSK010000004.1:0-62972 GCA_050945155.1 Eggerthellaceae bacterium | reverse complement strand
AAGAACCGTGGCAACTTCAGAATTAATCGAAGCACTTCAGGCGCTTGCGCATGAGCACAAAATTGATGAACTGTACCTCATTGAGCGACTCGAGGCTTCGCTTGCAAAAAGCTATCAGAATATTTTGGATCTGGAATGGGATGCACGCGTTACCATCGACCGCCAGACAGGGCGTATCTATGTCTACGAGCTTGTGCCGAAGGGCGAACCGGATGAAGAGACCGGTGAATACACCGAATTTGAAGAGCGCGATGTCACGCCAGATGGAGTCAGCCGTATCGCTGCACAGAATGCAAAAAGTGTCATTGCTTCTTTAGTACGTGAGGCGGGCCGTAAGTCCATTTACGAAGAGTTCTCAAGCCGTATTGGTGATCTTGTAACTGGTACGGTTTTGCAGGGTACTCCCGACTTCACCATCATCAAGATTCGTGAAGGCATTGAGGCCGAGCTTCCACACTATGACTTGAAGCGCTATCCCAACGAGCGCAATGAGCGTCCGCATGGTGAACGCTACCGTCATAACCAGCGCTTAAAGGTCTTAATCATCGATGTGCGCGATCCGAATTCGGATGAGCCTCGTGTACGCGGTGAGCTTACCCGTCCTCCTATCGTGGTTTCTCGTACACACCCAGATTTGATTCGGAGACTTTTTGAGATTGAAGTTCCAGAAATCTATGATGGTCTGGTAGAAATTAAGTCCATCGCGCGCGAACCTGGTGCGCGTTCTAAGATTGCTGTTGCATCACGCGAGGAGAATCTGGATCCGGTGGGCGCCTGCGTTGGTCCGAAGGGTAGCCGTGTTCGCATGGTTGTTGAGGAGCTGCGCAATGAGCGCGTCGACGTTATCCAGTGGAGCGAGGACCCGGCTGTTTATGTTGCAAATGCGCTTTCTCCTGCCCGCGTGATGAACGTTACCATTGATGAAGAGAACCATTACGCCACCGTTTTGGTGCCAGATGACCAGCTTTCACTTGCCATTGGCAAGGAAGGACAGAATGCCCGTTTAGCTGCGCGTCTTACTGGATGGCATATCGATATCAAGAGCAGCTCCTTTGTTGGTGAGTCTCTCGTTCCTCCTGAGACTGAGGAAAGCTATGAAGCCGAAGAGGAGGACGGAGACGGACTCTGCTCCTATGTGAGCGAAGACGGTGTTCGTTGCAGGAATCATGCACGTCCGGGAAGCAAGTACTGCGGTATCCACGCATGGATGGACGAAGAAGACTAAAGCGCAGATAAGAAGGTTAGATGCAAGAAAACAAGGGCCAAAGACACTGTATCGAGTGCGGAAAAGCTGCACGCAAGGTAGAATTACTACGTGTGGTTAAATCTCCCCGCGGTCTTGTTGATTTTGACGAGAGCGGAAAGGCTGCCGGTAGGGGAGCCTATGTTTGTTCGAAACAATGTCTCGACCTTGCACTTGCGCATAAGAAATTTGACCGGGCGTTAAAGACGTCACTTACGAAAGAAGATCAGGCGCGGATTCGCGCTTCATACGAAGCCACACAAAAGGGCACGATATAGAGGAGTGGTTTATGGCCGGCATGCGTGTACATGAGTTGGCAAAAGAATTCAATATGTCGAGCAAGGAACTCTTGGACAAGCTTCGCGAGATGAAGATACCGGCGAAGAGTCATGCGAGCATGCTTGCGGATGCCTATGTTGAAAAGGTTCGTAAAAATCTTGAACCTGAAATAAAGGAGCGCGCAGGAGAGCTTGGTGATAAAGAAGCCAAGAAGCTTGCTGAAAAGCATAAGGCTGAGGAAGAAAAGAAGGCCGAAGAGAAGCGCGAGCGCAGAGAAGCGGTCGAGCGTGAGCGTGCCCGTCGTGAGGCAGAGCTTCAGCATCGTAAAGAAGAAAAGCACGATGAAGAGGCTGAGCCCAAGGCAGAAGAGACCGAAAAGCATCGCATTGAAACAGCTTCTCCGTTTGAGCGCCTTGAAAGCCAAATTGAAAGTGAGCGTGAACGTGCTATTGCAGCAGCTAAGGATGTTGCTAAGAAGCAGGCCGTTGAAGAGGCCTTGAAGCATCGAGGCGGGAAAACTCCTGCGAAGTCTGCACCAAGCGACAAACACGCACACACCCGCGCACCTGAAACTCACAGTGCCGGCTTTGAATCTTTGCTTTCTCAGATTGAAAATGAGAAGAAGCGTATTGAGACGCAGAAACAAGCGGGTTCCTCGCAGCATCATGATAAGCATAGTGATTCTCGCAGTAAGTCCAAGAAATCAAAGCAAGCGCATGAGAGCCACGAGCAGGTTGTTCCTGAGCTCGAAAAAAACGAAGAACATGGCGATCGTTATGCCCAGATGGCGGTACAGGCAGAGAAGATGCAGCGTGACAAGGTCTTGGCTGAAGCACGTGCTGCAGTTGCCGCCGCTAATTCCCATGAAGGTGAAGGGCGTCGTCAAAAGCGTAAGGAAAAGCGTCGTGCTGAAGAGCGCGAACGTATGGAGCGCGAGGCAATTGAGAAGGGTCTTGACCCGAATCTTGTTCTCGACGACTCAGTTATTGAGGTTCCTCAGGGAGCAACGGTTGCAAAATTTGCAGAGCTCATTGGCGTTCAACCGAATGACGTTATTAAACGCCTCTTTATGCTTGGTCAGGCATTAACGCTCACACAGTCGATGAGCGATGATCTGATTGAGCTTATCTCTGATGATATCGGATGCAAGGTAAGGGTGGTCTCTCCTGAAGAGGAGTATGCCGTTGTCTACCACGACGACGAGAAAGATCTCGAGCCACGTCCTCCTGTTGTTACCGTTATGGGTCATGTTGACCATGGTAAAACCTCACTGCTCGACGTTATCCGCCACACCGGCGTTGCCGAAGGCGAGGCGGGTGGTATTACCCAGCGCATCGGTGCTTATGTAGTAAAAATTAATGACCGTACCATCACGTTTATCGATACTCCTGGTCACGAGGCATTTACTGCCATGCGTGCGCGTGGTGCTCAGGTAACTGACGTCATCGTTTTGGTAGTTGCCGCCGATGACGGTGTTATGCCGCAGACCATTGAGGCTATCAACCACGCCAAGGCTGCAGATGTACCGATTGTCGTTGCAGTCAACAAGATTGATAAACCAGGTGCTGACCCGCAGAAAGTTCGTTCCGAACTGGTTGAGTACGGAGTCGTCCCTGAAGAGTGGGGCGGTTCAAATATGTTCGTTGATGTTTCTGCAAAGCAGAAGCTTCATATTGACGACTTGCTTGAAACCATTTTGCTTCAGGCCGATGTCCTTGAATTAAAGGCCAACCCAAATGCAGAAGCCTCTGGTTTTGTTATTGAGGCAAACCTCGACAAGGGTAGAGGGTCGGTTGCAACGGTCCTCATACAGCGCGGCACGCTCCATCCAGGAGATGCCGTGGTGGCTGGTACGTCCTATGGTCGTGTGCGCGCGCTCATTGACTCACATGGATACCACGTTAAGTCGGCACGGCCATCAGATCCTGTTGAGATCTTGGGCTTGAATTCCGTTCCGACTGCAGGCGATGAATTCCGCGTCTTCCAAGACGAACGCGATGCACGCAAACTTGCTGAAGAGCGTGCTTTGCGGGAACGTTTGGCAGCGCAGCAAACAAAGTCACATATGAGCTTAGACGAGCTTTTCGATCATATCGAAGAGGGCAAACAAACCGATTTGAACTTAATTGTAAAAGCCGACGTACAAGGCTCTATCGAAGCTCTGCGTGATGCCTTCGACAAGATGGACCAGTCAGAAGTAAGCATCAATATCGTGCACTCGGCAGTTGGTGGCATCACAGAAACTGACGTCACCTTAGCTTCTGCATCTGACGCCATCATCATTGGCTTTAATGTTCGTCCAACGGGTAAGTCTCGACAGCTTGCAGAGCGCGAAAATGTTGATATCCGTCTCTACCGTGTCATTTACCAGGCCATTGATGATATTAACGCCGCGCGTGTTGGCCTTTTGAAGCCTGATATCGTCGAGAAGGATACGGGTATTGCAGAAGTTCGTGAGCTCTTTAAGGTTCCAAAGGTCGGTGTTATTGCCGGTTGCTACATCGTTGAAGGCGAGATTAGCCGCGACGACAACGTACGTATCGTTCGTGACGGTACGGTTGTCTTTGAAACAACCATCGCGAGTTTGCACCGTTTCAAGGACGACGTAAAGTCGGTACGTTCGGGTTACGAATGCGGTATTGGTGTTGCGGGCTTCCAAGATATCCATATTGGCGATACTATTGAGGGCTACGTCATCACCGAAGTAGAGCGAACCGAGTAAAGGGGAACTCTTATTCGATTGTTGAGACGGGCGCTGCGATATGGAGCGCCTGTCTTTTACGTATAGCGTGGCTCTTGATACTAAGGATGAGTTCCAATCCACCGATGACGAAGGTGGAGAGGAGGAATCATATGAAACAGAATGCGTCGAACCGGAAGGTAAATCAACAAGCTCAGCAGGTTATTGCAAACATCCTGCTTTTTGAATTAGCAGACGAACGACTGAGTTTAGTAACTATTACGGGCTGCGAAGTCAGTTTTGATCGCAGCGTTTGTAATGTCTTTTATACGGTAGAGCCCAACCGCTATGAAGAAGTCTCAAAGGCTTTTGAGCGGGCAAAGGGGCGCATTCGCTCCCTTATGGCTCATAAACTTTCATGGCGTGTGGCACCGGAGCTGCGTTTTATGCTCGACTCGAGCGTTGATGAGGCTGAGCGTATATCGAAGGCCCTTGCTCGGGAGGCAAAACGCATGAATGAGACCACTGATGAGGACGGTGCATTATGACCTGCTCACCTCAGTCAAATGCGAGCCTAGAAGAGATTGCCGCCAAGTTTAACGATTTTGATTCCTTCGTTATTTGTGGGCATGTAAGTCCTGATGGCGACTGCATTGGTTCACAACTTAGTCTTGGCGAAGCGCTGCGCAGACAGGGTAAAACCGTAACGAATGTCTTGGTTCAGGCCGAAACACTCGATGCAACACTTCGGTTTCTCCCAGGCGCTTCGGACATTATTCCTGCTGAAGAGATAGTCGGAAGAGATTTTTCAGAGACGTGTTTCATTGCGGTTGACGTTCCAAACCGAGGGCGCATGGGGCCTGCTGCATCAAAGATTTTCGACCGCTGTGCCTTTAGAATTACCATTGACCACCATCCGACCGACCAGATTATGAGTGAACTTAACTATATCGATCCCGATGCGGCATCGGTCACGCTTATCATTTGGGAACTCGCTTTAGTCATGGGAGTTGATCGAAGTGGTGATATCGCCCTTTGTGCCTATACGGGATTAGTGACGGATACTGGTTCATTCCAATATCAAAACACCACCCCTGAGGCGTTTATCAAAGCTTCTGAGATGCTTAAAGCGGGTGCGGATAACGTCCTTGTTTCACGAAATGCGCTCCAGAATCGCTCCCTTGCTTCTCTTGGACTTGAAGCGCGGGCTATCAGCAGAATGACGTTTTATGCCTATGGGGCTGTTGTCTTGACTTGGATTACCCTCGAAGACATGCGTGAGTTGAATGCAACGAAGGCTGATGCTGAGCCTTTGATTAATACCATACGTGCAGCACGAGGTGTCCGTGTTGCCTGCATTCTGCGTGAGCAGCGCATGGGGGTACGGGGCTCTCTTCGCTCGAAAGATGACACCGATATATCTGAGATTGCTCGGAAGTTTGGTGGCGGCGGACATAAAGCTGCTGCCGGGTTTACGCTCAATACAAACCTTCGCGACGCTCGTCTTTTAGTCAGCGAAGAGCTTGAAAAGCTTATGGCTGAGAAGAAGTGAGATGCCGTCGATGAAACGCGGTGAATCAGGACTTTCACTCGTCCTTGGAATCAATAAAGGTCTCGGCATGACTTCGCATGATGTGGTAAACACCTGTCGCCGAATTTTTGGCGAAGGCAGGGTAGGGCATGCCGGAACGCTTGATCCTGATGCTTCGGGTGTTCTTATTGTTGGAGTCGGTCCGGCGACGCGCATGAATCAATTTTTTCTTGGCCAAGATAAGATCTATGAGGCAGAAATTATATTTGGCGCTGAGACCAATACAGATGACGCAGCCGGAGAAATTACCCGTCGTGCTTCAATTCCGCTGTATATTTCAAGCAAAGCTTTTGCTTGCGACTACCTGAGCCGTTTTACAGGACGCCTTTGTCAAATCCCACCTCAGTATTCCGCGGTAAAAATTAACGGCGTTCCTGCTTACAAAAAGGCGCGGGCGGGAAAGACGCCTGACCTTGCTTCTCGCGTTGTCGATATTTATGCGGCTGACCTACTCGACCTTGATGTCTGCGCGGGCGGAAAAGAGCCCATTTGGACGGTACGCTTCCATGTCTCTTCAGGCACCTATATCCGCTCTCTTGCGCGTGACATCGGTCGTGATTTACATAGTGCCGCTCACATTCTTTCGCTTTCAAGGACACGACTCGGGAACCTCAGTGTGAATGATTGTGTGGACCTAGATGAGCTTGCGGTCCTCAAAGAAAAAGCAGCACTCAATCCTTTGGATATATTGGGTCTTCGGTCGATAAAGCTTGCGTCCAGCAATCCGATACAAAACGGCAATCCGCTCAAATATGATGGCGAAACTATCTATTCAAGCGAGGCGCATGGAACGGCAATTCCGAGTCCTGAACCTCTTTATGATAGTGAAGTCTTAGGCCTTGTTGTGGATGATTGCCTGCATGCACTTTATCGTTATGATAAAGACTCGCAATTGCTGAAATCAGTCTGTGGCTTTTCGATAGGAGTGAAGCTGCCTTGACGGCAAAACTCATACATATGCCCAAACGAGAATTACTTGTGGGTGCTTGCTGCGCTTTCGGCGTCTTTGACGGCGTGCACCGCGGTCACCAGGAACTCATTTCAGCTGTTGTGCGGGATGCAGAGGACCATAATGCGCCCAGTGTCATCATCAGTTTTGACCGCGATCCTGATGAAATTTTGCATCCTGATACGCTTAAAAAAGTAATGAGCGATGAAAGCCGCCTACGAGAACTTGGAAACCTCGATGCCGACTACCTCATGGTGCTTCCCTGCAGAGAGGAGCTCCTGTCGCTTTCACCACGCGAATTTCTTAACCGCTTGTTTGATGGTGGACTAGCGCGCAGCATGCATGTTGGGACGAACTTTCACTTTGGTCAGTATGGAAAGGGCAACCTTGTCTACCTCAAGAAATGGGGCCAAGAAACAGGGGTAGAAGTCTATGGCCATGACCTTCTTTTAGATGAGGGAAAGCCAGTGAGCTCATCACGTATACGCTCTTTGCTTGCGAAGGGAGATGTCCAGGGTGCTGCAAAGCTATTGGGACGGCCATATCGTATTGAGGGGATTGTCCGCCCAGGCCGTGGCGAAGGTTTCGATCTTGGTTTTCGTACGGCCAACCTTGATGTTGAACCAAAACTACGCGTGCTAGGCGAGGGGGTTTATGCAGCCTGGGCCCAGGTTGCCGGACGGTCCTATAAAGCTGCGGTTTCTGTCGGCGTTTCTCCTACCTTTGCCGATACTGCCAACTCGACTTGTGAAGTACACCTCATTGACTTCGATGAGGCAATCTATGGTGTACGTATCGAGGTCGATTTTGTTGACTGGATGCGTCCTCTGAAAGTTTTCCAGTCACGGCAAGACTTGAGCCAGACGGTGCTTGAGAACATCGACTGGGTACGCAAGAACCTCTAACTTGCCTTAGTCAGACAAGTCTGAAAAATACCTCTGCGTGAATATCGTTTTATTGCTCTGGGGAAAGAGGTAGTCATACAAGTCCATGAAGTAGTTGTCGGTCATTGAAGCGATATAGTCGACAACAATCTGGTTTGGATCTTGGTCAAGGTAGGACTCTTTGGTAATGCTGCGTGATTGGCGACAAAGATTTGCAATGTGGTGCCTATAAATAGGGGAGTTTTCGTTTTCTTCAGCTAAATCAGTGAGAAGGCGGTCATAGACTTCTTCAAAAATATCTGCAATGGTGGTTTTATCGTTATCACGCAAGCCTTCTCTGTCATAGATGATTTCGTAGTTTTCTCGCTTTGCCAATCTCAGGTCTTCGAAAATTTCTTTGCTCATCCTAATCTCTTGGCATCGGTAGCTGTTGTTTACGATATCAACAATCAGATTATTGATAATGCGTGCATTATCGGTTCCGAGTATTTCTGAATGAAAGGCAGAGAGGTCATCCAAGATGCCCATCTCAAGGGCATCTTGGCGGTCTTTACCGATATAGGCAATCATGTCGCTCACGCGGACGACACACCCTTCGAGCGTTGATGGGCGCAGGGTCTTAATGACCTGCTCGTCGACACAGCAGTCCTCATAACAAGAATCAAGGTCTCCAAAACTTTCCATCGGTCGTGTTTTCACAACTTGTTGAGCAAACTCACCGTTGTGACAGATGACTCCATTCAGGGTTTGGAGGCTAATATTGCGGCGATAAAGCTTGTCAAGGACTCGGACTGAATGGACATTGTGGTTGAAGTACCGACCAGTGCGCTTGTGATAACACGTGCTCAAGAATCGCTCGCCCGCATGACCAAGCGGGGTATGCCCGACATCATGTCCGAGGGCAATGGCTTCAATAAGGTCCACGTTTAAGCCCAAAAGCTCGCCGAGAGACCGCGCAATACGGCTTACGAGCTGAACATGGAGGCCACGTCTGCAGATTTCATCATTCTCTACAAAGGAAAAGACCTGTGTTTTGCCGGCATAGCGGTTATAGGCAGCAACATTGAGAATTTTGTCGATATCGCGCGAAAAGGCAGGGCGCACAAGACTTGCAGCATCATGCGGTTTTTCCTCGCGGCGGACGATGTCTTCGTCTCGACAAGCATAGGGGTTAACCCAGTGATGTTCTCGGTCTTTTCGTATTGTTTCTTCTATCTCAGGATTAAGCTCTAAATAGGGAAGATTATTTTCGTAAGTCATTGTTTCTCCCAACATGACAGGTATTATTAATTATAGAAAACTACAGTGTACAGAGAGTTATCAGAGGTCTATCGTAACATCTGGTTTAGTTTGCAGTTTGCAGGTATCTAGGAGGCCAACACACCAACACTTGCTCTGAACACCTTATATAGTACCAGTTCAGAGCCGACCATTATGGATTTTAAGCAGACTGCAGCACATGACTAATTTCACAGAGGAGGCGAATTCTTAAATTCGATTCTATAGATTTTGATTCTGTCAGAGTAAAAATACCTGTTTTTACGTGCGCTATTTGGTAAAATGGCGAATTTGCGTAGGAGCAGCGTAAAGCGATGACAGAGAAGATATTTTGAGGAGGAGGAATAATGGAACAACTTCCCTTGATACTGGGGTTGGTTGCGGGCGTAATCGCCGCACTGTACGCAACCTACCTGATCAGTGGAATTAAGAAGCTTCCTGCAGGCAATGAAAAAATGCAGGAAATCGCTGGCGCCATTCAAGAAGGCGCCATGGCGTATTTGAAACGCCAGTATCGCACAGTTGCATACGTGGCAATAGTCATTGCCATCATCCTAATTATTCCAGGATTGTTCGGTGTTGCCGGCTTTGGTATTTGGACCGCAGTAGGTTTCCTGCTCGGTGCTATTGCTTCTGCATCAGCTGGCTTCATTGGAATGAGCATTTCTGTTCGTGCAAATGTACGTACGGCGGAAGCTGCACGTACCGGATTAGGTAAGGCTTTACGCACTGCTTTTAAAGCTGGTTCGGTTACGGGCATGTTTGTTATCGGCCTTGGCATCGTGGCGGTTTCTTTAATGTCTATGCTTGTCTATGCAGGCATAGCAGGCGAGTCCGTTCTTGTCGGCCTTGGCTTTGGTGGTTCTCTCATTTCAGTCTTTGCTCGTCTTGGTGGTGGTATCTTCACCAAGGCTGCTGACGTAGGTGCTGACCTCGTCGGTAAAGTTGAAGCCGGAATTCCTGAGGACGACCCGCGCAACCCTGCAGTAATTGCAGATAACGTAGGTGACAATGTTGGTGACTGTGCAGGCATGGCTGCCGACCTGTTTGAGACTTATGTTGTAACGACTGTTGCAGCGATGCTTCTGGGCAACCTTGCCTTTGGTGCATCAAGTCTTGCCGTTTCAATCGGCTTCCCACTGATGATTGGTGCTGCTTCTATCATCGCGTCTATCATTGGTACGTTCTTTGTAAAAATGTCTCCGAACGGAACCATTATGGGTGCTCTGTATAAGGGACTTTGGATTGCAGCCGTTATCGCAATCATTCTCTTTTATCCCATCACCTCATGGCTTTTGGGAGACGCAATCGTTGTAAATACTACCGTTGCTCCAGCAGGTCTTTCTGTTATGAACATTTGGATTTGCGCTGTTATCGGTGTAGCTCTTACAGCGGCTATGGTGTACATCACCGACTATTACACCAGCTCTGAGAAAGAACCTGTTGACAGCATTGCACAGGCTTCTCAGACCGGTCATGCGACCAATATTATTCAGGGTCTTGCCGTTGGTATGCAGTCCACGGGATTCCCGATTCTTGTTATTGTCCTTGCAACAATTATCAGCTATGCATTAGCTGGTATTTATGGCATTGCAATTGCTGCTCTCGCAATGCTTTCAATGTGCGGCATTGTTGTTGCAATTGACTCGTTCGGTCCTGTTACCGACAATGCGGGCGGTATTGCTGAGATGGCTGGACTTCCTCCAGAGGTTCGTGTCTCAACCGACGCATTAGACGCAGTTGGAAACACTACGAAAGCTGTTACCAAAGGTTATGCAATTGCTTCTGCAGCTTTGGCAGCTGTTGTACTTTTCTCTGACTTTACGCACACCATTGTTACTCAGAAAGCAGACGCAATCTTAAGCTTCGACCTTTCTGATCCTTTCGTTTTGGTTGGTCTTTTCATTGGTGGTTTGCTTCCTTATCTGTTCGCCTCTCGTGCTATGACTTCTGTCGGTAAGGCTGCTGGCGGTGTTGTTAACGAAGTACGTCGCCAGTTCAAGGAAATCCCTGGCATTATGGAGGGAACAGCTAAACCTGAGTATGGTAACTGCGTTGATATGGTGACGAAGGCAGCTTTGAAGGAAATGGTTCTTCCTGCTCTGCTTCCTATCGCCGCTCCCATTTTGATTCTCCTCATTGGCTTCATCTTGAAGCTTGCGGGTTACGACGGAGCATTCAACTTTACCTGCACGGTTATGGGTGGTGCTCTGGTAGGAACTATCGTTACGGGCCTCTTCATGGCTATCTCCATGACAAATGGTGGTGGCGCTTGGGATAACGCTAAGAAACTCATCGAGGAAGGCAAGTACGGTGGAAAGGGTTCCGAAACCCACGCTGCAGCCGTTACGGGCGATACCGTTGGCGATCCTTATAAGGACACTGCCGGTCCAGCAATCAACCCACTCATCAAGGTATTCAATGTTTTGGCTATCTTGCTTGTACCGTTGATCGTTCTGCTCTAATGGTTTTTCCGAAGAGGGGCCGCTTTTGGCCCCTCTTTTTTTGTGCCTTCTTCCAAAATGTGGCGTATACTTTAGGTATTGATACTAAAACAATATCAAATGAAGGTGAGTTATGAAGGTCACGAACAGCGTAGCTCTATATCTCAAGTGGGCGGCTATTATTGCTGCGGTCTTGGCATGTTTTGGTATTTCCATTATGGCTATCGGATACAAGCCGGTTAGTATCGGTCGCGTCATGACCGTCGTTGTTCTGCTTGTTGCCACGGTGGCCTGCATTGTCCTTTATCGCAAACCCCGTTCACCGGAGAAGGGTTCATCGCAAGATTCATAGAACTTTATTCCTGCTTTTGCTTGTTGGCCTCAGAGGTTAAACTACAAGCATGCCAGGTTCTTATTTCAGTGATGAAGACATCCAGCGCGTACGTGATGCGACCAATATCGTCGAGGTCGTAGGGGAGCGTGCGCCTGATATCAAGCAGCGCCATGGAGAATTCTGGTGCTGTTGTCCTATACACCATGAAAAGACGCCCTCATTTCATATCATGCCTGATTCGGGCACCTGGTATTGTTTTGGTTGCAATAAGGGCGGCGATGTCTTCAAGTTTATTCAAGAAATCGATGGAGTCAGTTTTCCTGATGCGGTTCGCATGCTTGCAGACCGTGCGCATATCACCCTTACGATGAGAGGCAACCCATCGCAAGGGGCGAGTCATAAAGCGCGCCTGCTTAAAGTCTGTGACGCGACCGCTTCGTTTTACCATGAACAGCTCATGCGAAACCCCGATGCAGGACCTGCCAAGGCTCGGGAGTATCTGGCAAGCCGCAATATGGGCGGAAAGGTTCCTAAGCACTGGCGTTTAGGTTTTGCTCCCGGATCTGACCAACTTGTTCGTCACCTTACTGCCCAGGGCTTTACTGCTAAAGAGATGATTGATGCAAACGTAGCGGTTGAAGGCAGGGATGGAAAAATTCATGACCGGTTTTTCGACCGGGTTATCTTTCCTATTACGAACACAACAGGTGATTGCATTGCGTTTGGTGGCCGGGTAATTGGCAAGGGGGAACCAAAGTACCTCAATTCACGTGATACTCCGCTCTTCCACAAATCGCGGGTTCTCTTTGGCATGGATAAAGCAAAGTCACAAATGACGGCAACGGGAACAGCGATTGTCGTTGAGGGCTACACGGACGTCATTGCCCTGCATGAGAAAGGCATTACCAATGCCGTCGCAACACTTGGAACCGCGCTGACTGTTGAACATATTCGCATGCTTTCGCGGTATGCGCGCAATAAGATTGTCTACCTCTTTGATGGTGATGCGGCGGGTCAACGCGCTGCCGACCGGGCTCTTCAATTTATTGATGCCAGCATGACCCCTGAGGCAGGTTCAAGACAGATTTCGCTTTTCGCCTGCACGCTTCCAGACAACGCTGACCCCGCAGAATACTGCGCTGACCACAGCGCAGAGGAGCTTGAAAGTCTTATTGATGCAGCGCCACCACTTCTTGAATACGGTATTATGCGCCGTCTCGATGCGCATAACCTCAAGACAGCGGAGGGAAGAACACAGGCACTCAGTGATGCGCTCTCTGTCTTGGCACCCATTAAAGATTCGCTTCTAGCTAAAGACTATGCCGTTCAGATAGCCGGGAAACTGCGCCTTCCTGAGCGCGATGTTCTCACGCAGCTGAGTCGTTTAAAACCGCCACGGCGCTATGAGGACTCCGCTGAACCGATAGGGGAAGCAAAGACTCAGAAACCTCAAGAAACTCTTTCTGAGTCCGAGCGAAATCGTCTGCGCTTTGAGCGTGAATTTCTGAGCCATCTTGCGCTTAATCCGGACCTTGCACGGAACTACCTCGACTCACTTCTTCAGATTCAGTGGCACTCTCATCTGTATGCGCAAATAGCTTCGAAGGTCTTTGAAGTGTTCGAACAGAGGGGCCGAGTAGATGCGGCTGAACTTGTCGATACGGTTGAAGCTGCAATACCGGGCGCTGCTAGTGTGTTGACCTCTGGTTCTTTAACTTCGGCGTCTGGTCTTGAAAGTCTTGTTGACTACTTGAAAGAAGAGCTTGAAATCGGCGACGTTCAGGATACTATTGATGAGCTGCGTGCCCAACTTAACCAGTCGCAGGACCTCAGCGATAAGGACCGCGAGGCTATGTTTGTAAGCATCACCGGAATGCAAAAAGACCTTGTGCGCAGGCGAGCGCAGCACAGTATGCCAGAAATGAGAGGATTTTAGTCTCTTTGGTTACGGATGCGTAGATGCTCGCTTTAGACGATTCGAAATTGCTATTATCTTTTAGGTAAGATAGCGAAGATATTGAGGATGTTTTTATGTTACCAATAGTACTTTCTCCTGATCCTATACTTCAGCAGAAATGCGAAGAATGCGATTTGGATGACCCGAGCCTGAAGAAACTCTCAAAGCAGATGCTTCAAGCTCTTTATAAGAATAATGGTTGCGGACTTGCAGCTCCGCAGGTAGGCGTGACAAAACGCCTTATTGTGATTGATGTCGACCAAGAGCGCGAGAAGAATCCTATTGTGCTCATCAACCCTGAGATTGTTGAGCTTGACGGTGAACCCGTTGTGGAAGGGGAGGGTTGCCTTTCTATTCCCGGCATTACCGTGCCCGTAAGCCGCAGACCCTATGCAAAAGTTCACTACTACGATTTGAACGGCGATATGTGGGAGCTTGAAGGGGATGGTCTTTTGGGTCGTTGTCTTCAGCATGAAATCGACCACTTGAACGGTATTACGCTTTTTGAGAGCTGTGATCCGATTACCCGTATAAAGGCGCTTGAAGACTATGACCTCGCATTAAAGCGGGGAGCAAAGCCGGGCGATGTCGGTCTCTAATTGCTAAGGCGGTTTATTGATGCGCATTGTCTTTATGGGCACCCCAGAACTTGCGGCACAAGTTTTAGATAGTCTGAATGACGCACATGAGGTCGTCGCAGTCTATACACGCCCTGATGCTGTTCGGGGGCGCGGAAAAAAGCTTGTCCCGAGCCCGGTGAAGATAAAGGCCCGAGAACTTGGAATTGAGGTAGAAAGCCCCCAAAGCCTTAAGACGCAAGAGGCGTGTCAAAAGCTTGCATCCTATGAGCCTGACTGTATCTGTGTGGCTGCTTATGGCGCCATACTTCCGCCGCAGGTACTAACTATTCCGAAGTATGGCTGCTTAAACGTTCACACATCAGTGCTTCCCCGATGGCGCGGGGCTGCGCCTATTGAGCGGGCCATATTGGCGGGAGACGAAAAGACGGGCGTTTCCATTATGGCTATGGAAGAAGGCCTTGATACGGGACGGTTCTGCAAGCAGGCCTACACAGACGTTAACCATAAGTCTCAGGCGGAACTGACCGAAGAGCTTGCAACGATGGGTGCGTCATTGTTGCTTGAGGCTTTGCGGGATATCGAATGCGGCACGGTGGTTTGGGAAGCTCAAGACGAAGTTCACGCAAGCTATGCGAAAAAAATTGAAAAGGGCGAGCTTGATATAAGGCGTGATGACGGGGTTTTCGTCGCCGATAGGAAAGTGCGCGCTTCAAGCGATGCCCACCCATCACATGTCTGCCTAGAAGGGCATGAGGCTGCCTTATTAGCCACGTCTCCTCTCAATCCTTCTGACCAACAAGATCTGAATCTTACCTTAGAGGTTGGCGACCTTGCCTTTCTTCGCAAGCGTCTTTTCATGGGTATGAAAGATGGGGTTCTTGAGATTTTAAGACTCAAACCGGCAGGCAAAAAGGCCATGGATGCGCGTGCCTTCGCTGCAGGAATTCAGGGGATAAAACAAGGCGGTAAGCACTGGGATGCTATCGAGCCTAAGGAAGGCAGATAAGATGCCTCGCAGTAGGTCTCATGCAGCACCCGGACAGCGGAAAGAAAAACTAAGCCCAGCACGTCTTTATGCCGTACAGGTGTGTAAGCAGGTCCGTGTCAGAAAGGCCTATGCCCAGAATCTTTTGAATGCAAGCCTCAGCAAGACAGATCTCTCATCGGAAGATAAGGCTTTTGCTATGAGGCTCATCTTGGGGGTAGTAAGCTCCTCGGGCACGCTCGATGAACTGATTGATTCTGTCTTGCGAAGCCCCAAAGATATTTCTGATGACGTTCGTGATGCGCTTCGCATTTCAACCTATGAAATTATTTTTCTCAACAAAAGTCCCCATGCGGGTGTTGACCAGGGTGTCGAACTCGTTAAACACCTTGCTCCTCGAGCCGGCGGCCTTGCGAACTTTGTTTTGCGCAGAGTTGCTGAGATGAAAAAAGACTTTCCTTTTGGGGACCCACGGTCTGACCTTGATGCCTGCGCGCGTTATTTCGCATTTCCTGGATGGCTTGCGCGTCTTCTGGTACAGGACATGGGCTTTGAGAAAGCCTGGGCATTTATGGAAGAGTCGAACAATCCTGCCCCTGTCTATGTCTTTATCAACGAGCAACGGATGTCAAAAGAAAAAATCTTAGAGGCGTTTGAAGGCATTCGTTCTCTTGACACGAATGGAGAAGGAAATTCTGACTTGCTTTCGGCAACGTGCCTGCTTACCGATACGCATCTTTTAGGTGATGAAGTATTCCACCACCTCATAGACGAGTCCGTTGTCTTGCTCTCTGATGCATCAGCACAAGAAATAGCGGCTTATATTGCGCGCGAGACAAAGGGAAGAAGTTTTCTCGAGATTGGGTCTGGGCGTGGTACCAAGGCGCTCATGATTCAGTCGCTTGCTGAGAAATTCCATCACTGCGAATTCGAATATACTGCCTTCGATTTACATGCCTATAAAAATGAAATTTTGCTGCAGAGGGCTGAGGCTGCAGGACTTGATATCTCTCATACCTATGCAGGAGACGCTCGAAAATTAAAGGATTTAATTGGTGAAAAGACTTTCGATACTGTCTTCGTTGATGTTCCTTGTTCGGGGCTTGGAACCCTTCGGCGCCACCCTGAAATACGGTGGCGCATTCAACCTGAAGATATCAAGGCTCTAGGCCGCCAGGGACTTGAGATTGTAACTGAAGCTTCGTTAGCGGTAAGTCGAGGTGGTACCTTGGTTTATGCTACCTGTACCGTAACTCCTGAAGAGAATGAAGAGGTAGTTACTAGCTTTTTAGAAAGTAAGGCAGGAAAAGACTTCGAACTTCTTTCTTGGGGACAGAACCAGTACTTTGCTTCTGAGCTGTCGCCGGCATCCCCTGATGCGCATTTCGCAGCACGTCTCTTGCGCAAATGAGAAGGATTGAATAATCTGTGATTCGTGAGTGTAAAAAGCAAAAATCTTCTTTTGGCAGTGTAGGATTTCTTGAAAGGTAAGGAGGTTTGT
Source organism: Eggerthellaceae bacterium (assembly GCA_050945155.1). GTDB lineage: Bacteria > Actinomycetota > Coriobacteriia > Coriobacteriales > Eggerthellaceae > JBMNSK01. The sequence continues at coordinate 46,266 of JBMNSK010000004.1, read as the reverse complement.
ATGGATCCGAACGTAAAAGAGGTAGCGGGTCGCATTCGTGCTCTGCGCGAAGATATGGACCTCACCATGCAAGAAATGGCTGACGCGACCGGTCGTTCCGTGGCCGAATATGCTGCCCAAGAATCAGGAGAACAGGACTTAAGTTTTACCTTTCTCTACAAGTGTGCAAAAAAGTTTGGCATTGACGTTATTGAGCTATTAACCGGAGAAAACCCGCATTTGTCTGGCTACTCTCTGGTTCGTGCAGACGATGGTTTATCCATCAAACGTCGTGCTGGTTTCGAATATCTTCATAAGGCACCTCGCCTAAAAAACAAGCTAGCTGAGCCGTTTTTGGTTACGGCACCGTACCTCGAAGAAGAGCAGGATGCTCCGATTCACCTTTCTTATCACAAGGGTCAGGAGTTTGACTACATCCTCTCTGGTCGGATGCGCTTTGCATATGAGGACCACATCGAGGAACTAGGGCCTGGGGATACGCTCATGTATGATTCTGGTAGAGGTCATGGCATGATTGCTATTGGGGGCGAACCCTGCGTCTTTCTAGCCATCGTCATTAATCCTCACGAAGACGAAATTAGCTAGGCACTGGGGTTGCTATTAGAACCCGGCAGAAGTGCCAAGCTCCAGTGCCGATAACCAGAGAATCATCGTAAGAAGGCGGCATCTTTGTCGCATGCATTCGTGAGGTTAATTATGAGAAACATCAATTTGAGATATGTAGATGAAAGCTATGACGACGCAGGACAGTTGACCGCATTTAATCTTCACTGTCCTGATAACTTTAATTTTGCTTACGACGTCGTCGACGATATTGCAATAGCCGATCCAAATCGTCGTGCGATGGTTTGGTGTAATCCCGAGGGTGAAGAACATATCTTTACCTTCGGCGATATGAAGTACTGGTCAGATAAAACTGCGAATTTCCTTTCTGAAGCGGGTATTCAGAAGGGCGATTTTGTTCTTGTCATTTTACGTCGCCATTATCAGTTCTGGTTTACGGCGCTTGCGCTTGCGAAATTGGGAGCGGTGATGGTTCCAGCCACGTTCATGCTGAAAGAGCACGACATGGACTACCGCTTGAATCATGCGCAGATAAAGGCTGCTATCGTTACGTCGGTTGGAGGAATTGCTGACGTGGTTGACCATGTTGCCGACGCATGCCCAACCCTTAAAACTCGCATCCTCGTTAATGGCGCGGGCGGCGGTAAGACACCCCGCGATGAGGATGGTAACTTCCTTTATGACCAGGTGCCGACCGTGGTAGGTCCTGCACTTTCAGGCCCTGAGGGCGTTTGTGCGAGTGGAATTAGTCGCGAGGGTTGGTTGGACTTCAATTTTGGCGTACGTAACGCTTCAAGTAAGTTCGACCGCCTGGAGACGGCCGTTGCAGATCCTATGCTTATGTATTTCTCATCGGGAACTTCCGGTGACCCGAAAATGGTTCTGCATGACGGTTTCTACTCGCTTGCGCACCTCATTACGGCAAAGCATTGGCACTGCGTAAACCCTGAGGGCCTGCACTTGACCATTGCGGATACGGGGTGGGGCAAGGCAGTCTGGGGAAAGCTCTATGGCCAGTGGCTTATGGAAGCCTGCATCCTGACCTATGATTTCGACCGTTTTCACGCAAACGAAATTTTGGACCTGATTGGAAAATACCAGGTCACGACCCTTTGTTGCCCACCGACCATGTATCGAATGCTAATGCTTGAGGACGTGGATGCGTTTGACCTCTCATCGCTGGACTATTCGACAACTGCAGGCGAGGCGCTTAATCCTGATCTCTTTGCTTCGTGGAAAAAGCATACGGGGCTTACGATTTTTGAAGGTTTCGGTCAAACAGAGACGCCTTTGACTATCGCTAACCTGCGAAACACGAAGCCGAAGCCGGGTTCTATGGGTAAGCCGGTTCCGCTTTTTCATATTGAGCTGCAGCGTCCTGATGGAAGCGAGTGCGAAACCGGCGAGACAGGAGAAATCTGTATTGATATGACGGGGAATACCGAAGGTATTCTCATGGAGTACTACCGTGACCCTGAAAAAACCGAAGTGGCTATTCACGATGGTTGGTACCACACGGGCGACACTGCCTGGTGCGATGAGGATGGGTACTACTGGTATGTAGGCAGAAACGATGATGTTATCAAGTCAAGCGGTTATCGCATTGGGCCTTTCGAGATTGAAAGCGTTTTGCTCGAGCATGACGCCGTTTTAGAATGCGCGGTTACCGGTGTACCTGACCCTATTCGTGGTACTGCAGTCAAAGCAACCGTTGTATTAGCAGAAGGATTTACGCCGAGCGAGGCTCTTACTAAGGAGCTGCAGTCGTGGGTCAAACACGAGACGGCACCGTATAAGTATCCCCGCATCATTGACTATGTCGATAAACTTCCCAAGACGGTCAATGGAAAAATCCGTCGGGTTGACATTCGTCGTGCTGATGAAAAGCGTGTTGTTGCAGAAGGACTTATCTGATGGGCGCAGTATATGAAAGTCTTTTCCCATTGCAGCCCGTAACTGTTGTAGTTGGGCATTACGGAGTAGGGAAGACAAATTTCACCCTCAATTTGGCGCGCGAGGCCAAGGCCCATGGCCAAAATCCGACCGTGATTGATTTGGACGTAGTCAATCCCTACTTTCGGTCAAGCGAATATCGCGGCTTTCTAGAAGAGGCTGGCATCAAACTTATTGCACCTGTTTTTGCGGATCGAGGCACCAGCCTTGATGTGCCAAGTTTAAGCGGTGCCATTGGCCCGGCTATTCGTACTGCGTATGAAAACGCTCGCGATGAGGGAATACCCGAGACCATCATTATCGATGCTGGGGGAGACGATGTGGGCGCAAGTGCTCTAGGTCGCTATGCTCACGATTTGACCGAAGGCAAGTTTGATTGCTGGTATGTGGTAAATCAGTATCGGAACCTGACTCAAGATGCGCAATCGGCCTTGGAGATCATGCGCGAGGTAGAGGCTTCAGCGCGGGTCTCTGTCACTGGTATCGTAAACAACTCGCATTTGAGGAACGAAACCACTACCGATACGATTGAGGAAGCCTATAGTTTCGGCGTAGAAGTTGCCAAGCTAGCATCGCTTCCGTTGGTTTGTACCACCGTCTCTCAAGAACTTGGAGAAGAAGCGCTTGCCCGCTTATCCGCGAAATTCGGGGCGAAAAACTTCTTTCCTGTAGAAATTTTAGTAAGAAATCCGTGGGAATAGCTTTTTCTGCTATGCCATTAGTGCTACATTTGGCTGTTCTCTTTGAGATAGAACATGTTTGATTAGGACGAGGTGAGGTTAAGTATGGCGAGAATTGCCGTTGATGACCACTTCTGCAAGGGGTGCGGCCTCTGTGTTGACGCGTGCCCGCAGAAGATCATTGAACTTGACATGAGCACAATCACCGAGAAAGGTTATCACCCGGCGCACTGCATTGACTATGACAAGTGCACGGGGTGTACCTTCTGTGCGCTCATGTGCCCTGACGTTGCGATTACGGTATGGAGGTGATTGACGTGGGAGAAAAAATCTTAATGAAGGGCAACGAAGCCATTGCTGAAAGCGCTATTCGCGCGGGATGCAAGTTTTTCTTTGGTTACCCGATTACGCCTCAAAGCGAGCTTGCTGCTTATATGTCTAAGCAGATGCCAAAGATTGGTGGAACCTATCTTCAGGCTGAAAGCGAAATTGCAGCCATCAACATGGTATACGGAGCATCATCTGCTGGTGTACGCGTCATGACCTCTTCGTCTTCTCCGGGAATCTCTCTGAAAAGTGAGGGAGTTTCTTATATGGCGGGCTCAGATTTGCCAGGCGTTATTGTAAATATCCAGCGTGGTGGTCCGGGTCTGGGAAGCATTCAACCCTCTCAGGGTGACTATTGGCAGGCGACGAAAGCTTTAGGCCATGGTGACTTTCAGATGGTTGTCTATGCACCCTCAACTGTTCAGGAAATGGCTGATTATACCTATCGCGCTTTCGATGTTGCAGATAAGTATCGCACTCCTGTGATGATTCTGGGCGATGGTATGCTCGGTCAGATGATGGAGCCGGTTGTACTGCCAGAAAGAAAAACCGATTTTCCAGAAAAGCCTTGGGCAACCACGGGTCATGAAAACAAGCGTGAGCACAATATTGTCAATTCTCTTGAGCTTGTCGCCCACGAACTTGAAGACAAGAATAACGGTCGCTATGAGCGTTATGCGGAAATTATTAGGACAGAGCAGCGCGCAGAGTGTGTGAGTACCGACGATGCTGAAATCGTCGTTGTTGCATTTGGCGCTTCTGCTCGCATTGCGCGCAGCGCTGTTGTCTCTGCTCGCGAGAAGGGTATCAAAGCTGGTTTAGTAAGGCCTATTACTCTGTGGCCGTTCCCGCAGGATGCCCTTTCTGCAACTTTTAAGACCGCTAAAGCCTATTTGACCGTTGAGATGAATATGGGCCAGATGGTAGAAGATGTTCGCGTGGTCGTGGGCGATAAAGCGCCGGTTGAGTTCTATGGTCGCAACGGTGGCGTTATCCCTACGCCAAAAGAAGTACTTGCAAAGATTGAAGAGATGAATGAAAAGGTGGGTGAGTAACGATGGCAAAAGAAGAAAAAATCGTATATCAGAGGCCTCATTCCCTCCTGCCTGAAGTGACGAATTACTGTCCGGGCTGTACGCACGGCATTGTGACGCGCTTGGTTGCTGAAGTCATGGATGAACTTGGCGTAGAGGGCAAAGCGGTCGGCATCGCACCGGTAGGTTGTTCAGTAATGTGCTATAAGTTTTTTGGCTGCGACATGATTGAGGCAGCTCATGGACGTGCACCTGCCGTAGCTACCGGAGTAAAGCGCGCCATTCCCGACAGCGTTGTTTTTGCCTATCAGGGCGATGGTGACTTGGCAAGTATCGGTATGGCCGAAACAATTCACGCAGCAACGCGTGGCGAGCACATTACCGTTATTTTCATCAACAATGCTATCTACGGCATGACGGGAGGCCAGATGGCACCTACGAGTTTGCCTAACCAAGTTACGCAAACTTCTCCGTATGGACGCGATGTCGCAACAGCCGGTTATCCGGTTCGTGTTTGCGAACTTTTAAGCTCACTTGATGGAGTGGCTTATCTTGAGCGTGTGAGTGTTGATACCCCCAAGAATGTAAACAAGGCAAAGCGCGCTTTGAAGAAAGCATTCCAATACCAAATTGATGGTGTTGGCTATAGCCTGGTAGAAGTTGTCTCAACTTGTCCGACAAACTGGGGCATGACGCCGCAGGAGGCATTTACTTGGATGCGCGAGAACATGCTTCCTTATTACCCGCTCGGAGTTTACCGTGACGTTGTCGCTGAAGGCTACGCCAACGCAGCTGAGGCGGCGGCAGATCGTGCGAAAGACTGTCCAATTGCACAGGAGGTGGCACGATGAGTGAGACGCTGCGTATTGTCCTTGCCGGTTTCGGAGGTCAGGGCGTTTTGTTCGGCGGTAAAGTGATTGCAATGACGGGGCTGTTAGAAGACCGTCAGGTTTCTTGGTTGCCTTCTTATGGACCTGAGATGCGTGGCGGCACTGCAAACTGCAATGTGACGCTTTCCGATGATCCGATTGGCTCACCGCTTGTTTTAGACCCGAACGTACTCATTGCCTTAAATGAACCTTCATTTTTGAAGTTCGAAGAGAGCGTGGTTCCGGGTGGAATTATTATTGCTGACTCCACCATGGTGAAAAGTATGCCAACACGTACCGATGTGACCTGTGTTCGCATCCCGGCTACAAAAATGGCGGAAGATGCAGGTCTTAAAGGTCTTGCGAATATCGTTTTGGTTGGTAGCCTTTATGCAGAAAAGCACTTCTGCGAACGCGAAACTCTCGATAAAGCAATTGACGCTGTTGTTCCTGCTCGTAAGGCAGCAATGGTTGAGAAAAACAAGCAAGCTTTAGAGCTCGGTTCAAGCTTTGTTGCAGACAAGGCCTAAGTAATCCATTTTTTAAAGCCCTAAGCTGTGCGATCTATGCCGTAGACCTTAGTGAAGTGAAACTTCCTGCTATGCAGATTTCCTTAAATCTTGTACGGCGCTTTTAGGAGAACGTGGTTCTTAGAAAGGAGGCTGAATAAAATCAGCCTCCCTTTTTTATCACACGAGCCTTTTCCTTCAATAAAAACTTGCTATACTTGAGTCGTCCTTTAAAAGCGGTACAGAGAGACCGACAAGGTGACAACCCAAAAGCTCATTGACTGAGCACAGAGTTTTTAGCCTTTGTCTGTCGCAGAGGCTTTTTTTCTGCCCTGCGCAGGCGCTCGAAGTTGCGAGTTCGCAACGAAAGGCGGTCAGTCTGTACGCACTCGTGAAAGGAGTGTGTATGAGCGACGTCAGTAACGTCAAAAACGTCTGCATGAACGCAGACGAAATCGAGCGATCGCTTACGCGTATTGCGCACGAAATCCTTGAAAAGAACCGCGGTGCAGAAAACATCGCGCTGGTGGGTATCGTGACTCGCGGTGATTTGCTCGCCAAGCGATTGGCTGCAAAAATTGAGTCAATCGAAGGCACGAAAGTTCCTCTCGGAAAGCTTGATATCAGCCTTTACCGTGATGACTATGCCATTCATTTTGCCCCAGAAGTTCATTCAACTGACATCTTCTTCGACATCGACGGGAAAGACATCATCCTTGTTGATGATGTGCTTTTCACCGGAAGAACGGTTAGGGCGGCCCTTGACGCGTTAATCGATATCGGACGGCCAAGGACGGTTCAGCTTGCTGTCCTTGTTGACCGAGGTCATCGTGAATTTCCTATACGTGCTGACTATGTCGGCAAAAACGTTCCTTCTTCATCTGAAGAAAGCGTGCGCCTGTTCTTAGAGGAAATTGATGGAAAGACAGAAGTTGAAATTCTCTCGCTTCGCCCAGGTGAACGCCGTACGACGTCGAAGGAAGGTGAATAGGAATGGCCTTTAATCATAAGCACCTCATCGACATCACGGAGTATTCTGCTGACGATATCATGAGCATCTTGGAACTTGCAGTTCGCTTTCGCGAGGTAAATGAGCGACGCATCAAAAAGGTTCCTGCTCTCAAAGGGTTCACTGTTGTCAATATGTTCAATGAGCCATCAACACGCACCCGTTCTTCGTTTGAAATGGCCGAAAAGCGCTTGTCGTGCGACACCTTAAACTTCGGAGGTTCTTCAACTTCTACCGTAAAAGGTGAGAGCTTGGTAGACACGGTGAAAACCCTCTGCTCCTATAAGGTTGACATGATTGTGGTGCGCGATAAGCACGCTGGTGTGCCCAATAAAATTGCAGAAATCTCAGGCGCAAGAGTTATCGATGCGGGCGATGGAAAACACCAACATCCAACCCAAGCACTTCTTGACCTCTATACCATTTGGCAGCACAAGGGTTCTTTCGACAATCTCAAAGTTGGAGTTGTTGGTGACATTGGACACTCACGCGTTTGCGGGTCTCTTATTCCGGCTCTAAAAATCATGGGCGCTGAAGTGACGGTTGTTGCTCCGCAGACCTTGTTGCCGCCTCGTCCTGACGTCCTTGGTGCCGATCATGTATCTTTTAAACTTGATGAGGTTTTACCTGACCTTGATGTTGTCTACATGCTCCGCATTCAACGTGAGCGCCTCGAGGGTGCGCCGTTTCCTTCTCTGCGTGAGTACAACAAATTGTTTGGATTGACGCAAGAAAGAGAAAAGCTCCTCAAAAAGGATGCCATTATCTGCCATCCAGGTCCCATTAACAGGGGTGTAGAGCTCGATAGCTTTATGGCAGACCATCCCGAACGTTCGGTAATTCTTGACCAGGTATATGCGGGCATTCTTACTCGCATGGCAGCTTTGTATCTGCTCTTAGGAGGGAGTGACAATGGCCTTAATTCTTAGGAATGCTCACGCAATCGATCCTCAACTCAACCTTGATGACATCGTCGATCTGCGCATAGAAGACGGCATCATCACAGAGGTAGGAAAGGACTTATCTGCTCAGGGAGCAATAGAAAAAAATCTTGAAGGCAAAATTCTAGTTCCTGGTCTTTGTGATATGCATGTTCATCTTCGCGAGCCTGGTCAGGAGTATAAAGAAGATATTGAGTCAGGCACTCGCGCGGCTGTTCATGGCGGGTTTACTGCTGTTTGCTGTATGGCAAATACAAAGCCTGTCTGCGATGATGCCGAGGTCGTGAACTTCATTACGGAACGAGCACAGGAACGTGGTCACTGTCGTGTTCATGTGGTCGGTGCCTGCACGAAGGGTCTCGGCGGGGAAACGCTTGCCGCCATGGGAGAGATGGTAGAAGCAGGGGTTGTGGCGTTTTCTGACGATGGGCGCGGTGTTCAGGACGCCGGTATGATGCGTCGTGTTATGGACTATGCAGTTCAGTTTGGAAAGCCGGTTTTGAGCCACTGCCAAGACGAAGGTCTCGTCGGTGAAGGCCAAATTAACGAGGGTATTGCTTCCACGAAAATGGGTCTGCTCGGCTGGCCTGATGAGGGCGAGGAAATCCAAATAGGTCGTGATATGGAAATAAGCCGTCTGACGAACTGCCCGCTTCATATTCAGCACATCACTACAAAACACGGGCTTGACCTGGTGCGTTCTGCGAAAAAAATGGGTGTAAAAGTGAGCTGTGAGGTAACTCCGCACCATCTCTTCCTCTCCGAAGATGATTTTGACCAAACCTACAACACGAATCTCAAGGTTAACCCTCCCTTGCGCACAAAAGAGGACTGTGCAGCTTTGCTCGAGGGTGTTATTGATGGAAGCGTTGATTGCTGGGTTACCGACCATGCACCTCATGCGCTCTGGGAAAAAGATCGTGAATTTGAGCTTGCACCCTTTGGTATGACCGGTCTAGAAACATCTCTCGGGCTTGCTATTACCCATCTCACTAAGCCCGGCCTTATTTCTTGGAACAGGCTTATTGAGCTTATGGCTATAAATCCTCGTAAGATTTTAGGCATTGCTTGCCCTGCAATTGATTCCGGAAGCTTAGCTGATCTCACCATCATAGACCCCGATGTCGAGTGGGAAGTACGTCCTGCGAATTTCGAATCAAAGGCAGTAAACTCCGGGTTTATCGGTGCCAAGCTTATTGGTCGTGCAACTGATGTCTATGTTGGCGGCAGGGCTGCTATGGAAGACGGCGAGATTGTCTCGCTTTAATACGAATTGTTCGTCTACGAGCAATAGGGAAGGTTTAAGGCGTGGTTTACAACGAAAATGCGCAGATAGTCTCTCATGAAAAACGAGGCCCCAGGCTCTATCTGCTCAAGCTTAGCGCTCCTCAGGTAGCGCGTACGCTTAAGCCTGGACAATTTATTCATATGACGGTCCCGCACATGCCTGACCATATTTTGCGTCGTCCTTTTTCTGTGTATGACCTAGATCTTGAAGAGGGCACCATTGATATCCTCTATCAGGTTGTAGGTTATGGAACAGACAAGATGACTAACTTGCAAGTGGGGGAGACAGTCAACCTTTTAGGCCCCATCGGAAATCCCTGGACCATTCCTCACGGTGCACAGAGGGCCTTGGTTGTGGGCGGAGGTGTTGGCGCAGCTTCTACTTTCCTGCAGACAAAAGCGCTGATTGAAAACGGCCTTGCCGTTGATGTCATCCTTGGTGCTCAGACCAAGCTTGCATTGGTCACCTACGACCACTATGTAAACTTAAATCCTCAAACCATTCTTGCTTCCACTGACGATGGCTCATTTGGGTTTCATGGTTTTGCTACTCCTCTGGTTGATAAGGCCCTTGAGGATGCGCTTGAAGCCGGAAAAGCATATGACATGGTCTATGTCTGTGGACCTGAACCTTTGATGCGTATCGTTGCGCAAAGTGTGGAAGCAAAGGGGATGTCGTGTCAGGTCTCCATGGAGCGTCGTATGGCGTGCGGCATAGGTGCTTGCCTTTCGTGTGTTATTGATACTACCGACGGCAAGAAACGCGCATGTGTCGACGGACCTATTTTTGATGCAAAGGAGGTTGTTTGGGCATGACGCAAGAAGAAAAACTTCAGGCTCGTCCGCGAGAAACAAAAGTCAATCTCAGTGTTGACCTCGGTGGACTTGCTATGAAAAACCCGGTAACAACCGCTTCAGGTACCTTTGCGGCTGGAAAGGAATACGCAGACTTCATTGATGTGTCCTCTCTTGGTGCCGTAACGACAAAGGGCGTGTCGCTTCATGGCTGGGAGGGAAACGAAAGTCCTCGTATTGCCGAAACACCATCGGGCATGCTTAATTCTATTGGCCTGCAAAATCCTGGCGTTGAACACCTGATTGAAAACGAACTGCCTTGGTTGCGCAGTGTAGGAGCACAAACTATTGTCAATGTGTCAGGTCACAGTATCGAAGAGTATGTGCGCGTCATTGAGCGTCTCGAAGAGACAGATTTATTGGACGCTTATGAGGTGAATATTTCTTGCCCCAATGTCGATAAGGGGGGCCTCACCTTTGGCTCTGATGTATCAAGTGTCGAAAAGGTCGTATCCCAATGCCGGGCGGCAACGAAGCGGCCACTCATTGTGAAACTGACGCCTAATGTGACTGACATCACGGAGATAGCTCGTGCTGCTGAAAGCGCAGGTGTGGATGCACTTTCGCTCATTAATACGGTTTTGGGTATGGCTATTGATGCGAAAAGCCAAAGGCCAGAACTTGCCCGTGTTGTTGGTGGTCTTTCCGGTCCTGCGATAAAACCCATTGCCCTGCGCATGGTATGGGAGGTACACAAGGCCGTGTCCATTCCAATTCTTGGTATGGGTGGCATTAGAAACGGTGAGGATGCTATTGAATTTATCCTCGCTGGAGCAAGCGCCGTTGCTGTTGGAACATCAAATTTTTTTAATACTCGAGCTTGTATCGATGTTATCGACGAAATAGCTTTATATTGTGAGAACCAGGGTGTGGACGATATACATTCACTGATAGGAGCTCTGAAATGTTAAAGCCTTTCAAATCACTGCCGCCGCAGGACCGCATCATTGTTGCGCTTGACTGCGAATCAAACGAAGCTTTAGCTACCGCCGCATTGCTCGCTAACAAGGCATCGTGGGTCAAGGTAGGTATGACGCTCTACTATGCTTGTGGCCCGTCAATCGTAGGTTCACTTAAAGACCTTGGCTTCAAGGTTTTTCTTGATCTGAAGTTTCATGACATACCTCATCAGGTACGAGGTGCTGCATATTCTGCAACGATGAGCGGTGCGGATATGATGACCATGCATACCTGCGGGGGCATCGACATGATGATTGCTGCCAAAGACGGTGCAGAAGATGCTGCGTATGGTCATGGATTTGATGTTCCTGTTTTGCTGGGAATTACCGTGCTGACAAGCATCAATGAGTCGATGCTTTCAGACCTAGGCATTGCAAATACCATGGAAAATCAGGTAAAACTTCTTGCTTCCACCGCTTCGACTGCAGGTATTGACGGTGTTGTTTCTTCACCACAGGAGGCAAAGATGCTGAGGGGAATCTTAGGCGAGGATGCCTACATTGTTACTCCCGGCGTGCGTCCGCATGGTTCTTCCGATGATGACCAAAGTAGGGTAGCTACTCCCGCAGAGGCATTTTCTAACGGAAGTTCTCATATTGTGGTGGGCCGCCCAATCACGCAAGCTGAAGATCCAGTACGCGCATTTGAGGAAATTGCGTCGTCGCTTGTTAATTTACCTTAAAAAAATTACGTATTAGCCCTGTTGCTTATGTATAATCCATAGTAGGCTTTTGGTGTCGCCCTTGTTTTTGGTACCGTCTGTAAGCAATGAGGCGAAGCCAAGTTTTATAGATGTTTCGGTTTTGCATATAATGGGGCAGCCGACATTTAAGATATGAGCATCCGAAGTGGGTACGAAAGCATTTTTTTAATTGCATTTTCGTGTTATCTTGAGAAAGTTAGCCGCAATCGGTTGCTCCGCCGCCTCTGGTGGCTAGGCACATAATGAAGGAGAGGTTCATATGGCAATTCCTCAACTGAGTCCAGAAGAGCGTCAGGCCGCATTAGAGAAGGCAAAGGCTGCTCGTGTAAAGCGTGCAAGCATCCGCGAGGATTTGAAGTCTGGAAAGCTGAGCCTTGAGAAAGTTCTTGCCATGAAAGACGATCCGGTCGTGGGAAGAATGAAGGTTTCTACGCTCATCGAAACCTTGCCTGGTTACGGTAAGGCAAAGGCAGAGAAGATTATGAAAGAGCTGAAGATTGCTGAAAGCCGTCGTCTTCGCGGTTTAGGAGAACGTCAGCAGGCTGCACTTTTGGAGCGTCTCGGCTAATTTTTCTCAATGCGACGCGGTAATCTATTTGTTATTTCAGGGCCATCAGGTGCCGGCAAGGGCACACTGGTGGCTCGTCTTATGGAGCGCGTTGATGATGCCTGGCTTTCAATTTCGGTAACTACGAGAAGTCCTCGATCCCATGAAGAAGACGGAGTGCATTATTACTTTGTCTCTCGTGAGCGTTTCGAAGAACTGATTGCAGCAGGTGGGTTGCTTGAGTGGGCGCAGTATTCAGGGAACTATTACGGAACCCCGCGTGCAAGCATCGAGGAAAAAATACGTGAGGGAAAACAGGTCATTCTCGAAATTGAGTACCAAGGTGCTATGCAGGTAAAAGAACGTTTTCCTGAAGCTCACCTTGTCTTTATTAAGCCTCCATCTATGGATGAATTGGAGAGAAGGCTTAAAGGACGCGGGACTGAGTCTGCTGAAGCGATACAATTACGCATGCAAACAGCAAAAGTGGAGCTTGCTCACGAGATGGAGTATGATACTTCGCTAGTCAATGACGATATCGAAGATACAACTGACGAACTTATTGCTTATATCAATAAGTTCGCAGACGCAAAGTAAAGGAAGAACGCGGTATGAGCATTATTGAACCAAAAATTGATACCTTGCTTGAGAAGACCGACAATGACCGTTTTCTCCTGTGCACGCTTGCTTCAAAGCGCGCGCATGATATCAATAATATGATGCGTGGTCAGCGTGATCGTGCTATTCAGCTGCAGACTGCAGTAGAGATTGCTCGCGCTGCAAACAAGAAGCCTTTAAGCATTGCTTTTGGCGAAATTGCTGATGGGGATGTTTCCTACGACCCCAGCTCAATTGATGTGAAGAACCACTAAATAGTTCTACATGACCGAGTTTCAGCGAATCTGCCTGGTTCACTACCATGAAATCGGGCTTAAGGGTCACAATCGCAAATCCTTCGAAATGCGTCTCGTAAAAAATATCGAGACGCTTTGCTCTTCATACCCGATTGTCACAATTCACCGTATTTCTGGACGTCTCTGCGTCTTTTTGCACGAAGGGACGTCACTTGAGCAGGCGGTAGAGCTCGCTTCCGTTATCCTTAAAATTCCCGGGGTTGCGCGCGTATCCTCTGGTTTTAAATGTGACCGTGATATTGAACTTATGAAAGAGGCAAGCGTTTCTGCCTTAGGTGAAGTGGCGGACTTCGTAAGTTTTAAAGTTCATGCGCGTCGCAATCATACCGATTTTCCGATTCACTCCATTGATATGAACAGGATTATCGGCGCAGAGCTTTGTGCTGCCTTTCCCGATAAAGTAGTGAAAATGAAAGACCCTGACGTTGTTGTTGGGGTGGAGGTAGTACAAAACGCCTCGTATGTCTATGCCTATTCCAAACCCGGTATCGGCGGTTTGCCCGTTGGGTCTTCGGGTCGCGTTGTAGCGCTTTTATCTTCTGGTATCGATTCACCCGTAGCTCTTTGGCACATGGCTCGACGCGGGGCGGAATGTGTCGCCGTGCATTTCTCCGGTCGACCGCAGACAAATGATACAAGCGAATACCTGGTTGATGATATTGCACACGTGCTCGAAAAGAGCGGAGCCATTGCCCGGGTTTATATCATCCCGTTTGGAAACTACCAAAAAGAAATTGCACTTTCTGCTGAGCCGTCTTTGCGTATCGTTTTGTATCGCCGTCTTATGTTCCGTGTTGCGCAAGAGATTGCGAAGCGCGAGCATGCCGGGGCACTTGTTACCGGGGAAAGTCTTGGGCAGGTTGCCTCGCAGACCTTAGACAATATTCGTGCGACGGATGAAGTTGTTTCCATGCCCGTTTTGCGACCGCTTATTGGTACGGACAAGCTTGAGATTATCAACGAAGCACATGAACTTGGAACTTTTGAGATATCTTCGCAAGATGTTCAGGACTGCTGCACGCTTTTCATGCCACGTAATCCTGAGACTCACGCGAAACTTGATATGGTTCATGACAACGAGAAAGAATTTCCTCTAGAAACTTGGGTTGATGAAATTGCTTCCCAAGCCGAGATTCATGATTATCTCTGCCCGTCATACCACCCTCCGAAAATAAAGAAGCAAGAAAAAACCGATTAGGGCATCGGTTTCAGGTCAGCTGCGTAAACTTTATTACCCAGAAAAGAAACGGTGAGTAGGTCTAGACCTGTATGGCTAGGCTTTCGGCTCTAGGCTCTTTCTGTCTGTTATCTACTGCCTTAGGTTTGCGAGGCCAAAAGGTGGTCTTTAGCCACAGGTTTTTGCCTCATTTTTGCTTGATAATTGCTTAATTTCTGTGACTCTTTTTCGCAATTTAAGACGACTCTTTGTCTGAAACACTGGTGTAGCCTCTCTACCAGCAGGGAAGCGGAATATCGAATTTCGGAGAAGATATGCCGGTAAAGGACCAGGTAAAGACATGGCTTTCGGACTTAAATAAGAAATCCCCAAGTAAATCGGTTTTACTTGGGGTTTGCGTTATTTTCCTTTTTGTCATTGCCACGTGCGGACAGATGCTATGGTCGCTGGTTCAGAATCCTGAAGTGTCATTTGATCAGGTAGAAGATGCTTCAGCGGTTGAGGAGAGAGGTAGTAATGAGGTCGGTGAAAATTCCGCTTCCTTATTTGTCTATGTTTCTGGTGCGGTAGAAAAACCGGGTGTGTATGAGCTTTCCATGGGGACTCGCGTAAATGATGCAGTCGAGCTTGCTGGGGGACTTACAAGTGACGCTGACCTTGAGGCTATAAATCTTGCTCGGATGCTGGAAGACGGTGAGCAAATTAATATTCCGCACAAGGGTTCAACAACCGGTTCTCAGACTGCTTCACAGCAAGGAAGTACAAACCAGGGAAAAGTAAATATCAATACCGCAAGTATTGAGGAACTTGAGTCACTGCCGGGAGTAGGGGAAGCCACTGCTAAAAAGATTGTAGATGAGCGCGAATCCAATGGACGGTTTAAGTCCATCGAAGATTTAAAACGGGTCTCAGGCATCGGGAAGAAAAAATTTGAAAAGCTAAAAGATCAAATTTCTGTATAGAAAAGACCGCTCAGAGCCTCTATGGATTTTAAAACCGAAATTAGCTCGGATTTTAGAAAGACCGTACCGCGCCCGGGCATGGTTCCACTCCTGGTTTTTGCACTTGCTTTATGGGTGGCTTGTGCGCTTTTCCTGAGCCTTGGATGCAATGCAAATAAAGACTTTCTTAGAATCTTTACCTGTCTTTTGTGTTGTATCGCGGTCCCCTTAGTCGGAGGACTACTGAAATCAAAACATACGGTCATCTTCCTTATACTTCTCGGCTTATGTGCAGGTCTCGCTCTAGCATCTATCCAGATATTTAGCTTCTACAATTCTGCAGCAAGGCTTGCCGCTGCCGAGGGGGATATACGATACGAAGCACTTGAAGATGGAAGCCTTGGCCCTTTTGGCATTGCCTGTGAGGCCCAGGCATACCTTGAGAATAATACGAAGGTAAAGGTAATTCTTTCCTTTGATGAAGAATCTGAGCTGCCGCATTACGGAGACCTCTTTGTAGCAGATGCAAGTCCACAAGTCTTTGAATCTCCAGAAGATCGGTCCTATTACTGGAATCGGGGTATTGTCGGAAGGGTAGATCTCCAAGCAACAAGCAAGCAAAGTCGCAGTGATTTTTTATCAACTCTACTCGGCCTGCGGAACTCTGCGCTCGATGCTTTTTCGCAAGAAAGCTCTACTGAAGTAAGCGTTCTTAAGGCGCTCGTTTGCGCATGGCGACCAGACCTAGATTCAGATGAAATTTATGATGACTTTAAAACCTGCGGTCTTGCTCATCTTGTTGCGGTTTCAGGTGCTCATCTGGTAATAGTGCTTTCGTGTATAAGCATTCTTCTAAATGCTTTAAACGTTTCGCGGCGGATAGCAATTGTGGTGCTTGTCATCTTCTTAGGTGCCTACCTCATCTTTACCGCAATGCCAATTTCGGCACTTCGAGCTGCCATCATGTCCACGCTCAGCCTAGCTTCGTTTTTCTCTCGAAGAAGGCCGCAATCTTTAAATGCTTTGGGGCTTTGCATTGTTCTTATCATTTTTATTTCACCAGCTTCGGCAGTTTCAATTTCGCTTCTCTTATCTGCCGTTTCAACCCTTGGCATTGTTCTTTTTTATACTTTTTTTAAGGTATGGATCTCATTTCTGATACCTATACTTCCGAAAGCTATTCTTGAGGTGGTGGCTCTTACCTTATCAGCAAACCTTGGAACCCAAGTTCTTTCCATTGCTTTCTTTGCACAGCTGCCCCTTATTAGCCTGGTGGCAAACCTTTTAGCTGCCCCTCTGTTTCCGCTTGTTTGCTTTTTTGGACTTCTTGCGGCAGTTATAGCGCTCGTATTTCCTCCGCTTTTTCCACTGGTCTTTTCCCTTGCTGCCTTTAGTTCTGCCCTTATCTGTCACCTCATTTATTTTTTGAGTTCGATGCCCTTTGCAGCAATTCCGGCATCCATTGATTTTGTTCCGGCATTTTGCATTGCGCTTTTCTTGGTGTTTGGGCTTTGGGTTGTTTGGCCTCAACCACGTAATAAAAAAAGGGCGTACCTCACTCTTGCAATCTCCCTCGTTTTCGTCTCCGTTGCAGTTTTTGTACCGAACTCAGATGACGAAGTAGTGATGCTTGATGTAGGGCAGGGCGATGCCTTTCTCATTCGGAGTGAAGGCAAGCAGGTTCTCATAGATACGGGCAATCAACCAAAGAAATTGCGGACCGCATTAGGGCGCCATGGCGTCGTGCATCTTGACTATCTCTTCATTACGCATGCAGACGATGATCACTGCGGGTCTTTGTATGAGGTAAGCTACTCCTTAGATATTGGTCGTGTTGCCCTTGCTCAAGGTGCTGCTACGTGTGATGACGAGTCGACCAAAAACCTGGTGAATACAGTGTATAAGATGAATAGGGAAGGACCCCTCTACCTTCGTCCGGGCGATACCTTTAAGTTCGGAAAAATAGTGTTGAAGGTGCTTGCGCCTAAGGAGTTTAAAGATGATGGAGGAAATGCTGACAGCCTCATCTTAAGCTTTGAAGCAGATATGAATCATGACACGGTACCGGAATACCGCGGTCTTTTCGTAGGAGATGCTGAAGCTGACCAAATTGAAGACCTCGTTAAGAAAAGGGAAGTTTCAGACATTGACATCCTTAAAGTAGGACACCACGGATCTGAAGCATCCGTTACCCAAGACCTGCTCAAGGTTTTAAGGCCCAAGATAGCACTGATTAGTGTGGGTGCAGGTAATCGTTATGGGCATCCCGCCAAGTCGACCCTCGAGGCTTTGGCGGCCGCAGGTTCGCGTATTTATCGAAGCGATAAATTGGGTGATATTTCATGCAAATTGCGGTCTTCTGGCTTTGAAATTCGGTCTTCACGTTAGAATGACCCTATGGCAGCAAAACAAGAACAAGAGCTACTCTGCGCCTACCTCATAGTGGGCGATGACAACTTAAAGCGCGATGCGGTGTTGCGTCGCCTCTACCGCCGTTTGTCCGAAGTAGGGGACATTTCATTTAATGCTTCAAAACTTGATGGTACGACTGCCACCGGTGATGAGATTATCGGAGTCTGCAATACAATTCCTTTTGCAAGCCCGGTTCGTCTTGTTGAAGTTCAAAATGCTGACAAGATCAAGAAAGCTGATGCACTCAAGCTTTCTGACTACCTACAATCTCCTGCTAAGACAGCAGTTCTAGCCTTGGTAGCGGAAACTATGCCAAAAACGTCAATGATTTATAAGGCGGTCGATGCGCTCGGACCAACTGCAGTGATTAGCTGTGCCCGCGTAAAGAGAAAAGAACTACCTCACTTGGTCCAAAGCCTCGCTCAGGCAAACGGTGTGAGCTTTACTCCAGGAGCGGTTGCTGCACTTATAGATGCGGTTGGCGAAGACACCATTCACCTCAATGGGGAAATTGAGAAGATCGCCTTAGCACATCGTGGCGAAGACCCGGTGACCGAACATGAAATAGCGCAAACTGTAGTGAGAACGGCTGAGGTGAAACCGTGGGAGTTTGTGAATGCTTTCTCGGCACGCGACTTTAACAAATGCGTTCTTTACCGCGAAAACATGCCCTCAGCTTCTCCTTATTCCTTACTTGCTCTTTGTACTGCACGCATTCGGGAACTAATATGTGCGCGAACCTTAGAGTCGCGAGGCGAAATTCAAAATCTCAGCCAAGTTCTGAAGCTTCCTGCATGGCGGGTAAGAAATCACCTGCAGTGGGCACATCAGTATTCACTTCGTGAATTAGAGCAGGCGCTGTCAAGTTCCCGCGATCTTGAGAAGAGCATGAAGGGTGGGGCTGATCCAGACCAGGCCTTTTATAACTGGGTTTTCACCACAGTTTCTAGAAACCCGCGTCCCTAATTGAAATCGGTAGAAAACTTTGCAACGAGCCAAAATAAAAGGCTCCCCAAAAGGGGAGCCTTCCACTTGATATGCGGATGAACCCGCTCTTTTGCTTATTCAGCGCTTTCCTCAGCAGGAGCCTCTTCTGCTCCTTCAGCTTCTTCGCCAGCTTCAGCTTCAGCAGCAGCTTCAGCCTCTGCTTCTGCCTTTGCAGCCTCTTCAGCTTCCTTGGCCTTACGCTTTGCAGCTTTGGCTTCAAGCTTGAGGGTCTCCTCGCGGCGCTTTGCCTTTTCTTCAGAAGCCTTCTTCTGAGCAGCTTTACGTTCAGCCTTGCGCTCTGCCTTCTTAGAACCTGTTTTGTTGGTCTTAGGTTCAGGCTTCACATATGCTTTGCGATCATCGTCGCTTACAACAGTGTTTGCAAGCTTCATGATACCGCTTTTACGATTTGCAGCCTGGTTCTTGTGGATGATGCCCTTTGCTGCAGCCTTGTCAAACAGGCGAGAAGCCTGAAGGGCAGCTGCATATGCCTCAGCACCGTTTTCTGCTTCAACGGCCTCATGTACACGGCGGACAGCAGTCTTCAACTCAGACTTAATCGCGCGATTACGCATACGAGCTTTCTCGTTCGTAATATTGCGCTTTTTTTGACTTTTAATATTAGCCACGCTTTTCCTCCATTTTTATCTTATAAAGACTGAACGCGCTGATTCTAGCATATTAAACGCCCTGCAAGTACAGGGCGTTGGCCAAATTGCACGTATATGCATGAAGATGATACCCTCTTTTCCCATTTGTGAAAGACTTGGATGCATTTTTGCTTAACATGTCCACATGAAAAAATCTTTTACAAAGGTCGTTCTTTTTTGCGATAGGATATCTTGGTTGTTGAAGCATACATAAGGAAGTAATGACGCAAGACCCAAAACATATTAGAAATTTCTCAATCATTGCTCATATTGACCATGGGAAGTCGACCTTGTCCGACAGAATTCTCGAAATGACGGGCACGATTGCAAAACGTGATATGCAAAGTCAGGTTCTCGATACGATGGATATCGAGCGAGAGCGGGGCATTACTATCAAAAGTCAGGCCGTCTGCATTTCCTATACCGCAGATGATGGCGAAGAATACCAGTTCAACCTCATTGATACTCCGGGTCATGTTGACTTTACCTATGAGGTGAGCCGCTCACTTGCCGCATGCGAAGGGGCGGTGCTTGTGGTTGATGCCACGCAGGGAGTTGAAGCGCAAACGGTTGCAAATGCCATGATGGCGATGAATGCAAACCTAGAGATTATTCCTCTCATCAACAAAATTGACCTACCTGCAGCTGAGCCTGAGCGCGTAAAGCTAGATATTGAAGACAGCCTTGCCATACCGGCAGACGATGCAATACTCGCTTCAGCAAAAACGGGCGAGGGTGTACACGATTTACTCGAGGCAATTGTCTATAACATTCCAGCCCCCGAAGGCAATAGCGAAGCGCCTCTGAGAGCCCTTATTTTCGATTCATACTTTGATGCATATCGTGGCGTTGTCGCACTCATTCGTATTGTCGACGGCAGCATCAACAAGGGAGACCAAATCCTCATGATGGCGTCGGGCATTTCAGCTCTGGCTGAAGAGGTCGGCGTGCGCAAACCGCAGGAGACACCGCTTTTAAAGCTTGGTGTTGGCGAAGTTGGGTATGTTGCTACTGGTCTGAAAGACGTTTCACATGTCAAAGTGGGCGACACGATAACCCTGAAGGCTAAACCAGCAGAAGCTCCACTTCCAGGTTACCGAGACGTAAAGCCGATGGTATTCACCGGACTTTTCCCTATTGATGGTGACCAGTACGAGCCGCTCAAAGAGGCCTTAGAAAAGCTCTCGCTTAATGACCCAGCTTTGGTTTGGAATCCCGAAACCTCACATGCCCTCGGATTTGGTTTCCGTGTTGGCTTTCTTGGATTGCTTCATATGGAGGTTATTGAAGAACGACTTGAGCGCGAGTTTGGTCTTGACCTATTAGCTACGGCACCATCCGTTGAATACCATGTCTTCACGAAGAAACATGAGATGATAAGCCTTCATTCTCCTCAGGAGATGCCTGATCCGAGCGAGATTGACCATATTGAAGAGCCCTATCTTAAGGTGAAGGTCTTAGTGCCTCCCGACTATGTTGGAGCTGTCATGGATTTGACGGTTGCGCGCCGCGGCAACTTTATCACGATGAATTACCTTTCTCAGACGACTGTCGAAATGCTTTGGGAGATGCCACTTTCAGAAATGATTATGGATTATTTCGATAAGCTTAAATCTTGTACGAAGGGTTATGCCTCGCTTGATTATGATTTTGCTGGATACAAGAAATCTGACTTGGTGAAGCTTGATATCCTCCTTGCTGGAAAACCCGTGGATGCGCTTTCGTTTATTGTGCACAAGGACAAAGCCTATGACCGCGGAAAGGTTTTAGCACAAAAGCTTAAGGAAATCATTCCGCGACAGCTTTTCGAAGTTCCTGTTCAGGCAGCGGTAGGTGGACGAATTTTGGCACGTACGACCATCAAAGCCCGCAGGAAAGACGTTTTAGCAAAGTGTTATGGTGGTGATATCTCCCGTAAACGCAAGTTGCTCGAGAAGCAAAAAGCCGGCAAGAAACGTATGAAGAGTATTGGGAACGTAGAAGTTCCTCAAGAGGCTTTTATGGCCATTTTAAAAGTTGACGAATAGGAATAGATAATGGCTCGGAAAAAAGAATATGACTGGTTAGACGACCCTTTCAAAGATAAGAAGACAAATACTCAGGTCTTTGGGATGAAAAAGTCTACGAAAGTGGCGCTCACCATTGTCTTTATCGTTGTTCTTCTCATTCTTATTGGCCTTATTTTTCTTACCGGATTCGGTATGGTGCAAGTTCTGGGGTCTTAGTCTTGATGGAACTTTTTTCGTCATGCTTTCCTGTCATACTAGCGCCCATGGCCGGAGTAAGCGACGAGGCTTTTCGGAGACTATGCCGCGAACAAGGGGCAGATTTGAGTTTTACGGAAATGGTCTCAGCAAAAGGCCTTTCCTATGCCAATGAGCGCACTCAGAATCTCTTGCACACTTCTTCCGAGGAAGAACTTATAGCTGTTCAACTTTTTGGTCATGAGCCCGAGGTTCTTGCCCATGAGGCTTTATGGGTAGAACAAGAACTTGGTGACAAGCTGTCCCATATTGATATCAACATGGGTTGTCCGGCACGCAAGATTGTCTCAAAGGGAGATGGTGCTGCGCTCATGAAAAATCCGGATTTAGCTGCTGAAATTGTAGACCGCGTCTGCAGCAGTATTAGCCACCCGGTCACGGCGAAGTTTCGGCGAGGTTTTGAACTGGAGCACGAAACTGCAGTTGACTTTGCGCAGTTGATGCAAGGGGCAGGCGCTCAAGCCGTAACCGTTCACGGGAGATATGCTCAGCAGATGTATCGGGGTAGTGCTGACTGGGACCTCATTCGGAGGGTAAAAGAGGCAGTATCTATTCCCGTTATTGGGAATGGTGATATTCGCAGTGGAGCCGATGCTTGCCGAATGCGGGATGAAACTGCCTGTGACGGCATAATGATTGCTCGGGCTGCCGAGGGAAACCCATGGATATTTGCTCAGGTTAAAGCTGCTTTAGCCGGTAAGCAAGAACCAAAGAAACCGACAGCAGCCGAGAAAATCGCGATGGCTCGCCGTCATACCCATTTGCTTAATGAGCTGAACCCGCGTGGTATTGTGCGTATGCGTAAGCATGCAATTTGGTATATGCGGTCCCTTCCCTCAGCATCGCGAGCGCGTGAACGTATTGATACCTGCTCCACTGTTGATGACTTTGATGCTTTATTTGATGAACTCGAGGACCGTCTCTCAGGGCGTTTGGCATAGCGAGGTTTCTTATGGCGCATGACCCCTATAAAGCACTCTATATCCACCTTCCTTTCTGCATATCCCGGTGTGCCTATTGCGATTTTGCAACATTCGCAAAATCGAGCGATGACCCAGAAATAGACCGATATCTCGAAGGAGTAGAAGACAAGCTTTACTCCTATGCACAAGCAGGCGAAATGGATGCATTAGAAACGGTCTATATCGGCGGAGGTACTCCTTCTCATATTGGGACAGAGCGTCTTCAGTCCTTGCTTGGTGTTTTAGCTGAGGTCATACCGGCTTGGCCTCTTGGCGAAGTGAGTATGGAAGCGAATCCGGAAAGCGCTGAGGATAATTTACTTGCTGCCGTCTCTCAGGGAGGCGTAAACCGCCTGTCTCTGGGAGTCCAGAGTTTCGATGATGCGGTTTTAAAAACGCTTGGTCGAGCTCATGATGCAGAGCGTGCGCAAAAAGCGGTGAGACTAGCTCAAAATTACTTTGAAAACATCAGTATCGATTTGATGTGTGGTATTCCTGGTCAAAGTGATGAGTCTTTAAGAGACAGTCTTGTAGAAGCGATTGATTTGAAGCTTCAACATATAAGCGTCTATCCTCTTACCATCGAAGAGCACACACCATTTGACCAAATGCTTTTACGAGGCGAATTTGAAGAGGTGGATGAGGACACACAGGCTCGTCAGATGGAACTTGCTCAAACACTTCTTGAGCAAGCCGGCTACAGCCGTTATGAAGTTGCAAGTTACGCTCAACCCGGATTTGCCTGCAAACACAATATCGCTTATTGGTCGGGAAAACCCTATCTTGGTTGCGGGTTCTCAGCTGCGACGATGACGCAAAACGATACACGTCGTATGCGTATTCAAGATGATCAAATTTGTGATGATTTGAATCGTAATCAGATGGCTGCTGAAGACCTGATGCTTGGCATGCGTATGACCAAGGGGTTTTCCGACGAAGAGATGGAGGGCTTTGCAGTCTATCTCCCTCAGCTCTACGAAACGCTCGAGTCGCTTCTGCAAGACGGACTTTTATCGCATGAAGAGGGGGTTTGGGCACCGACGCAAGTAGGTTGGCTTTGCGGAAATGAGCTCTATGGGCGTCTCTTTGACCTTGCGTAATACGAGACATTTATGTGCTGTCCATGTCTACAATGACGCTTTCGTAACACTTGCCAGTTCACTTACCCGAAAAGGCATACATTTTTAGGTAATCCCTTTAGTGCAGGTCGTATAGGTACTGCTAGAATATGCAAGCTGGTTTTTTGAAGGAAGGCAGAGTCGTGTTATCCGATCGTCGGCAAAAAGTTCTTGCTGCTCTCATTGAGGAGTATGTTGCGCGCGCTTTGCCGGTAGGTTCGCGTACCATCGCTGAGCGCTATAAGCTTGGCGTCAGTTCTGCAACCGTGCGCAATGAACTTTCTGTACTCGAAGACGACGGCTATATTACGCAGCCCTATACTTCATCTGGTCGCATTCCGACCGACTATGGTTATCGAAGCTTTGTTGACGATTTACTTGACTCAGGTCTTGCTCCGCAAGACGAAGCTTATGATGCGATTCTGAAGGAATTAGAAGAAAACGCTGATGAGATTGAAACGCTTCTCGACAAGACCTCATCTGCTCTGACACGTTTTACCGACTGTCTTTCCATTGTTATTGCACCGTCGGTCTTAAAGCTTCAAATCAAACAGCTCTCCTTAGTCTCCTTAAGCCCGCACCGCGCTTTGGTAGTTTTGATTACCGAAGATGGCCAGGTTTTCAACAGACAGATGGAGTTTGCTGACGAAGTAAGCACCGAAGAGCTTTCCCGAGTTCAGACATTTTTAAACGAAGTCTTTTCTGGGAAGTCGCTGCATGACCTTGAAAACGGCTTAGGCCGCAGTATGGATAAAGCCATGCATGACCCTCTTATGCGTCTTGTTTTAGACAAGGTGCTTTCATGCATACAAGAAAGTGAAGCAGGTCGTGCTCACCGGCTTGGGATGAGTACGCTTTTAAAGAAGCCTGAGTTCAAACAGTCTCAATCCTTACTGCCCATTATCAAAGTCCTCGAGGATGATACGATCTTGCTCCAAATTCTCGATGACGCCGTTGAAAACGAAGATGAAGACAAACCCATGGTGCGCATCGGAAGCGAAAATGCCTCCGAGGAACTTTCGGGTGTTTCTGTAATCGCAAGCAAATACGGCGATGGTGACAATGAGGGTGTTGTTGCGGTGGTAGGACCGACACGCATGGACTATTCGAAGGTGATTAATGCTGTTCACCTTGCTTCCCGAGCCCTCGATGATATGAAGTAGTTTTTAGTTGTAGGAGTTTGTAGAAAGGTTTTCACTGCAGATGGCAAAAGATCTGTATGAAATATTGGGAGTTTCGCGGGATGCGACTGAAGACGAAATCAAAAAGGCATTTCGTCGCCAAGCGCGCAAACTTCACCCCGACGTGAACAAGGCTGCTGATGCCGAGGAACAGTTCAAAGAACTCAACGAGGCCTATGACGTTCTCTCCGACCCGAAAAAGAGGAGCGCCTATGACAGGTTTGGCACCATTCCAGGGTCTTCTGGTGGTTCGAATCCT
The DNA here is from genome assembly GCA_050945155.1 of Eggerthellaceae bacterium. Taxonomy (GTDB): domain Bacteria; phylum Actinomycetota; class Coriobacteriia; order Coriobacteriales; family Eggerthellaceae; genus JBMNSK01. Next base: position 21,163 of record JBMNSK010000004.1, on the reverse strand, counting down.
TACGGCGGACCAGCGTATGTGGACTTCGACGATATCTTCGGCGGCGGCTTCGATATGGGAGATATCTTTAGTACCTTCTTCGGCGGTGGCATGGGCGGACGTCAAACCATGCGCAAAGAGGGTAGGGACATGGGCGTTGGCCTGCGGCTAACGCTTGAAGAGGTTGCTGCCGGTGCCAAAAAAGAAATTGTCTATGACCGGTTGGCGCCGTGCCCTGACTGCGATGGAACCGGACTTGGTGAGAACGGTCACGAGGCTGTCTGTCCCGACTGTGGCGGAAAAGGTCGCGTAGTAACGGTTCAGCGTACTTTCCTAGGTGATATGCAGACCACCTCAACCTGTAAACGATGCGGTGGTACCGGACATATCATCGAAAATCCCTGTCCAGAATGCGAAGGTCAAGGACGTGTTCCTGATCGCCAGCATGTAACGGTTGAAGTTCCTGCTGGTATCAAAGATTCTCAGCAGCTTCGTATCACGGGCTTTGGCGAAGCGGGCATGCAGGGAGCTCGCTCAGGCGATTTGATTGTGACCTGCCGCATTCAACCCCACGAATTCTTTGAACGTGACGGAGACAATCTGCATGTTCAGGCAAATATTTCGATGATTCAGGCCGCTTTGGGCGCAGAGATTTCTTTGCAGGGCATTTTCAAAAACGAGAAGGTGCCTGTTCGTATTCCAGAGGGATGTCAAAACGGTCAAGTCATTCGCGTGCGCGGTTATGGCATGCCGAAGTTTAAGAGCGATTCTCGTGGAGACATGCGTGTACATGTGAACGTGGTGGTTCCAAAGAAGCTGACAAAGTCTCAGCGCGAGCTGCTTGAACGCCTCGCTTCAGAACTTGGTGAAGATGTAAGCGATGCTCGCACTCCGCTTCAAAAACTGCGCGATGCATTTAATTAAATAAAGGTGGGTCCCGTCGATGAGACTGCCTTTAGTTACGCTTGCAAACCAGCGTCTCGACACAGAGGAGCGAGAGGTATTTCCACTCGAATTGTCCGAGCCCTCTTTCGAAACCCTAAAGACGCTATCCTGCGGTTCGCTTATAAGCGTTCGTGACTGCATGGATAATTACTACCTTTGTTGTGTAGTCGCAATGCGCGCTGGAAGGTGTTATGTGAAGCGCGCTCAAAAACCAAAAGACCCGTCCTTTTCTTCTATGAACTTAGACCTTGCTATAGGAATTGCTGAAGAAAAGACCTTTGAGACGATTATTCGCTTTAGTGCTGAACTTGGTGTACGCAGAATTATCCCGTTTACAAGCGCTCATGCATCCAAAACTCAGACTTCAAGTAAAAACAAAAATAGATTCTGGGAAAACTTTGCACGCAAGGCATCACTGAATTGCGGCAGGACTGAGGTTTTGGCGCTTAGTCCCGTACAGTCCCTTTCTTCTCTTAGGTCTCTTTTGGATTGCTATGATTTAGTTCTCTTTTGTTGGGAAGAGGCAGAAAAGGATTTGTCGGATGAGGCAGTTTCATTTGCCTATAATCATTCCGGTCGTGAGATCTTAGTCATAGTAGGGCCAAAGGGTGGCTTTAATGAGGACGAGTCAAAGATGATTTGCGAGGACAAATCTGTAAGCGGCAAAAAGCCTGTGATGCGGGCCGTTTCTCTGGGCGAGACAATTTTAAGTCCTGATACAGCGGTCCTCACCGCACTTGTCCAGCTTAAAGATGCTTTTAGTTATGCGACAAAGGGACGAGATGATGAATTCTAGGTCATGTGCCGTAATCAACCTAGGCTGCAAGGTGAATCGGGTAGAGACCGATTCGTTTTTGGCGTTCTTGCTTGCGCAGGGGTTTAAGGAAGAAGAGCTCTCATCGGCTGATCTTATCTTGGTGAATACCTGCACGGTTACAGCTGAGGCAGAGAAGAAAACGCGCAAAGCGGTTCACCATGCATTGCGAGAAAACCCTGATGCAGAAGTTCTCGTGACTGGGTGCGCAGCAGCTATTTCTGCGGAAGAATTTAGATCCATGTCGCCTCGGGTGCGAGTTTTAGGCAAGGCTTCAGTCATGCCTTATCTTGAGGATTTAAGCGCAGAGCTTTCATCACAAGACTCTCAGGTAACCAAGGACGCACGTAAGCCTTACTATCTTCGCCTTGGTTCACCTTTTCACGAGCGTGTTAATGTGAAGGTCCAAGACGGGTGTGATAATGCGTGTTCGTTTTGTATCGTTCATGTTGCTCGTGGCAAGTCCGTAAGCTATCCAAAACGTCGCATTCTCGGAGAAGTTTCTGCTTATGCGCAGGCCGGCACGAAAGAGATAATTCTTACGGGCATCAATCTTGGTGCGTATGAAGTCTACGAGGACGCTACGTCCTACAATTTAGTGGACTTACTGTCGGACTTACTCGAGGAAACCAAAGATTTCACGGATGAAAATAATCATGCCTGTCGCTTTCGTTTATCGAGCATAGAACCGAAAAATATTACCGATGAACTCATTGATTTTATTGCTGCATCACAAGGGCGAATCTGTCGCCACCTGCATCTCCCTTTGCAGTCGGGTAGTACGAAAGTCCTCAAAGAAATGAACCGCCCGTATTCGGCAGAAGAATACTGGGCACTCGTTGATAAGCTCTATGAAAAGATTCCGGAACTAACCTTATCAACCGATATGATTTGCGGTTTTCCGGGTGAGAGCCAAGAAGATTTTGAGGACAGCCTCAAGATGGCTCGAGCCTGTCGCTTTGCAAAGATTCATGTCTTTCCGTATTCGGAGCGTGAAGGTACACCGGCTGCAAGTCGTACAGACCAGGTTGAAAAACACGTAAGACAAGCGCGGGCAAAAGAACTGCGAGACCTGGCACAGGTACTGCGCAAAGAGGCATGGGACCAAAGAAGCGGCATGTCTGAACTTGTTTTGGTAGAGTCTTCCAACCGGGGTATGACCGAGAGCTATTTTGAGGTGCATGAACCGATGAACGCACCCGTTGGCTCGCTTATTCCGTATGAGATTTGTTAAACGAGCATGCATGTCTTTTCACGTGATAGAATCGAGCTTATGAATAACCAGACGCAAATGACCATAAAGGTTCCTCCGCATCTGAACATTGCCCAAATTACCGGGCCGTCAGACAGCGTTCTTCGTAAGATTCAGGATTGTTTTGCTGCTCGGGTAACCTTGCGCGGTGACCTTATAGTTCTTGAGGGTGATCCGCTTGAGGTTCAGCAGCTGATGATTCTTTTCTCCGACATCATCAAAATGGTGGAGAGCGGAGAGACACCAAGTGTCGACTACGTAAATCAGGCAGTGCAAGTACTGAGAAGCAATGAATTTGCTCCCAATGATTTGCGCGAAGATATTCTGCTTACCTACCGTGGTCGCGCTATTCGTCCAAAAACCGCAGGACAGAAAAAGTATGTTGATGCAATGCGCGACAACACCATTACCTTTGGCATTGGGCCTGCAGGAACAGGAAAAACCTATCTTGCGATGGCAATGGCAGTTGCTGCATTAAAGCGCAGAGAAGTTGGCCGTATTATTCTTACTCGTCCGGTTGTTGAAGCAGGGGAAAGCCTTGGCTATCTTCCCGGAACATTAACGGAGAAGGTTGATCCTTATATCAGGCCACTTTATGACGCGCTTTTCAACATGACCGATGTTGAAAAGGCCACGAAGCTCATCGAGGGTGGTGTGATTGAAATTGCGCCCCTTGCCTTTATGCGTGGTCGGACACTCAACGACAGCTTCATTATTCTTGATGAGGCGCAAAATACGACACATGAACAGATGAAGATGTTTTTAACGCGCCTCGGATTTGGTTCAAAGATGATTATTACGGGCGATGTAACCCAGCTTGATCTTCCGCATGGGATTTCAGCACTCAAGGATATACAGACGGTTCTGTCTGGAATCGATGACATTGCATTTTGCTACTTAAGCGACAAAGATATTGTGCGACATTCTCTCGTAGCCGCCATTGTGTCTGCGTATGCGCAGGCCGAAGGAGAGGAATAATCGTGGATATACAAGTTAACTATGATTACCGTGAGAACGATTTACGCGAAATTCCTATTGAGGAACTCACAGCGTTTGTACTTGCCTATGAAGACAAACCCTTTAACACTGAGGTTTCAATTAATTTCGTAACCAATGAAACGATGGCCTACCTCAACGAGCGTTTTCGTCATCGCGAAGGTCCAACCGATGTTCTGTCTTTTGAATGCGACGGTGTGCAAGACGAAGTTTCAACCGATGGGGAAGAACCTGTTTTTGAACTCGGAGACATTGTCATTGCACCTGATATAGCACATTCGCAGTCGCGCGATTACGGAACGACGTTTAGGGAAGAAATTAGCCTGCTTTTAGTGCATGGGCTTTTACATCTTTGTGGCTATGACCATATTCGGGACGAGGATGCCGAAGTGATGCAGGCAAAAGAGTCCGAGATTTTAGAAGCTTGGTCGTCTCAAGAGGATAAAAAATCTTAAAGTGAAAGATTATGGGAAATAAGTCCGAGAAAAAAGAGAATTTCGTGCGCAATGACGCTGATAAGAAGCGCCATTCGCCATTTTCCCTTCTGAAATCTTTTTCCTGTGCTCAAGAAGGACTTTCTTATAATTTCTTTTCCCAGAGAAATATGAGAATCCATCTTCTGATTGCTCTCATAGTTATTATCTGCGGGTTTGTTTTTAACCTGGACCTTGGTTCATGGGCTGCAGTTTTAATTTGTATCGGTTTGGTTATTGGGGGCGAGTGTATGAATACGGCGATTGAGTCGCTTGTAGACTTGGTTAGCCCCGAATACCAATTACTAGCAAAACGAGCGAAAGATTCGGCAGCAGCCGCAATCCTTGTCTTTGCGGTCATGAGCGTTGTTGTTGGTCTTATAGTCTTTCTGCCACGTGTGATAGCTATCTTGTCTTAATAGGTGTGAAGAGATGACAGATACCTTTCTTGCGGATGACAAGTTCAAATCAGGCTTTATTGCATTTCTTGGTAGGCCAAATGTTGGCAAATCAACGCTTATTAATACCTTGGTTGGCGAAAAAATTGCTATCACGTCGGGTACAGCGCAGACAACGCGGCGAACACTGCGCGCCATTTTGACCACGGATTCCTACCAGCTCATCTTGGTTGATACGCCGGGTTTTCATAAGCCGCAAAATGTCTTAGGTGAAAAACTCAACGAGTCCGCCTCCTCAGCTATCGAAGACGTAGACTGCGCCGTGATGCTTGTTAACGCATCTCAGCCGGTTGGTTCTGGGGATGTGTGGGTGGCAAACCAACTAAAACCGTTTCAAGGTAAAAAGATTCTGGTCTTATCGAAGTGTGATTTGGTAGATAAAGAAGAACTTGGAAAGCAGCTTGATGCTGCATCCGACTTAGCTTCTTGGGATAAAGTATGTACGCTTTCTGCAAAAACCCATGAAGGCGTTGATGACTTTATTGAAACACTTGCCTCGCTTATGCCTTATGGCCCACTCTGGTTTCCTCGCGATATGACCTGTGACCAGCCAGAAGAAGTACTGATTGCCGAGTTTATTCGCGAGAAAATTCTGCGCGATTTTCGTGATGAAATTCCCCATGCAATTGGCGTTATGGTTGATGAATTCTCATATAAATCAAAGACGAACCTCTGTCATATTGAAGCAAGTATCTATGTTGAACATGACAGCCAAAAAGGAATCATCATCGGCAAGGGTGGAAGAGCAATTAAACGTATAGGAACGCAGGCACGAAAAGATCTTGAACGGCTTCTTGATGCCCGTGTGTACCTCGATTTGCAGGTAAAAATTAAGAAAAATTGGCGCCGAGATTCTGAGCAAATTCGTCGATTTGGTTACGGCGAAGAAAACTAATTATTTCTCACTCTTCTTTCATTTTTAAAGTCTTAAAGTAAGAGTGTTAGTTATGTGACGCATTTTTTATACAGGAGCATGCAAGAATGATTATTTGCCCAAACTGCAACACTGAAAATAGAGATGGGGCGAAGTATTGCAATGAATGCGGTTTTCCTCTGGTTGGAAAGCTTGCAGCGCTCGCGCGTGCCGTTGACGAGGACAAGGAAAAGAGCGAACACGAAACCGAAGTCCTCGAGATGATTGACACAAAGGACCGCGCGGTTCTGGAGGCAATGCGCGAGGAAGATACCTATACCTATGACCACACACCCGCAACAGATGAACCGGATGAAGCTGAGGCGGTATCTGGTGAAGAAGGGGAAGGTCTAGTCGACGCAGCTGAAGACAAACAGGTATCCCCAGAAGACTCTATGGATACAGAGACCTCTGTGGAAGAGGAGGCTGAACCTGGCGCCGAAGATAGATTAGAGGAAGACACGAGCAGTCAGCTCAATGATTCAGACTATATCGCTTCATCTTTAGAAGAAAGAACCCCAGTAGAAGAGGGGTCTGGTCATGAAGAGAAAGCCACAAAGGCAGAATCTGAAATAAGTGAAGCAAATTCAGATGAAGATTCCTTAGAAGAAAGTGCTCGTGAAACAGACAACAACGAGAGCTCTTCCGGGATGGATGATGCTTCGAATACGAGCGTCTTGCCGACCATCACAGACCAAGCAAATAATGAACCGGATTCAGGGATGTATCCACACCGTTCACCGCAGGTTACGCGCATAAAAGGAACCGCAAGTGCGTTTTCTCTCTGGGGCGGTGATGGACGCGACCGGCATCGGAATGAATCTGACAGTGTTGTGATTCAGCCCCAGGCCCCAGCGGTCAATCACATGCCGCGGTCATCCATGCTTGATTCTGCTTCCATTCCAAAGATTATTTTGAACCCGGATACGCATTCGAGCGGTCAAAGCTCATCGTTTGAGAGTTCTGGCTCTTTGTTTGATGAAGAAGGTAACTATAAGCCTGATTTGTCAGGGTTTGACCGAAATGCTCCTTCGTTTAAGCGAGAAGAAGATGAAGAAGAGCGGTTAGTGGACTCCGACTATGTACCACCACAAAAAGTGTGGAGGTCGGGAGAGACTATGCAGCTTCCGGTCGTTGAGCGTACAACAGATAAGGAAGCTCGGGAGTTTCAAGCACCAGAAAACGATGACAAAGATCATAACTGGCGCAAAGTTCTTATCGTGGTTGTCATCCTTGTCGTTTTGGTTGCTATTGGCATTTTCTTTGGAATGAACCATTAGAACATGGCAAATCGCAGCTATACCGCACGGGCAATTGTCATTAAGAAGACCAAGCTCGGAGAAACTGACCTAATTCTGACGCTGCTCGGAGAAAATGGCGCGCAGATACGCGCGGTAGCTAAGGGCGCTCGAAAACCGCAGAGTTCTTTTTCTTCTCGCCTTGAACTTTACAGCTATGTTGAAGTTTTACTCCATGAGGGCAAAAAACTAGCCATTATCAGTGAAGCCAAACTCATTGACGCCCATGAGCAGATTCGGCACGACTTCGAACTTGCATCGACCGCTGCGTGCATTGCTGAGTTCCTTGCAAAATCTACTGAGGAGGATTTGGAAGAACCGCAGCTCTTCGAGATGACGCGAAAAGCTTTCGACCTGCTTTCAAAAACAGAGCGACCATCCGATTTAGGGCTTTGTGCTGCCTTCCTTATTAAGGCTTGTGCCTTTCTCGGTTTTGGACCTCAGCTTGATACTTGTTCGCTTTGTGGAAAAACGGTTTCGACCGAGACGGGTTCCTACCTTCACTTCAGCTTAGAAGATGGGGGATTACTTTGTCCGGCCTGTGCGCTTAAAAGAGAAACACTGATGGTTAAAGCCCAGACGATAGCCTGGCAGCGCGTACTTCTTCGGTCAACGTTTGAGACCATTCTTGATAAGGATATTCCCCAAGAGTGCCAGATTGAAATTTTCCAGCTGCTCAAACAGTGGATTAACTACCATTTGGGCGCCCAGATAAAGTCCATCGACTTTCTTTTAGCCGAACTGAGGGCATAAGTGCTCGCTTATGCATAGGATATGGACTTTTTTGTGTGGTGAGCTGTACAAATGCGCGCATCTCACGTACAATTCCAACTTGCTGTTATGAGAACTTTTACTTAGAGAGCAACTCCCACCGTTTGCCCCTCAGTAAAAAGTGATTTTTGTCGCAACGACATAAAGAAAGGTGGTTTACATGACCAGTAGGCGTAGCATTAGCCAAGAGCGCATCGCAGAACTCATTAAGGAATACGGTAAGGGTGAGAACGATTCGGGTAGCCCTGAAGTTCAGGTAGCTATCGATACTGAGCGTATTCGTAACCTTACCGAGCACCTAAAGACTCACAAGAAGGATAATCATACCCGCCGTGGTTTGATGAAGCTCATTGGCCATAGGCGTCAGTATCTGGACTACATTAAGAATCGCGACATTGACGAGTATCGTGATTTAATCAAGAGACTTGGCATTCGTGGTTAACAGTGGTTATTTCGATAGGCCCGCTTCGCGGGCCTTTCGTTTAAGAACATCAAAAAGTTTTGATGTTTGAAGTAACAAACCTGAATTTTCAGGAAGCGGAGGGCGACGCAAGGGCGTTAACTTTCGCGGCGCAAAACGCCAAAGAGGCTTCTTCGCAATAGGGCGGAGAAGGAAGAAGAGAAAGAATTCTATATGAACAAAATTGTGGAAACCTTTGAACTTTACGGAAAGCAGTATCGCCTAGAAACCGGCGAGCTTGCAAAGCAGGCAAGTGGAGCTGTGCTTGTTGGTCAGGGTGATACAACAGCTTTAGTAACCGCAGTTATTTCAAAGGAAGACAAGGACTACGACTTTTTCCCGCTGACCGTCGATTTTATTGAAAAGATGTACGCGGTTGGACGTATCCCGGGCGGATACCTGAAACGAGAGGCACGTCCTTCAGAAAAAGGGACTCTGACGGCTCGTATGATTGACCGTCCGATAAGACCGGGTTTTGTTGACGGCTTCAAGCGTGAGGTTCAAATTGTGGCTACCACGCTTGTGGTCGATAGTGAAAACCTCATTGACACGATCTGTGTCATGGGTGCTTCTGCTGCTTTAATGCTTGCTTCTGCACCTTTCGATGGCCCTGCAGCATGCGTGAGAATCGCACGCAATAAGGAAACAGGGGAGTTCATCGTGAATCCTACGTATGAGGAGCAGGAGACCTCAGATCTCGAGCTTACCATCGCCGGTACTGCAGACTACATCAGCATGGTTGAGGCAGGGGCAGATGAAGTTTCAGAAGAAGATATGCTTGAGGCTATGAACTTTGGGCAGGAGGCAATTGCTCAGTTCTGCGCAGCCGAACAGCGCTTCTTGGATCGTTGTGAGATTGAAGCAGTCGAATGGCCGCTTCACGAGCCAGATCCGAGCATTGCCGAGCGCATCGAACCCTACTTCGATGAGATGTCGGCGGCTCTCCATGACGCCGACAAGCAGGCGCGCATGACCCATGTTGAAGAACTCAAAGACAGAATTACTCACCAGGACTTCTCTGAGGAAGAACAGGAAGAGTGGGCAGCGGATATTGCCGCAGAGCTTAAACTGCTTGAGAAGCATGCCATGAGGCAGATGGTCATACAAACCGGAGAGCGCGCTGATGGCCGTCGCGCCGATGAAATCAGACCGTTGCACATTGTGGCTGGATATCTTCCACGAGTACATGGCTCTGCGCTCTTCCAGCGCGGTCAGACCCAGGCACTTTCTGTTTGCACCCTTGGTATGCTCAGTGAATGGCAGCGCCTTGACACTATTGAGCCGATTGAAGGCAAACGCTATATGCACCACTATAACTTCCCTCCGTATTGCACAGGGGAAGTAGGACGAATGGGTGCTCCGAAGCGACGCGAACTTGGACACGGCGCTTTGGCTGAGCGAGCCCTGGTCCCTGTATTGCCCGATGAAGATGAATTCCCCTATGCAATTCGCGTAGTGTCTGAGATTTTAGAGTCAAATGGATCTTCATCCATGGCATCGACCTGTGGTTCAACCCTCGCGCTTATGGATGCTGGCGTACCGATTAAGGCACCGGTATCAGGAATCGCTATGGGTCTTATTAAAGAAGACGATGACGTTGTCATCCTCTCGGACATTCAGGGTCTTGAAGACTTCTTAGGCGATATGGACTTTAAGGTTTGCGGGACACCAAAAGGTATTACCGCACTTCAGATGGATAACAAGGCAAAGGGTCTTTCGACGGAGATTCTCGGTCGAGCCCTTCGACAGGCACACGAAGGAAGAGCCTTCATCCTTAACGCTATGTTGGCTGAAATTGCGCATCCACGCGAGGAGCTCTCTGCCTACGCTCCGCGCATTGAGACCATCCATGTTCCGGTCGATAAGATTCGTGAAGTTATCGGGACAGGCGGTAAAGTGGTTCGTGGTATCCAAGAAGAAACCGGTGCTCAGATTGAAATTCAAGAAGATGGCACCATTCATATCGCTGCCGTCGATGGCACTGCAGGAGAAGCTGCCAAGGCTATGATTATCGACATCATTAAAGAGCCCGAAGAAGGCGAAGTCTATGAGGGCGAAGTTGTTGGTATCAAGGACTTTGGTGCCTTTATCAGGCTTACTGCATCCAAGGATGGACTCTTGCACATCTCTCGTATTGCTAATGGTCGCATTGATTCAGTAGAAGAAATGCTTTCGATTGGTGATGTCGTGAAGGTAAAGGTCACCGAGGTAGATGAGAAGACTGGCAAAATCTCGCTCGACCGTTTGGACAAGCCAGACGCCCCGCAGTCTTCCCATAAAAACGACCGAAAGCACAGCCACCATGATAAGTCTGACCATGCGCATATGCGTGATGGGAGAAGCCCCCGGAGAAGCCACGAGGCTTAAGTCTTAAGAAAGATTTGTGCTCAAGAAGCGGGGAGCTGTCAAAAAGGCTTCCCGCTTTTTATATAGCCTTTCCTCTGAAACAAAAAGAAGGCACTCTGACAGAATGTAGTAATTGAACAAATTTAAGCATGGTAGGATTGAAGAAATTCGTATTTCAAAGGAGCAAACTATGATTCGAGTAGCAGTAGCTGGTTGTGCCGGACGTATGGGCACACATGTCGTAGAGGCTGTGGAAAACGCTTCTGATATGGAGCTTGTCTGTGGTATTGACCCCAAGGTGCCAAATCGTGCGTTTCCGGTGTATCCGTCCGTTGCTGATGCTATAGCTGCCGAAGAGTTTAGCGTCCTAGTTGATTTTACGCAGCCTTCTGTAGTGGCAGGTAACTTAGAAGTTGCTCTTCCGGCAGGTATTAACTGTGTTGTCGGAACCACGGGGCTTTCAAACGAAACGCTCGAAGAACTTGCTGCAAAGGCTCAAAATAATGCCTGTCTGTTTTATGCTCCGAACTTCACGACAGGTGCTGTGCTGATGATGCAGTTTGCTCGTGCAGCCGCTCCATTTTTTCCTGAAGCGGAAGTTATTGAGTTTCACCATGCGCAGAAAAAAGATGCTCCTTCCGGGACCGCTGTTCGTACCGCACACCTCATTTCTGAAGGTCGCAATGGCCGCGTAAGTGAGGCTCCTGGAAAAGAGACAGAAATTGCCGGTGCCGAAGGAGCGCGCGGAGCTCTTATTGATGGCGTTCCGGTTCATTCGGTGCGCAGTATGGGTTATTCCGCACGCCAGCAAGTCATATTCGGTTCGATGGGTCAAACGCTCACCATCACGCATGATTCTTGGGATAGAACTTCGTATATGCCCGGAGTTTTGCTTGGAATTCGAAGCGTCGAAGGTAAATCTGGCCTCATTGTAGGTTTAGAGAACTTTATGCTCTAAGCACTTATAAGATCTCCTATCTATGTGATAATGATTGCACCTGATAGGTAGGTAGAAATAAAGGAAGACGCAGACGAGAAGGAGGAAAAGATGTCTGAGCCATTATTTGGTCGTGTAATTCCGGCTATGATTACGCCCTATGATGAAGATAAGAAGGTTGACCACAATAAGGCGAAGCAACTCGTCGTGCGTCTTATTGATGGTGGTAGCGATGCGGTTCTTATCAGCGGTACGACTGGTGAGGGTCCGACGGTAAGCTATGAAGACAAGATGCAGCTTTTTAGGGATGCTGTTGAGGCTGCCGCAGGCCGAGTTCCGATTATAGCGAATGTGGGTAGCAACGATACGAAGGGCTCCATTGCGTTTGCTCGTGATGCGGCAACAACGGGTGTCGATGCCCTTATGGCTGTGGTGCCTTATTACAACAAGCCACCACAAGCTGGTCTCTATGAACACTTTAAAGCTATTGCCGCTGCAGTCGACCTGCCGATTATTCTCTACAACATTCCTGGGCGCTGCGGCGTGAATATGGAAGCTCAAACCACTATTAAGCTTGCCCGTGATATTGACAACATTGTTGCAGTGAAAGAGGCATCGGGAAATCTTGACCAAATCAAGGAAATCATCGACAACACGGGTGATGACTTCTTTGTTTATTCAGGAGATGACTCTTTAACCTATGACATCATGAAACTCGGTGGTGTTGGCGTTATCACCACAGCAGGCAATGTCGCACCAGATAGGATGAAGGAAATCACCGATGCTTGCGCTGCGGGCGATTTCGAAAAAGCACGCGAAGCACATGAGCGTTTCCTTCCATTAATGAAAGGCCTTTTTGCTACGGCCAATCCAATTCTGGTCAAGGAGGCCTTAAACCTTATGGGCTTTTATGTTGGTGGGGTTCGTCTGCCTCTCGTTGACGCAACGCCTGAACAGTCAAAAGTTCTTGCAGAAATAATGCGTGAGGTTGGCGTTTTATAAGTATCATGGAATTCTCCCCTCAAATGAGGGGAGAATTCGTTTCATAAAGAAAATCCCGTCCTCAAGGAGGGACTGATATCTGCGTTTATGCGGATATTTTCGTTTGTGAGGTAGTGAATGGCAGAACATAAATCAAACCATGAAATGAAGCCTAAACAAGGTACGAACAAGCAAAGAAAAGCAAGAAAACGAACAAGAACTTATAAACATGTCGAGCTTGAGCACAAGCGGCCACAACTTACCAAGAATGGCAGCTATGATTCTGAAACGGCAAAAAAGCTCGACAGAAAACTTGACTTTCATTCACCTGCAAAAGATCCGAATGCAAAATTAAAAATCATTCCTCTCGGCGGTCTTGACGCCATCGGAAAGAACATGACGGTCTTTGAGTGCGGCGATGACATGATTATCGATGATGCAGGGCTGATGTTTCCAGACGATAATCACCCCGGCATTGACCTTGTCCTTCCAGATTATTCTTATGTCCTTGAAAACAGTGAGAAGCTCAAGGGTATTTTTATTACCCACGGTCATGAGGATCATACGGGCACTTTGCCGTATATCTATAAAGATCTTGACCGCGTTGTTCCGATTTACGGAACGCGCCTTACCCTGGGTCTTATCGAGGGCAAGTTTCAAGAACATAAGATTAAAAACTATCAACTTATTGAAGTTTCACCAGGTGAGCAAATACGTCTTGGGTCCTTTACAGCGAATTTCTTTGCGGTAAACCACTCCATTCCTGGTTCAGTGGGAATCTTCTTTCAAACACCAGCGGGAAATGTTTTGCACACGGGCGACTTCAAGCTTGATCAAACGCCAATTGACGGTGTGCACACAGACTTTGCAGCTCTTTCTCGATTTGCCGAGATTGGTGTCGACCTTATGCTGTCAGACTCGACAAATGCTCAAAAGAATAGCTTCACACCATCAGAGGCTGAGGTGGGCAAGGTTTTGTCGCGTATTATTGCTCAGGCAAAAGGACGTGTTATCATCGCCTGCTTCTCAAGCCATATCCATCGTATGCAGCAGATTTGTGACGTTGCTATTGCTAATGGACGCAAAGTTGTTGTAACGGGCAGGTCTATGATTCAAAACACCGAGATTGCGCGACGCTTAGGATACCTGCATATCAATGACAGTGACATTATTGATTCGTACTATATGAACGAAACACCGCCGGAGAGGGTTGTCGTTATGTGTACCGGTTCACAAGGTGAGCCGCTCTCGGCGCTTGCTCGCATTGCAAACGGCGAGCATAAGACTATCTCTATTGATGAGGGAGACACAGTTGTTATTTCCGCAACGCCAGTTCCGGGTAATGAAAAGGCAGTAACAAAAGTTATCAATTCGCTTGCAAAGATTGGGGCGGATGTTTACGACAAAAATCGTGCCATGGTGCATGTTTCCGGACACGCAGGTGCTGAAGAACTTAAGTTGGTTTTGTCCATCGTTCGCCCGCGTGCCTTCATGCCGGTGCATGGCGAAGCTGCTCATCTGCGGGCTCATGCTCGTTTAGCTGAAGCGACAGGCGTTCCGCACGACAACATATTTATCTGCGATAACGGAGAAACACTTGAGCTTACGATTAATGGTGTACAGCGTGGCGACTTTGTTGAGAGCGGCGTTGTCTATGTTGATGGACTTTCGGTTGGCGATACGTCTCAAGATGTTCTTGATGAGCGTACTGCACTTGGAACACAGGGCTTTGCCAGTATCGCATTTGCAGCTGATGAAGTGACTCAGACCATCTGCGGTGAAATACAGGTAGAGATGCGTGGTATAGCTGGTGGCGATGATGCCTACTTGCAGGATGAGGTACGAACGGCAGTTAAATCTGCCTTAAAGAAACAAATCGCACGCAAGTGGGGCAAGATTGAACTTGAAAAAGCAGGGCGCGATGCTGCGCTATCCCTTATCTGGGAGAGAACAAAACAGCGTCCTGTAACGGTTGTGAATGTCATCGAGCTTTAATATATAATGAGCGTCGAAGATAAAAGTCCTCATGGATGAAGCAGAATAAACGCAGTACAAAAGGGGTGGGCAGTGGCCCGTAAGTCTTCAAATTCACGTGCACGTAATAAGCGGGCACAGACAGCGAAAACGAATAGAAGAGCGGCAAGTCCTGCTGAAAAGCAATCCAGGAGAAAGCCTGCACCTGAGCGGGTAGTCGAGGATGACAGCAGGGTCATTAACGAGCGACAGCGTCGCGATATTGCTGGTATCGTATGCGCCGTCTTAGCACTAGCTCTTTTCGCTATTGTCGTTATACCCGCAAACACACCGGTTGCATCAAACCTCTCTTATATGCTCCACCAAGGCTTTGGTCTTGGGGCTTATATTTTGCCGGTACTCCTAATTGCTATAGGGGTCAGCTTTTTTATCTACCACCAGAACACGACAGTAACGACACGTATGGCTATTGGCCTTACGATGATTTACTTTGCGCTCTTGGTTATCTTTGCGCTTTTTACGCCGTCAAACTTTGGTGACTCTGCTGTTCCCGCAACACTGTTTTCACCGTTCCAGCTTGAGAGCCACGGTGGCTATATCGGCGCGGGAATTGCTTGGGTGCTTCTGAGTCTTTTTGGACAAGTTGTTTCGGTCATTATCATGGTTGGCGTTATCCTCGCTGGCCTTGTGATTATTGGTTTTTCTGCAAGCAAGGGTCTTGAAAAAATTCGTGAGAAGAAACGTATTGAGGCAGAGCAAGAAGCAGGCCTGAATCATGTTTTTGACCAGGAAATACAACGGAGTGTACGACCAGGTCGTGTAGGAAGCCAGACAAAGCTTATGAACCAGCATGGCACGAGGCCTTCGTCCCCAACACCCAGCAATGGCGAAACGCGCGCACTAACACGTAAACTCGGCCAGAACAGTGGTGACCATGACCGGACCCATCGAATAAAACCTGAGGGAGAGAAGACTCGCAAGCTCGGTACACCGCCCGTGGTTGTTCCTGCGGTAAAAACCCCTCAGACCAGTGATAGTAAAGGAAAAGAGGATGAAGAAGGATTCAAACTTCCACCGTTTACTATCCTGAAAACCAGCAAGTCAAAGAAGCACTCGAAAACATTTGAGTCGAACCTCGCACAGACTGCAGCGCACCTGCAGGAGACGCTTGAAGACTTCCATATCATGGCCCAAGTTGTTGACTGGGTTGTTGGACCTTCCGTAACGCTTTTTAGCGTTGAGCTACCTTCCGGTGTGCGGGTTAGCCGCGTCATCAACCTTGAACAAGATATTGCACTTGCACTTGCAGCACCGGGTGTGCGTATCTTTGCTCCTATTCCCGGAACAAACTACGTCGGCATTGAGGTTCCGAATTCTCAGCGCGAAAACGTACTGCTGGGAGATGTATTACCGTCTGCTCATGAAGGCCCTCTTGAAATTGCAATCGGCAAGGATGTCGAGGGCAACAAAATTGTTTGTGACTTGGCAATGATGCCTCACCTGCTTATTGGCGGTACCACGGGATCAGGTAAAACCAAGGCCATCCATTCCATGATTGTTTCTATTTTGATGCGCGCGACGCCTGATCAGGTGCTGTTTATTATGATTGACCCGAAGCGGGTTGAACTGAACAAATACAAAGACATTCCCCATCTCTATACCCCGGTGGTAATGGAGCCAAAAGAGGCTGCAAGCGCGCTTTCCTGGGGCGTTGCCGAAATGGAGCGCCGCCTGAAGCTTTTCTCAAAGTCTAATGCGAGCAATATTAGCCAGTACAACGCCAAGGTAAGCAACGGGCAGCTTGAAGACGAAAATGCCCAAGAGCTTCCGTATATCGTTATCGTGATTGACGAGCTTGCTGACCTCATGATGAATATGGGTAAAGAGGTTGAGTTTTCCATTAGCCGTATTGCTCAATTAGCTCGCGCCGCAGGCATTCATCTGATTGTTGCCACGCAGCGTCCTTCAGCAAATATCGTAACGGGCCTTATCAAGGCTAATATTACGACACGTATCGGCATGACCGTTGCATCAGGTATGGATTCGCGCGTTATCCTTGATACAACAGGCGCTGAGCGTCTTACGGGCAAAGGTGATCTCCTGCTTTCTCAGCCGGAGTATCCAGAGCCACGTCGTATCCAGGGATGTTTTATCACCGATGAAGAGATAAACGAAGTAGCGGACTATTTGCGTACGCAGGCTGAACCCGATTACCACAATGAGATTTTGGACCAGAAGAATCTCATCACTCTCGGATCATCTCAACCCGATGGTTCGGGTGGTTCAGTCGGAGACGATGATCCTTTGGTTTGGGAAGCTGCAGAAATTGTGGTGAGTACCGGTATTGGATCGACTTCAAATCTACAGCGACGCCTCAAAGTTGGTTATTCGCGCGCAGGTCGTATAATGGATATGCTTGAAGAAAAGGGTATTGTCGGACCACAAAATGGAAGTAAGCCCCGAGAAGTCCTCGTAGATGAGATGGAGCTTGAAACACTCAAAGCATTCGAAGCAAACGATGAGGCTTAAAGGAGAAACCCGTGTCACAGGTATCATTTGGTGCAGTCTTTCGTGATGTGAGAGAGCAGAAAGGTTATGACCTGAACACTGTTGCTCGAAGGCTGCGTATTCGCCCCGATATTTTACGTGCCATTGAAAACTCCGACTTCGAAGCTATGCCCCCTCATGGCTATACGCGCAACATGGTGAATGCGTATGCGCGGTTTCTTGGTTTAAACCCCACGGAAATGACGCATAAGTACCTCGATGAAGCGTATGAGTATCGTGTAAGACAGGCCCGTGAAGATTCGATTAGCCTCGATTTTGGCGGCGAGTCACGTTTCGAAAATGCACGTGATCGCATTTTAAGCAGGCGTAAGGATAGCGAACGCCCACAGCGCGAAGGGCTAGATCGCAGACGCAACCGCTTCTCGGGTCCGCTCTATGATGACCGAACAGAATTTGCTCGCGCTGATTACGGCAGCAGCTATTCGCGTGATAGATATGCTCGAGAGCGAAACCGCCGTGATAATAGCTACGATGATTGGCGTTCACGCGATTTATCCGCCTATAACGGGCGTAACTATCATAGGAACAATCATGTGGCTGTTCCGCGCAACCAGTATACGAATTACTATTCTGGACCGCACGTATCAAGACTTCGTCAGCGCTTACCCTTTATCATTGGCGGAGCAATAATTCTCATCCTGCTGATAATCATCATTGCCCTTCTTTTTGGTGGTTCTCAGTCAAATCAACAGAGTGCAGAAAATGTTCCTGTATCCGGTATGTCCGATACGACGCAGACTGAAGAACAAGCTCCGACGAGTGCTTCAGTTGAATACACTGTCGCTGATGGGGAGACCGTTTATATCGAAATTTATGAAGGTGACTCAACCGAGGCTTCTTCCGCGGAAAACCTTGATGGTCCCACAACTCAGACGGTTGACGTAACCGACAAGTGGACTATTGCCACGTGGCGTCCAGAAGCTCTTACGGTGAAGGTAGATGGCAATGAAGTTGAGCTAAAGACGAATTCCACGTACGGTGGCATGTATGCCTATACGGTTGACTTTCAAGCAATCTTAGACCAATGGAAGCAAGATCATGGACAGGCAACATCGTCTGATAGCTCGAGTTCATCAGACTCAAGCTCGTCTTCGTCTGACTCAAATTCATCATCGAACTCTTCTTCAAATTAATGAGTGTCTGACCAGGAATTTTTTCGAGCTTGTAGGTAGACAAGGGGTGTTTTATGGCTAAGGAATCAAGCTTTGACGTAGTTTCTGTCGTTGATATGCAAGAGGTAGATAACGCATACCAACAGGCAAAACGTGAGATTTCGCAGCGTTATGACTTGAAGAACTCTGGGTCTTCAATTGAATTAGACAAGACGAATAAGACGTTCACACTTCAGGCACCAAGTGATTTTGTTTTAAAGCAGGTACTTGACGTTTTGCAGTCGAAACTCATCAAGCGTGGTATTGAGATTAATGCCATAACCTGGGGAAATATTGAACCTGCTGCCGGTGCGACGGTGCGTCGTGTTGGTAAGTTAGTCGAGGGCATCGACAAAGAAACGGCTGGCAAAATTAACAAAGATATTAAAGCGCTTAAACTCAAGGTGAAAAGCCAGATTGAGGGCGAGAAGCTCCGCGTCAGTTCAGCTTCGAAAGATACCCTGCAAGAGGTTATTGCTGCTCTTAAGGCTAAAGACTATGGGCAACCGCTCCAGTTTGTAAATTACCGCTAGTCTATGAATGAACGAAGCAATAAAAATATTGCCTTCCTCACGTTTGGCTGCGCAAAAAACGAGGTAGATACCCAGCATATGAAACAGCGCATTGATGCGGCTGGTTACACTCTTTGTGATGACTATGCTTCTGCACAGGCAATTGTGGTGAATACCTGCGCTTTTATCCAAGAAGCAACTGAAGAAAGTCTCGATGGCATCTTTGAGCTTGCAGGACTTTCTGGAGTCAAGTCAAAAAAGACGCGGTTGATTGTTGCGGGTTGCATGCCCTCACGCTACGGCGATGATCTTGCCGCTGAACTCAATGAGGCATCTGACTTTGTTCCTTTTGCCTCTGAAGAAAATATCGTTTCCATTCTTGATGATATTTTTGGAATTCAAGATAAGGGAAATGAAGGTAAACCTAGCAATGCTCAGCTTCAACTTGATGCCCCGGTATCTGCCTATGTCAAAATCTCCGATGGTTGTGACCGTAACTGCTCGTTTTGCACCATCCCACAAATTCGCGGTCACTACGAAAGCTTTAGCCTTGCATCCATCGAAGCCGAAGTGAAGGATTTAGTATCGCGAGGAACGCGAGAAATTATCTTCATTGCGCAGGACACCGGAAAGTGGGGAAGTGACTTTCAAGAGAAGTCGACGCTCGCGAATTTAATGAAGATTTGTGCGGAAGACTTTCCTGATACGTGGTTTCGCGTCATGTATATTCAGCCCGAACACATGACTGATGATCTAATTGAGGTCGTTGGTAGTCACAGCAACATCTGCAATTACTTCGATATCCCTTTACAACATGTAAATGCAGATATTCTTAAAGCTATGAACCGAAAAGGGTCAGGCATAGAATTTCGGCGCCTGATAGACCATATTCGTGCAAAGATTCCTGGTGTTTGTCTGCGTACAACCTTCATAGCCGGATTCCCAGGAGAAACCGAAGAGAACTTCGATGAACTATGCGCGTTTATAGAAGATACGGACCTTGACTATATTGGTGTTTTTCCCTACTCGCGCGAGGAGGGAACGCCTGCTGCGGACCTGCCTTGTCAAATCCCCGATGACGAAAAGCTTCGCCGTGCTCAATATATTCGCGACCTTGCAGATTCAATTTGTACCGCAAAAGTGAGCAGGCGTATTGGAAGCGAAGCCGACGTTTTAATCTTAGGCAGAGAAGAAGACGGTGAAATTTTTGGTCGCACGTATTACCAGGCTCCGGAAGTAGACGGTGTAACCTACCTAAAGCAAGGCAAACCAGCTACGATAGTAAGGTGTCGGATTGTCGATACGCTCTTCTATGAGATGGAAGCCGAATAGGCGAGGGGACTGATGGCGAAAACGGTGCAAACAAAAAAGGAAACGATGTGGACACCTGCCAACATCGTGACGCTCGTACGTATTTGTTTGGTACCGGTATTCGTGGTCGCTTTAATTTCTCCCTGGCCAGATTGGTTTAACGTCCCTCACCTGCGGGGAAGTACACAAAGTTTTATAGCAGCTGGCCTTTTTATTCTCATATCTTGCACGGATTGGATTGATGGGTATCTTGCTCGGAGTCGAAATGAAGTAACCGACTTCGGTAAGTTCATGGACCCACTTGCCGATAAGATTTTGGTCATAGCCGCTCTTTTGGTTTTGGTTGAGTTAGGTGCGCTTCCAAGTTGGGTCGTTTTGATTATTGTCGCGCGTGAGTTCATCGTATCTGGCGTGCGTATGGTGGCTGCTTCTAAAGGTTTTGTGATTGCAGCAAGTTGGTACGGAAAAGCTAAAACTGTCTTTCAGATGATTGCGATAGTGCTTTTTACCGTGAAAGACACCGATTTCATGCGTTCCATCGGTCCCGATTTTTACCAGGGACTGTATATCTTTAGTTGGATAATCATGACCATCGCTTTGGTCCTTACCATAGTGTCCATGCTCGACTATATCGCGAAGGCGCGACACCTTTTCAAACCCGGATCTGAGAATAAGAGTGTTCAGAAGGATGGAAAACACAAACTCGGTGAACCCGAACGCTCAGAAGCTTTTGAGCAGGAAGAGGACAGCCTTGCAGCACTTGCAAAAACAGTAGTTGAAGCTGCACAGTCGCATGGCATATGTATTGCGACTGCAGAAAGTCTTACCGGAGGACTTATATCGGCTACGCTTACAAGTATTCCAGGCTCTTCTGAGGTCGTTAAAGGGGGCATTGTAAGCTATACCAACGAAATAAAAGCTCACCTCTTGTCGGTGGAGCAAACAACACTCGATACGCAAGGGGCGGTGTCATCCGAAACCGCTTCTGAGATGGCTCTCGGGGCACGTAAGGCGCTCAATGTTG
>JBMNSK010000003.1:0-64149 GCA_050945155.1 Eggerthellaceae bacterium | reverse complement strand
AAATTGGCATCCCCGAAAAAGAAAGCAGGTCAGAGGAAAAATGTCCTCTGACCTGCTGTTTTATCTGGTGCCCCCGGGCGGATTCGAACCGCCGCCACCCGCTTTAGGAGAGCGGTGCTCTATCCCCTGAGCTACGAGGGCTCAAACTTTTGTCTATCTTACAACGGTTCCAATAATTCTAAAACAATGCGCAGCCTATTCCTCCGGCGAATTCAGTAGGTTTTCTACAGTCCTGGCAGCTTGCGTAATGCTTAGCCCATCGACATTAACAGTTATGTCGGCATAGTATTCATACGAAGGTTTTCTCTCGTCGTAAAGCTTCTTCAAATCTGTCCCAATTCCTTCTTTAAGAACAACACCGCGTTCGTGTAAATCACCGAGCCGTTCAACAAGACTCTCATAGGAAATCTCAAGATAGACTATTGTTCCCAACTGCTGTAAATGAGACATTCCTACATCGGAATAAATAGCGCTGCCACCCGGAGAAATAACTGTCTTTTCTGCGCTAATGTCGTGTAAAACTTCCCCTTCAATTTCAATGAAACCGAGCGGTCCAAAATCGTCAATCAGTCTTTGTAAAGTCTTTCCGGTTTGCTTTTGAATAAGCAGGTCACCATCAAGAAAGTCATATCCCAATACCTTTGCGAGGACAACACCAATAGTTGATTTACCTGCACCGGGCATACCGATTAAAACGACATTGTCTGAAGCCATATGCGACCTACCTCAATATCTCGCGATTCTGGAGTTGAAATAATCAGCAGACAGAAAGTTTAACGCGCGCCGCCGCCGACGCCAAATCCGCCGCCGCCTCCCATGGAGAATCCGCCTCCACCACCGAAGTTATCGAAGCCGTCCAAACCATTGCCTTCAAGGGCATCAAGGGCGCTTTCGGCAGTAGTAACTGTGTTTGCAAGCGTCGTTTGGAAAACATCACTGGCAACAGTATCGAAACTTACTGCCCCACCGGCGTCATAGCCGTACCCATACCAAACACACCACGGTACATACCACGAATTCATCGACATGCCATCGGTTTGACTGGTCAGTACCTCAGGTACTGTTTCTTCAAGCTGCCTCATAGCCTCTTTCGCTACTCCAAAAAGGAATGCGTAGACCATAAACTCGCCCCAAACTTTGACATCTGTCGGTGGGCGCTCGTTAAGGCTCGAGAAATCTTTCAACCAGTTTCTCAAGGCCTTACAGCGCGCAACTGTATTTGTCGCTTCTTTCGTCCTTCGCGGCATAAAGTGCGCAATCACACCGAGAACAATGGCAGTTGGGACCGTGAAAATGAGCGAAATGAAGTTTTCCATAAGACCGACCAAAATAGCAGCAGCTATTGCCACTGCAACAGTCAGCGCGATAAAGACCGTATGATATCTATCGCCTTTCATCTCAAAGAAGTCCTGTTTGTTGGCCTCTGCACTCACCAATCCCTGCCAGCCATTCATGCCTTCGGTAAACTTGCTCGGATCGTTTTTCCCGAACTCTTTTATTGACTCGAACCAGATAGCGTTCTCGCCTTTGCCAATGGTCTCGAAAAGAAAGTCCATGGCATTTTGGTCAATGGGACTCGTAAGCTCAACACCCGGTATACGAGTCAGGTAGTAATCCTCAACGGCCTTACCCTTCGCGTTGGTATACGAACCCTTGTCAATTCTTAAAGCACCAAGGGCAGATAGGTGCATAAGCGTCGCCGTGAAGTCATCGTTCGACTCTTCGTTCCACCGCCAAAGCCTTCCAATAACGGCAGGATGTACACCCTTAGCTGGAACGTCGCGCCAATACTTATCCTTGAAATCGGGCTCATAGTCTTTGCCATACTTAAAGAACATACGTAGAGCCCATGCAATAAGGAGCAGACAAACTACCCCGATGATTGCAGTAACGACAAGCGTCATAAACTGCGCTCGCGATGTCTGGTCGCTCCAATTCTTCTCTTCATTGACGACGGTGTCCAAGTAGACCTTGTTGTTTGCACTGGTCTGAGCGGATTCGGGCAAATTAGTAAGCCACGTCACCGGAAAGACCACGCGTGCTTCGCTGAATTGACCAGCATTAACATTGGAAACGGTATAAGTTACTTTGCCATCTTCCCCAACAGAAACTTGACCATCAAGCGGTCCATGACCCCAAGCACGCACATTATCTCCTGGCGTTACGGTCGTGCCGCTTGGCACCGGAAGAGATATGGTGCACGTAACGTTTTGGGAAGATTCTTCCCAATAGTCTCCGATATATTTCCAATAAACTTCGCCGATATCTTTATATGCCGTCACGCCATTCACGACGGTGTAGTCAATCTGATACACGCGAGATGTATCTGACGCGTTTGAGAACGCATAAACCGTATCTTTTCCGGCATCGTAGGAATAGGCCTCTTCCTCAGGACCTCCTTCATCGCGCCAAGCAATAACAAACGGAACCTCATTGAGCGTGGTCCAAGACCCCGTTGGATTGCCGTTTTCGTCTGCGTCGGCATACTGTATTGAAGAAACTTTCAAAGTTGAATTAGAAGGCAGGTCACTAAAGGTCCACCATACAGCCTCAAAGTCACCCGAAAAGTTGAAGGTCCTCTGTTCAGTTACGTGAAGCGACCCATCCGTTTCAACATCAGCAGCAATGTTGACTCGAGGCATGGAATACGACTTGCCCGCAAAAATATTAGTGTTGTTAAACAGAGCAACGATGCCAATGAATAGGAAAAAAGCAACGACGGTAATAATGAGCCTTTTAATTCTTTTGGAGGAGATACCGTGCTGCCTTTGCAGTGAGGCCATGAAGACTCCTTATAATCTAAATACAGGCGCATCCATTATACCTGTTGTAGCTTGCTCTAATTTGCAAGCTTTTCTTATATTGGGTATCATTCCATTTTGCTATTGGAGAAGTGACCGAGAGGCCGAAGGTGCTCGCCTGCTAAGTGAGTAAGCGCCAAAAGCGCTTCCAGGGTTCGAATCCCTGCTTCTCCGCCAGACAATCAGCGCGTCCAGACACGGACGCGCTTTTCTTTTGCAAAAAATATCGAAACGAGGCTAAAAAGCACCTGAAATCTTCCGGCCGACAATCCCCAACACAAAGCAACCAACAAGTAAAATTTTTCTGACAACGCCTCGCCGATGGCAATTGAGTCTATCTAAACCAGTTAAAGGGACCTTTGTTTTTCACCTCTTCAGTCTTTAGAGGTTTGGTTCGATAGTTTGGATGATGCTTCAAAAATACTCTGCGACAAATGCGCGTTATAAGAAGCGCTAAAAGAAAAACAACGAGGAAGGAAAGGTTTAGCTCAAGCACCACCATATTGTTGTCGAGCAGCGCATACAGACTTGCCAGCACAAAAAATGCCGACAACACTATATTGAGCCACGTGAATATCTTTATCAGGATTTCTTTGGCACGCGTAGACGAGTAGCGAAACATCACTACCAGATAGATGATAAGCGCAATAAATCCAATAATAAGAAGGAAAGGAATAAGGCGCGATAGTCGTGCAAACATACTTACCCCTTCCCTCTTATAACGCGCTCATAGAACCAGGACCTAAAAGCTTAACTGCAAGTTGCATCTATGTGTTAGCTCGCAGATATATGCAAACATCTGCAGGTCCATACCCGCTACTCACCTTTCTGCAGAACTCAGAACAGCGATGCTGCAGAAATTCGCCGGATACTAGAAAGAAACTTTTGGAGCGTTTTCCGCTTCGCTTTGAGCGTCGAAGCTCTGACGCGGTTCAAAGTGGAACATTCCCGCAAAGATATTTCCGGGAAAAGTTTGAATTGCGTTGTTGAACTTCATAACTGTATCGTTGTAGCTCTGGCGCATGTAGCTAATTTTGTCCTCAGTATCCTGAAGCTGAGACTGGAGCTGTTGGAAATTCTCGTTTGCCTTCAGCTCAGGGTACGCCTCAGAGACAGCAAAAAGTGATTTCAGCGTGCCGCTTAAAACATTGTCTGCCTCAAGTTTTGAAGCAGGGTCTGGGGCATTCATCACTGCAGAACGTGCTTGAGTAACTGCCTCAAAGGTTCCCCGCTCATGAGACGCATATCCTTTAACAGTTTCGACTAGGTTTGGAATAAGATCTAAACGGCGTTGGAGCTGAACATCAATTTGTGCCCATGCATTGTCCACCATGTTGCGAAGTCTCACCAAGTTGTTGTACATGGCGATAGCAATGATGACTAGTACGACGACAACGACAACCGCAATGATAATGCCTATCATGCTTCCTCTCCTTTGGTAGGGTTTCGATGCGTTAAGCCTGAGGAATAACTTGTGCTTTGACCGGACTAAAGGAACTCGTTCTCGACCACCACCCGCGAAGTTGCGCAGCCGCCGAAATCTTGTATCCGGAATCCACATTATCACAAATAGCAAAGGTCGTTGAGCCGCTTCCGCAAAGCAGCACTTGTTTTACGCCTTTTTGACCTTGCAGCCATTCTCTAACTTCACGAAGTTCCGGCAAAAGCGACTCTGCCGCCGGAGCAAGGTTGTTGTTTAATATCACTTCCGAAGCTTCTTTTGCCACAAGGGCCGCTTTTTTCGCTTCCTCATCTATGGGAGATTCAAGAGTGTCAAAGCGTTGATAGGCTTCACACGTAAGCACCCCTTTATCAGGGCGCACAAGAACAATGGGTTCAGAAAGCGGAACCAAGTTGCGCTGAAAGTGCTCCCCTGCACCGTCAAAGCAAGCGCAACCGCCGTGAAGGAAGAAACTCACATCTGCCCCAAGCGTGCGGGCAACTGCAAAGATTTCATCGGCGTCAGAAGACAACCCCCATAACTCTGCCGCACCCAGCAGGGCTGCAGCTGCATCGGATGAGCCTCCACCAAGCCCTCCTTGAGCAGGAATGCTTTTCTCTATGTGGACATCCATATGGACATCGCGGTCAAAACCAACGGCTTCGGCAAGTGCGTAGATGACTTTATATACGATATTTTCTTCAGGAGAAATTCCAAGGGGCGAAGTTCCGTTTTTATACGACTCTGTCAAAGTAAGCGAGAGCCCAGATCCAGCTTGATCATCGCGCATCTTCATATAGAGCAGATCGTGTAAGGTTAAAGCATGAATGATGTTTAGGGCCTCGTGGTAGCCATCACTTCGTTTGTCCCCTATTCCCAAAAACAGGTTCACCTTCGCGGGGGCAATAATTTTCGTCCAGCCTTGTTCGCTGGTTCTAGCCTGGTTCAGCTGTACATTGGCAGCCGTCTCAACCATATTTGTAGCTTCGGATTTCACCAGAATGCCTTTCACGTAAAGGAAGTTTTATTTCTTCCTTTTTGCAGCAAAAAAATCTTTTAAAAGACCTGCGCATTCTTCTTCTCGCACACCTGCTTGCACTTCAAAGGTGTGATTAAGGCGCTCATCAGCATGTATCTGGTATAAGCTTCCGAGCGCTCCCGCCTTTGGGTCAAAAGCCCCAAACACACACCGGTCAACACGAGCTTGGTGCATTAAACCTGCACACATCACGCAAGGTTCAAGCGTGACATAAACCGTGCACCCGGCAAGCCTCCAAGTTCCGAGTTCTTTGGCAGCAGCCTCTAAAGCGATAAACTCTGCATGACCAGCAGGGTCTTGCCAGGTCTCGCGCATATTGCATGCCCGTGCAACAACGCGCGGCTCTGCTAAAGACTTGCGTGTTTCCGGGTCGTGCGGTTCGTAAACGACGACAGCACCAATTGGAACCTCATCCAGACTTTTTGCCCGGAGAGCTTCTTCAATTGCAAGACCCATGTAGACTTCATCAAGCACGAAACGTATTATATGGTATCCTGATAAACTGCATTGCGGCTGATACCGAATGGAAAACATTCGATACCGCATGCCCTATAAGGAGGAATGGCCGAGTGGTTGAAGGCGGCAGTCTTGAAAACTGTTGAGCCGCAAGGTTCCGTGGGTTCGAATCCTACTTCCTCCGCCAGAAAACGAAGACGTCCCCGTTTGGGGACGTCTTTTTCTTGTCGTATATCCTAGCGACGTTCAAGCAACGGTATGTATTCCTTCGGCGCCGTATAGGTGTTTTTATACGCTGGTCGAATAATTCTTCTGCCTGACACAATCTCTTCGAAGCGGTGCGCAGACCACCCCGCCATACGCGCGCACGCGAAAAGCGGCGTGAAAAGCGCCTCAGGAATGCCAATCATGGAGTAGACAAAACCGGAATACATATCAATATTGGCACACATGTCTTTCTTCGTGCCTTTTTCCTTAAGAATAACTTCTGGAGCCAAACGCTCAATGCGCTCAAGCAGGCGGAACTCTTCCTCATACTTTGTTCCCACCGCCATCTTTTCCGCAAAGTGCTTGCAAATAACAGCGCGGGGATCCGACTTTGTATAGACCGCATGACCCATGCCATAAATAAGACCTGACTGGTCAAAAGCTTCCTTGCGAACAATTTTCGCGAGATAGTCTGCAACTTCCCCATCGGAATCCCAGTTTGCAACGTTCTCCTTGATTTCACGCTGCATAGCTAAGACCTGGTGGTTTGCCCCACCATGACGTTTGCCTTTAAGCGAGCCAATTGCTGCAGCATAAGCGGAATAAGGGTCGGTGTCTGCTGAAGAAAGGACGCGGGTGGTAAACGTGGAGTTGTTGCCGCCGCCATGCTCAGCTTGCAGGCAGAGCATGATATCAAGCATGCGAGCTTCTTCTTTCGTAAACTCGCGGTCAGGGCGCAGCATGGAAAGGATGGTCTCGGCTGTCGACTGACCTGGTATGAAACGATGCATGATCATCGACCCATGCGCGTAACGGGCACGCTCTGCGTAGTAGGTCAGTACCATGATGCGCGGAAGGCGGGAAATCAGCGAAATAGAAGTTGCAATTTCGTGTTTAATGGAGCGATCTTCAGCTTCATCATCATAGGCATAAAGCAAAAGGACGCACCGTGCGAGCACATTCATAATGTCTGGCGGCACGTCGCGCATAATCATGGACGCCGTAAAACCATCGGGGAGTTCACGCTCGGCATCAAGGGCGGCAATAAAGCTTTCGAGCTGGTCAGGGGTCGGAAGCTCTCCCATAAGAAGAAGAAACATAATCTCTTCGAAGTTATATCGACGGTCGTTTGTATCGTCGCGCAAGAGGTCATAAATCTCATAGCCACGGTAACGAAGAGAACCCTTGTCAGGAACTTTAATGCCATCAGAAATTACGTAGCCATGCACGTTTGAGATGTTTGTCACGCCCGCAATGACGCCGGTGCCATCCGCGTTGCGCAACCCGCGTTTTACGTCAAATTCGCGGTAGTAAGCGGGGTCTATATGGTTAATAGCCAAAAACTTGTCATAAAGATATTTTTTTGCGTTCTCTTCCATAAAAGGCTCCCTTTTCCCTTTAGTAGAAAACTCTTCAATCAAAGCAGGTTTGAAATCTGCTGTTTGCGGTTTAAGGCGCAGGTTGGCCGCGCTGTTCACTAGATTATAAGCCCAGATAACAAAACCTATCCTATCGGTCGTTGCGCGTAGCAAAAATGTCAATCTACGGCGCTTCAGACGTTGACAGTAATCAAATGAGGTGTCACAATATCGTTTGCTGCTAATTTGTGCGCCGTTACCTCAGCTGGATAGAGGGACTGACTACGAATCAGTACGTCGGGGGTTCGAATCCCTCACGGCGCACCAGAAATTTCACCGCCTTTCCGAGGCGGTTTTTTTGTTTTTGGAGACCAATAGGGCGCTCTTTTAATCAGTATCCAGAAACACCTACTCGTATTTCTGTACCATTTTGCCTCGTTATTGACACCTTTTTTATTCAAAACTTGGTAAAAACTTGCCCTATTTTTTAGTGCTTCTGTTAAACTGTATGAGCTCTGTGAGCAGAGCAAACATCTGAAAGCATAGGAAAGGAAAATACTTGAAGGTTCGAAAACAGGAATCTGACAGTATCTAGTCCTTCGGCTTCCTTCGTCTGGTAGCTGAAGGATAGCTACCGGTCTGACTTTTGTTCACGGGGCAACGTTTAAAGACAAGAGCCTTCAAAGCCTCCGTGAGCCGTTGATTTCTGGGGGAAGCAAATGCTCTATCTATCTCAAATGCTCGGGAAACCCGTTACCGATGCAACGGGCGAAAAGATTGGATCTATTTCCGATCTCGCTATCTCCACCGGTGAAATGTTTCCCCGCATCACCAGTCTCGCCTTCCAGGGTCCTGGCAAAGTACCGTTCATGATTTCATGGCGCAAATATGTCGGCGAATTCGACGAAGACGGCATCAAGCTGAAAGTGGAAAGCCCTGATATCCGCTTTAGCTATTTACAACCTGATGAAGTTTTACTCGCACGTGACCTGTTGAACCGTCAGATTGTTGATACGCAAGGATTAAAGGTTGTTCGCGTAAACGACTTAAAGCTTTCCGTTTCGGGCACACAACTTCGCTTGCTGGGTGCTGAAGTCGGCATTCGCGGTATCTTGCGCGGATTGGCCCCGTGGCTTGAACGAGCAGTGGTTGCCATTGCCAAGTTTTTCCATAAAAACATTGACGAGCAAATTATTGCTTGGAACTACATGGACCTGCTTGACCGCGACCTGTCCGAGGTACAGCTCTCCGTTTCGCACAAGCGCTTAGACGAACTTCATCCTGCCGACGTCGCGGACATTCTCGAGCAACTTGACCCACAGCAGCGCGCTGAGGTCTTCCAGCATCTCGACGAAACCCGTGCAGGCGATGCAGTCGCCGAAATGGAAGACGAATACCAGACAGAATTCATCGACAGTATTGATGAACACCGTGCTGCAGGCTTGTTGGGTGACATGGACCCAGACGATGCTGCTGACATTGTGCGTGACCTTTCGTACGAAAAGGCCGAAACACTGCTGCGCTTAATGGGTATGGAAGATGCCCGGGAAATTCGCCGCCTGCTCGGATACAAGGACGGCACTGCAGGCGGCATGATGACGACGCAGTATGTTGCCGTACATGACGACAATACCGTTGCAGAAACGATTGATATCCTGCGCCACTTAGATGAGGATCACCCCACCGTTCACTATGTCTATGTCTTAAATGACTACGAAGAGCTCGTTGGCGTTTTGTCGCTCAAAACGCTCGTACTTGCCTCAGAAGACACGCCGATTAAGGATGTCATGTATGAAGACGTCATTACAGTTCCGGTTGACGAAACTGAAGAGGACGTAGCAGGTGACATCTTTAAGTACGATCTTCCAGCCATTCCGGTCGTAGATGAGCACGGTGTGATGCTGGGCATCGTTACCGTTGACGATGCTTGGGACGCCATCGAAGACGACGTTTCGGGCGAGCGTACGCGGACCACGGTAGCAAAAGCCCTCGGCATCGGCATTGGCATCATTATTCTGATCACGCTCTACACCATAGTAATTGTCCAAATCGCACAACACGCTTGGTCGTAAGTCATGATTGAAAAGAAAATTCAAACACCCCAAAATG
The DNA here is from genome assembly GCA_050945155.1 of Eggerthellaceae bacterium. Classification (GTDB taxonomy): domain Bacteria; phylum Actinomycetota; class Coriobacteriia; order Coriobacteriales; family Eggerthellaceae; genus JBMNSK01. The sequence continues at coordinate 54,738 of JBMNSK010000003.1, read as the reverse complement.
CCGCAGCTGTTCAAGACGCTGCGCTCGATAAAAATGAAAAGAACACCAAATCTCATGGCAAGCTCTGGCTTATCTTTGCTGCCATGGGACCTGGTATTGTTACCGCCATGGCCGGAAACGACGCCGGCGGCATTTCCACCTATTCAACCGTAGGCGCAAAGTTTGGTTATGCCACGCTGTGGGTTATCCCGCTTATGTGCATCATGTTGATTGTGGTCGAGCTTACGGCCAGTCGCATGGGTGCTGTTACCGGTAAAGGTTTCGCCGCCCTTATTCGCGAACGCTTTGGCATCCGTCTTACAACACTAGCCATGGTTGCCCTCCTTATCGGCAATATTGCAACTACCTTCTCTGAATTTGCCGGTATTGCTTCAGGCATGGAAATGTTTGGGGTATCGCGCTATATCTCAATTCCGGTTGCAGCGGGCGCAGTGTGGCTTCTTATCGTCGGCGGAAGCTACAAGCGGCTTGAAAAAGTCCTACTCATCCTGTCTTTGGTCTTTGTTACCTATGTTGTTGCCGCTTTCATGTCCCAGCCTCAGTGGGACCAAGCTTTAATTAGCTCGGCAATCCCCCAGTTCATCCAAAACCAAAGCTTCGTATCCCTCATCATCTCGATGGTTGGTACAACTATTGCGCCTTGGATGATGTTTTTCTCACAGAGTAATGTGGTTGAAAAGGGCGTCACGCCCAAGGACTTCAACTCTCAAAAGATTGATGTTTTCACCGGCACCATTGCGGCTTGCCTTGTTGCCTGGTTCATCATCGTGACCACCGGCACCGTGCTCTATCCCCAGGGCATTGAAATTGAAAGCGCTGCGGATGCCGCGCGCGCCCTCGCGCCGTTTGCTGGCCCGTATGCAGAAGCCTTGTTTGCCATCGGTCTTATTGCTGCGTCGTTTTTAGCAGCCTGTGTACTTCCCTTAACCACGTCTTTTGTTATTTGCGAAGCATTTGGCTGGGAGGCAGGTGTTTCCTTTAAGTGGAAAGAAGCTCCCATTTTCAAGAGCATCTTCACCTTTGTGATTATCGTTTCGCTCGTGGTCGACCTTGTGCCTAACATCAACCTCATGAGCGTCATGCTTACTGCTCAGTTCGTAAACGGCATTATTTTACCCGTGCTCCTCGTTTTTATGGCCATCATTGCGGCAGACAAAAGAGTTATGGGGAAATACCGCTCTCGTTGGGTCTCAAGGTTGCTAATCTGGCTCACTGTGGGTATTGTAACGGTGCTTACAATTGCATTACTTATCATGCAAATCTTAGGTCTTGGTTAGGCGAATGTAATGGAAGATAAAGAGCACCTGCGTATTAAGGTTCTCATGAAGCGTGAGTCCATCACGGATGACGTTCGTGAACAAAAAAGCAACGATATCTGCAATCAGTTAGAGAACTTAATTCTTGAACATTTTGAGCCACAGAATACACACCCATTAGTTGGTTTGTATTCGGCCATGAACAGTGAAGTTAACTTGCTACCCCTCATTGAGCGTGGAGAAGAGCACGGTTGGCGTCTCTGTTTTCCTTTCATGATTAGTTGCGAAGAAAACCCGCTTACGCATAAGCGATCACGTATGGAGTTCTTCGAGCCGAGTTACGACGACCTCGCAGATAAAAACGTCGAGTTTCTACGCCACCCTCTTCACCGCTATTCCAATCCTGAGGTAAAAGCTCTCACCTATCGCCATGTAGACCCTCGTGAAATTGATGTTTTGGCCGTACCTTTGCTGGCCTTTGACAACCAGGGTCACCGTATGGGCTATGGCGGAGGCAACTACGACCAGTTCATTCCCCAGCTTCGTAATGACGCCATTATGGCTGGTATTGCATTTGACGAGCAGTATGTAGAAGAGGTTCCTTGCGAACCGCACGACCAGCTGCTACCCCTTGTTCTTCACGCATAAACCGAAAAATCTATTCTGTGACTTAAACGAGCAGTTCTGCGATAAGGCATAAGAAACGGGTGTTGGTAATAAACCAACACCCGTTTAATTTATGCGTCTGTTCAAAGCTTAAACAGCGGCTTCGACTTCTTGTTACACGGCAGCTGCAACTCTTAGTTACCTTGCAACTGCAACCCCATGTTACACAGCAGCTTCAGCCCCCTGTGCCTCCTCGGCGTCCTTTACTGCATCAGCTTCTTTTTTATTCGTACGAATACGCATGAACAAAACACCTACCACAATGGCAATAACGCCAAAGAGAAGGGAAACCCATGGGTTGCCCGTAAAACCGGCAATGATGTAAGCAATAAGGCAAATCACCATTACAAAAGTTGCATATGGCAGCTGTGTTGCAACATGGCGCAGGTGATTACACTGTGCACCCGCAGACGACAAAACCGTGGTATCAGAAATTGGTGATACGTGGTCGCCGTAAACAGCGCCAGCCAAGGTTGCGCCAATTGCAACCAAGAAAAGCGGGCTATCCGTGGGAAATACGCCAATAACGATAGGAAGGATTAACGCAATAGTTCCCCATGACGTACCCATGGCAAAACCGATAAACGCTGCAACGATAAAGATGAAGGCCGGCAGAAGGTCGAGCCCGACACCAATGCTGTTAAGGAAGCTACTCACAAATTCACCAGTTCCGAGCATGTAGCGGCAAGCACCGCCCAGGCTCCACGCAAAGACCAAAATCATAATGGCGCCAACCATGGAGCGAACACCTTCAGATGCGCCTTCCATAAAGTCCTGAAGCGTGGTGATTCCGCGCGGAAGGAACATACAAGCAGCCACTACCAAAGCAACCGTTGCACCAATGCAAAGACCAGATACCGGGTCTTCGCCGATAGCGGTAGCAAAGTCATTTTCGCCTGAGAAGAAACCGCCCATATACATCATGCCCAGAATAGAGAACACAATAAGGGTCAAAATAGGAATGATGAGGTCATAGACCTTACCTTTCTTCGAAACATTTAAACCCTTGTACTCATCAATCGTGTCTTTTGCAGCGTCATCAATATCGGCTTCTTCGGTAACAACCGATGGCACGTTGGGACGACCATCAAGGTTATCAACTGCCTCTTCGCTTAAACGAGAGGTAGAAAGCGTCCTCAGCATGCCGTGACCCAAAATGTCGGACTTGCTTGCAACGCCGTTTTCAATTTCGGCCTGACGCATCGAAGCAAAGTCGAAATTCAAAACGAGCATGAAGAACACGAAAAAGATGGTAAGCAATGCGTAGAAGTTATAGGGGATAGACGCCACAAAGGTACCGAATCCGTCATCGCCAATATAACCGCCAACCGCAACAGCCCACGAAGATACCGGAGCAATAATGCAGACAGGAGCTGCCGTTGAGTCAATAATCCATGCAAGCTTTTCATGGCTGATATGGAACCGGTCAGTTACCGGACGCATAACTGCACCAACAGTTAAGCAGTTGAAGTAGTCATCAACGAAGATGATGATGCCTAAAAGAGCAGTTAAGATGCTTGCCGCACGTGCGCTCTTAATATGCTTTGATACCCACTCGGCATAAGCACGGGAGCCACCGGCGGTCGCAATAATAACCACGAGCGCCCCCAATAGCGCAAGGAAAAGCAACAGCGCCCCATTCGCCGAGATTTGAATTGCCATCACTTGCGGTACCAGGCAAAACGCATCAATCAGCTGCTGAAATCCTACGCCCTCCAAAGTAAACTGATAAATAATCATGCCCGAAAAAACACCTATAGCAAGTGAGGAGTACACCTCTTTTGTAATAAGTGCCAGGGCAAGCGCCAGAAGTGGGGGCAGTATCGACCAGGCGCCGGTACTGATAAGCTGGAAAACTTCCATGGTCCACCCTCTCTAAATATATAACTGCAAGATTTGGAATTGACTCATCGCAGATCTTGCCTCCATACGTGCGAAACAGTATACGCAATAGCCATCAAAATAGCTGCTCATTCGGGTCATGAACACGGTCAACGGTCTCAGTGGTCACATATGTATAAGCCCAAAGACGAAAGCTCTATTTAATCTTTCTCGAAGCGCCCTTCTCCTTTTTCTTACGCGGAAGCGGCTGGTATGGCGCGCGCATATCTTTCCTTCCTCGTGGTATAAAACGGCTCATGAAACGGTAGGGCATTTTCTCAAGACGAAGTTCGCGGTCATACTCGCGGTCGATTGCACCCTTTGCCTTCGGCGGAATTGCCTCAAAGACAACACGCGGCGTGAAAAGACTCACCAGAGGAACAATAGCCAAGGATAAAAGCATTGCGATGGCACCGCAGTTAATTGGAGAAGCAATGAGCGGCGTGCCAACAAATCCGGCAATCATATTGCCTGTTGTAAGTCCAACGCCCATGATAAAGCTCGCCCATACGGCAGCTTTCGACACGCGTCCGGAGTACAAACCCCAAAAGAACGGACCCAAAAACGCTCCAGCAAGCGCACCCCAAGAGATACCCATGAGTTGCGCAATGAAAGTAATAGAAGAGTGATACTGAACAAGGGCTAAAACCGCAGAGACGATAACAAAGATGACCAGCAAAACACGCATATAAACAAGCTGCTTGCGCTCATTCATGTCTTTGACGATATTGCCCTTAATAAGATCGAGCGTCAGCGTAGATGACGAGGTGAGCACCAGAGATGAGAGCGTGCTCATCGACGCTGAAAAAACTAAAACTATAACGATGCCGATAAGAATATCTGGTAGGTTTGACAGCATGGTCGGCATGATGGAGTCATAAATTGGCGTGCCTTGAGCCGTGTAGGCCACCTGGTCTGAGTACAAGCGGCCAAAGCCCCCCAGAAAATAACTGCCACCTGCGACGACAAAGGCAAAGATAGTCGAAATAATAGCGCCCTGTTTTACTGCTGGGCCGCTTTTAATGGCATAGAACTTCTGCACCATTTGCGGCAAACCCCATGTGCCTAAACTGGTAAGGATGATAACTCCCAGCAAATTAAGCGGGTCGGGTCCGAAAATACTAATGAAGGGACCTTGGAGCTGGGATGACTCGGCGGGTATCTGGGAAAGCGTAACCAAAGCCTGCGAAAACCCGCCATTTCCCGCAAGAACCGCAACAATGACAGCAACAATACCGATAAGCATCACGATGCCCTGCAAAAAGTCATTCATCACGGTTGCCATGTAGCCACCTAAGACCACATATATGCACGTTATGACGGCCATTCCAATAACGCAGGCTTCATACGGAAGGCCAAATGCCATACCAAATAGCCTCGACAATCCGTTGTATACACTTGCCGTATACGGAATCAAGAAGATAAAGATGATGGCAGCAGCCGCTACGCGCAGCGCATGCGACTGGTAGCGTTTACCAAAAAACTCCGGCATGGTAGTGGCCTTAAGCTGGTGGGTGAGCTTGCGCGTACGTGGACCTAAGACCCACCAAGCCAGAAGACTTCCGAGAACAGCATTTCCGATGCCAATCCATGCCGCCGCTAAACCAAATTTCCACCCAAACTGGCCTGCATATCCGACAAAAATTACCGCAGAAAAATAGCTTGTTCCAAATCCAAAAGCCGAAAGCCAGGGGCCAACGTTTCTTCCACCCAGAACAAAGCCATCGACGCTTGTTGTACTGCGGCGGCAGTAAAAGCCAACACCGACTGCAACGCCGACAAATATAAGAATCATGCACAGTTTGATAATCATGGGTCTTTCCTACCTAGTCGAATAGCAAACACTTACGGCAAATCTGCTCTCACGAGCACCGTATCCAAACCAGGACGCCTACTAGCGCTCAGAGAAGCATTGCGTCCAAGACAGGACACACGAGGAGCGCACATAACCCGAGCCTTAACGGCAAGCGTTATGTGCTAGAGATATCGATAGGAATAGATGGTGGAGAAAAACTGTATACGAAGACAGGGAGCTTGATGAGAGGCTCCTACGTGAGCGATATGTTCTGCCTTCAAATGCATGCCGCCACTCTAGCACAACTACGCACTAGAGTGGCGGCTAATTTCAAAATTCAAAGCTTTATCGGATTTTCCGAAGCCTGCTGCGGACGCTTCGGCCTCGCGAGCACGTACGTCGCTTCGGCTTTTCGCGCACACATGTGTCGCAGCTTCAGCTCCCCGCGCGCACGCATACGGCCGCTTCGGCGCTCCCGCACACGCGCACGCATGTCGCTTCGGCAGCTCGGTGTTTACGCACTAATAGCGGTTGTCGTAAATACGCTGCGTCTTTTTGATTGACCGCGGCAAGTCTCCTATTGGAACGCCCTTTGCAATAGGCGTAAGGCCAATCTTGCCTTTAAAGATGCTCGCAAGATGTTCTTCAACATGCTCACGGTCTTCCCCATCTGCTTCTGTCTCAAAGAAGACCGTCAGAATATCCTTGCCGAACATGTGGTCAATCATAACCTGATACTCAGAAGAAGCACCGTCAGTAAACTTAATAACCTCTTCAATCTGCGCCGGGAAGATATTAACGCCCTTCACCTTAACCATATCGTCCGTGCGACCAATGATGGTATCAATACGAGGATGTTTGCTTCCGCAATCGCATTCGCCAGGGACTATGCGGCTTAAATCGTGCGTCCTAAAGCGGATGAGCGGCGCGCCTTCCTTCTGCAGCGTAGTGATAACAATCTCGCCCGGTTCGCCATCAGGAAGTGGCTCACCGGTCTTGGGGTCAACAATCTCAAGGTAGACATAGTCAGACCAAATATGCATAGCGCTATCAGCCTTGCAGTTAATGCCGATGCCTGGTCCATACACTTCAGTAAGACCATAGATATCATAGAGCTCAACGCCCAGCTCATCGGCAATACGACGACGCATCTTTTCGCCCCAACGCTCAGAGCCGATGATGCCTTTCTTCAGATGAATCTTGTCTTTAATGCCGCGCTTCGCAATTTCTTCAGCAAGAAGAAGTGCATACGAACTCGTGGCGCAAAGAACTGTCGACTTAAGGTCCATCATCATCTGAAGCTGCTTGTCGGTGTTACCAGGGCCCATAGGTATTGCCATGGCGCCTAAGCGCTCACAACCCGCCTGAAAACCGATACCTGCCGTCCAGAGACCATACCCAGGAGTGATGTGCACACGATCTTCCTTCGTGACGCCCGCATATTCGTAGCAACGAGCAAACTGAATTGCCCAGTCCTCAACGTCTTTTTTGGTATAGGGAATAATCACCGGCGTTCCGGTTGTTCCTGAAGATGAGTGAATGCGAACGATTTCCTCATCGGGTACCGCCTGTAGGCCGAGCGGATAAACCTTGCGCAAATCGTCTTTCTCAGAAAACGGAAGTTTGCGGAAATCTTCAGGCGTCTTAATTTTGCTAACGTCGATATCCTTATACTTCATCGCATAGAACGGAGACCGCTCTTTAATGGTCGCAAGTTGCTTTAAAATCTGCTCGAACTGCTCTTGGGTAGGTTCCATAGTCTCTCTTCTCTATAAGTTTGAAGCTTTTTGAATTTCCAGCGCAAGGTCAACAGCCTTAAGATTCATATCAACGAACTGCGGCTTTACGCATACGGCGATGGCTTTTTTCAGGTCATCAATACCAAGCGGAATGCATCCCGTTTCAAGGGCGCATGCCAAAAGTACCATATTCAATGCACGACGGTTACCCACGCGCTCAATGATTCGCTCGTCATCCACAATCTCTAAGCGATACGAAGGGTGGCGGTCAAACAAAGCCCTTAGGTTCGACAAGACCGCCTCATCGGTATACGTCTGCCCCGAAAGTGCCGCAGTAATGGGTTGAATGGCCGTTTTTGCCGTAACCAAGGTACCACCGGGCGCCAAACTCGGCAGAACACGAGCGCCTTCGCCTGGCTCGAATGCAATGATGAGATTGGCAGAAGCATCGGCAACTAAGGGAGCGAAAACCTCTTCACCCTCGTTTCCCATACGAAGGTGAGAGACGACATTGCCTCCCCGCTGCGCCATACCAATAGTCTCTGCAGTTCGCACCTGCCAACCACGGTCGGATGCGGCTTGCGCTAGAACCTTTGCCGCAAGTACGGTGCCCTGGCCGCCTACGCCGGTCAGCATCACATTAAGCATGGGACACCTCCTTCGACCCGTTGTCCCTGCAAGCCTTGATGGCATCAAAAGGACAAACCGCGACACAGAGGTTACAGCCATTGCATTGACTGGTATCTATATAGGCTTGCCCGCGATTCTTGCTTCGAGGGCCTTTGATGCGAAGATCAAACCCAATTGCAGGGCAACCAATTTCAGTAATACACCGCTTGCAGCCCGTACAGGTATCGTTGTCAATATGAACAGCCTCACCCGGACGAATAAGCTGAATACAGGGAGATTCAAAAATAATTGCGGATGGGCCTTCAAAATCGATAGCTTCTTTTGCCTTTGCGGTAGCCTCTGTAAGATTGAGCGGGTCAGCATGAACAACGCAGGCGAAATTCAGAGCGCGCAGCACCGCCTCAATAGATAGCGGTGGGTTTTTAGGACCCATAAGCGTCACGCCGGTTCCAGGATGAGGCTGTGAGCCCGTCATAGCTGTCGTTGCGTTGTCGAGAACTACCACGGTAATGTCATGTCCGTTGTAGGCGGCATTTGCAATGCCGGTAAGCCCACTTGCAAAGAAAGTTGAATCACCCACAAAAGCAATCTGTTTACGGTTGGGCTCTACAACCGAAAAACCTTGAGCCATGGTTATACCTGCGCCCATACACAGGCAGGTATCGGTGGTGTTGAGCGGCGCAGCGTTGCCTAAGGTATAGCAGCCGATATCGCCGCAGTATTCCGCTTCACGTTTTCCTACAGCACGCTTAACCGCATAGAAACTTCCTCTGTGAGGACAACCCGAACAAAGGACCGGTGGCCTGATGGGTAAAGGCTCATCGCTTACTTCGCCTATATTCATGGACTCTTCGCGCACGGTCGCAAGTTCTTCGCAACCGAAGAACTGCGCAATATTTTCAATACAAATATCTACGCTATTTTCCCCACGCGTACGGGTTTCGCCACTTAATTTGCCATGCACTGTATAGGGAGCGTGCAGCTTTCCAGAAAGCTTTAAAAGCTCGTCTTCGAGTACGTAGTCAAGCTCTTCTAACACCAGAAGATCCGTTAACCCGTCGCAAAACTTCGCCATCTTCTCTTCCGGAAAAGGATAAGGTGTCCCGACCTGTATAAAACGATAAGCAGGCAAGGTTAGCGCCTTTTCCTGTGCGCGTTGCTCTAGAGTTCTTAAAGCTTCGAGGGCATATGCCGCAGAGATGCCGCCCGCCACAATTCCAACCTGAGCGTTTGTTTGGCAAGGGTTAGTTTGGCGAAGAACTCCGTTCGTATAGATAGGATTAAAGGAGTCAAAGCGGTCCTCACGCGCATAATCTTTCGCAATCTGAGTTAGTCGGTCGTTAATTTCTCCATGCGCCTCAAAGCTGCGGCGCGGAAAGATAACCCACTTCGGATCTTTTACAAACCCTCCCTCGGGAATTTCTCGCGCATAGGTTTCCTCTTCTATATCAAAAAAGGTAGACGCATGGTCAATCCTTGTGGTCGGCCGCAGAATAACGGGCGTGTGGTAGCGCTCAGAAAGTTCAAAGGCTTCCTTCATCATGGCAAAGCCTTCATCCGGAGTTGCCGGGTCAAAAACCGGCACTTTTGAAAATGCCGCGAATCGGCGGGTGTCTTGCTCGGTTTGTGAGGATATGGGGCCAGGGTCATCGGCAACAACAAGCACAAGACCGCCCTTGATTCCCACATAATTCAAGCTCATGAGCGCATCACTTGAAACGTTGAGTCCTACCTGCTTTGAAGTATACAGACACCGCGCGCCTGCATAAGAAGCTCCAGCCAACAATTCAAGGGCAGCTTTTTCGTTGGTTGACCACTCAACATGAACTCCATGAGCCTTGCCTTGTGCATGGAGCTTCGCCACTGTTTCTATAATTTCTGAAGATGGGGTACCTGGATAGCCCGCCACCACACGCACGCCTGCTTCAAGCGCGGCATGGGCAAAGGCTTCATTGCCCATCAGTAATTTCTTCGTCATGCTTGTGCCTGTCTTATATCCGTATTGCCTAGGCGTCGGCCATAGCTGCCTTAAAGTCGATAATAGTCTGGCGCCATACCTCGTCGCCCGTGCCAAGAATTTGCGTCGCTAAGATAGCGGCGTTTTTCGCACCGTTGATTGCCACGCAGGCTACAGGAACGCCGGAAGGCATCTGAACCATGGACAGCAAAGAATCGAGGCCACCGAGATCGCTCGTGCGCATTGGAACCGTAATAACAGGATTAGGCGTATAGGCAGCGACAACGCCTCCGAGATGGGCAGCCTTTCCGGCTGCGGCAATGATGACACGGATGCCGCGCTCATGTGCCGTTGATGCCCAGTCATGAACCTCTGCAGGCTTGCGGTGCGCGCTTGCAATTTTTAGCTCATAAGGAACGCCAAATTCTTCAAGTTGCGACATGCAAGGTTGCATGGCTTCCAAATCGGACTTTGAACCCAAGATGACACCAACGACTGCCTTTTTTTGATCTGCCATAGTTCGTCCTTACCTGAGAAAAATATCGACCAAAGAGCGATTTGCGTTAAGAATATTCGCCCCCGTAATCCTAACACCAAATAAAAAAACAGGTCCATTTCTGGACCTGTTGTCTTTGTGGTGGTCGGGGGGGGACTTGAACCCTCGGCACGCGGATTTTCAGTCCACTGCTCTACCAACTGAGCTACCCGACCAATTGGGCGTTCTTACAAACGCGAAACGTTATTTTACCGATACCAGGTTTGACGGTCAAGTGAAGAATGGCTGGTGACTCAAGCCAATTAGTCCCACGCCGCTCTTCCCCGCAAAGCCTTAAGGCCGATATCGTCACGCAGTTCTTTACCTTCGAAATTAATGAGGTCGCATGCTTCATAGGCCTTTTCGCGCGCTTCTTCAAAACTTTCGCCTAAACCGACCACATTCAGCACACGGCCACCTGAAGTTATCAACTCGCCATCGCGGTTAATTGCTGTTCCTGCATGGAAGATAATCACGTTATCAAGCATCTCTGCTTCGCTTACACCAAGAATTACCTTCCCCTTCTCATAGTGGCCCGGATACCCATCGCTTACCAAAACAACGCAAACAGCCCATTCCGGCCTCCAAGACAGTTCGATGTCTTGTGGTCTGCCCTCGGCAACGGCCATCATAATGTCAACGAGGTCGTTTTCAAGGCGAACTAACACTGCCTGAGTCTCAGGGTCTCCGAAACGAGCATTGAACTCGAGCACTTTTGGCCCCTGAGGGGTGAGCATAAACCCGCCGTAGAGAACGCCGCGGTAGTCGTGAGCAAACTCGCGCTTGGTTTCAGCAGCCGCCGTTTCCATAATTTGGGTCATAGCAGCCAGTTCTTCGTCGGTCACAATAGGAACCGGCGAGTATGCGCCCATGCCACCCGTGTTCGGGCCACGGTCGCCTTCGAAAGCGCGCTTGTGATCCTGCGCGGTAACCATGCACTTTGCAACACCGTCGGAAACAAAAGCAAGAAGCGAGCACTCAGGGCCGGTAAGACATTCTTCGATAAGCACTTTTTGTCCGGCTTCGCCGAAAGCTCCATCAAAGCAAGCCTCGATAGCCTCACAGGCATCGTCCATATCATCAGCCACAACAACGCCTTTACCTGCAGCAAGTCCATCGGCTTTGATAACCAGAGGAACACCGAGCCTCCGCGCGTAGGTAAGGGCTGCTTCTTTATCAGTAAAAGTTTCATAAGCCGCTGTAGGAATATTGCAGCGCTGCATGAATTCCTTGCTGAAAGACTTGCTGCCCTCAAGTTGAGCGCCTTCAGCATCGGGACCAAAGACCGCAATACCTGCGTCACGCAAGACGTCGGCCACCCCTTCGACAAGAGGAGCCTCCGGGCCAATAACCACGAGGGAAATAGCATTCTCCTGCGCAAATTCGAGAACCGCTTCCCCATCTTTAATGTTTAGGTCTGAAACGTTTTCGGCTATCTGTGAAGTTCCACCGTTGCCTGGAGCTACATAAAGTTTTTCAGTCTTGTTTGACCGAGCGAGCGCCCAAGCTAACGCATGCTCTCTGCCGCCGCTTCCCAATACCAGGATGTTCACGCTTGTTCCTTCCGCCCGTTGTGCGATTTACCATCACACGGTTATGCATTCACGGTGGTAATCGGCAATTTATGCACGACTCCACCAAGATGTATCGGCTACCTCTTCCGCCCGATTCTTTTCATATCTTTTAATTACCAGCCGCGGAAGATTGTTTCATCGCGGTCCGGTCCGACTGCAATGATACTTATATGAGCACCGGTAATCTCTTCGAGATATTCCACGTAATGCTGTGCGTTTTCGGGAAGGTCTTCGAATTTCTTGCAACCGGTGATATCAATGCCTTTCCAGCCAGGCAGCTCCGTATAAACCGGCTCAGCATGGAAAAGCACGCTTTGCTGCATGGGGAAATATTCATAAATCTTGCCTTGGCACTTATAGGCCGTGCAGACCTTAATGGTGTCAAAAGCCGAAAGAACATCGAGCTTTGTTAAGGCAATGTCAGTAAGTCCGTTTACGTCAACGGCATAGCGACCAATAACGGCATCGAACCAGCCACAGCGGCGCCTTCTGCCTGTGGTTACACCATACTCATGGCCCACCGTAGACAAAATCTCTGCTACCTCGGCTTCTTCTCCTTCTCCCCCTTCTTCAGCGCAGTGCTGTTCTGTTGGGAAAGGACCGCCGCCAACACGTGTCACATATGCTTTCATAATGCCTAGGACGCGGTCGATAAGCGTCGGGCCTACGCCTGAGCCTGTTGCCGCTCCTCCCGCACAACAAGATGAAGAAGTGACATACGGATAGGTGCCGTGGTCAATGTCAAGCAATGTGCCCTGCGCACCTTCAAAGAGAATCGACTTTCCTGCACGATGCGCATCATTAAGCATTTGGGCGGTTTCTGCCATATAAGGTTTCAGCAGACGAGCATAAGGAAGATACTCGTCGCAGATTTCTTCAACCGTATAGGTATGCAAGCCGTAAATCTTCTCCAAGATTGGATTCTTCTGAGCCAAAGCGGTCTTGAGCTTGAGACGGAAGATTTTTTCGTCAAGAAGATCTTGGACGCGGATACCTTTGCGTGCAACCTTGTCCTGGTAGCACGGGCCAATTCCGCGTTTCGTTGTACCGATACGGTTTTCTCCAAGGCGCTTCTCATCTGCCCCGTCGAAGTCTTTGTGATACGGCATGATGATGTGCGCATCACAGGAAATCTTGAGCGAGCTGCAGTCGATACCCTCGGCGTTAAGCATCGCTAGTTCCTTAATGAGCACACCCGGGTCAATCACAACACCATTGCCAATAACCGGAATGACGTCTTCATACATAACGCCAGAAGGCATAAGGTGTAGCGCTAGCTTTTTATCGCCGTGCACTACGGTATGCCCGGCATTGTTCCCCCCTTGAGTACGTACGACATAGTCATAGTCGCTCGCAATAAGATCGGTGATCTTTCCCTTGCCCTCATCGCCCCACTGGGCTCCAACAAGCACGGTTGTAGGCATTTCGCTTTCATCCTTTCATATGAAAAAAATCGCCGTATCAGAGTATATTACAGATTAATCCTATGCAGGGTTGGACAAGCCTCTTCCATGGCATTCACCACTTCTTCGTGACAAGTAAACATAATGACCTGTCTTGTCTCCGCAAGTTTCGCTAAGGCTCGTGCGGCACCCAAACGGCGATTCGAATCGAAATTTACCAATATATCGTCTGCCAAAATTGGAATAGCTTTTCCAACATCCTTTGCAGACATCAGAAGCGCAATACGAAGGGCAAGGTAGAGTTGCTGGCGTGTTCCTAGGGAAAGATGCCGCGGCTCGCGTCGTACCTGCACGGCGCTACGCACCACTATCTTACCTTTTCCATCCGTCTCAACCTTTACCCAAGCACCCTCCGTCATATCGCTTAAGAGTTCGCTTGCAATGCGATAAATTTCTGGCTGGCTATCCCTGTCCCACGCTTTAATCGTATCCTCAAGCATGCGTTTCGCTAAGAGATGGCGAACATAGTCTCGACCCGTTTCTTGTTTTTGTGTTTGTAGCATTTCTAGTTCAAGCCGCAATTCATCGAGTTGCTTCTCGCCACGAGCCTGACTCAGGCGCTCCGTCAGTTCGCCTACACGGCGCGCTTTAATGTCTTTCTCTTCCTCAAGATTTCTGTGACGAAGATTTAGGGCGTTAATGCGGCTCTGAAGTGTTTGACCGAAATCGCTGCCCTCATACGCGCTGTCAGGAAGAATTTCTTCTCTTCTCTTTTTCAGGTCAGCAAGTTCTTTTTCCAAATCGGTCTTGCCTTGACGCTCTAAAGCAAGGTCGTGTTCAAGTCGATTAATGTCTTCACGCCGCTTGCGGGCAGTTTCGAGAAGCATCTTCGCACGCTCTATGCTTCCCTGGGCGCTTTCAAGACCCATTTCTACAAGGCTGTTCTCTACGAGCTTATCAATGTCCTTTTTATCTTGCTGCGCCTGGTCATAGAGATCCTCGTATTTAAGAACGGATTTCTCGTAGTCCTCTTCTTGCGTATGAGAGTTGTCGTCATTGTTATGTGACTGAATGAGTAAAACAACTGCTCCCACTCCTACAAGAATTGCGAAGAGGACAAGAGCGCCACCTAAAGCAGAAAGCATAAAACTCTGTGCCGAGGCGCCGTTTAAAACAAGAGGAACACCCGCAAGAAGGAAAACAAGAGCAAGTGCGGCGCAAACAATGATTTCTCTGCGCTTCTTTTCACTTCTTTTTTGTTCTTGCTGGCGACTGAAACTGGCTTTTTTCGCTGCGGCACTCTCCGCGCACGCATCACGATAGTCGTTTTCGGCACCAGCAAGCCTATCTGCTTGCTTTTCTTGCTCCCTATTCAGTTCATTGAGTTTGTTTCCTGACTCACGAAACTTATCTTCACTGGCACAAAGCAGAGCTGAAGGTTCAAACTTTTGTTTTTCACTCAGTTCGTTTTCATAATCTTTAATTGTGGATATGTGGTTGTCTAGTTTTCTCTGTTTTTCTGAAATGCTTTCTTCGATATGTTCAAGATCTTTATATTTGCCTTTTAAGTCTTCAATATCGTCAAGGCATGCTTGAATCTTCATGTCGAGCTGCGCCTGCTCTTTTTTACTTTGCTCGAGTTCGGCGTCTTCGTCTTGATGATGCTGCGCAAGTTCAGAGGCGTCTTCTATTTGTGCGCGCAATTCGTCAATTTTTAATTGGATTTGAACGAGACTATGTTCCGACACCTTCGCCGCTTGCGACCGATATTCTTTGGTCGTGTCGGTAATCTCTGCAAGCACATCAGAGGGACTGGAGCCTGTTCCAGAGCCGGCTGTAAGCAATTTCTCCGTAACTTCGTTGTGGTTATCGAGGTCGTTTAGCTCATCACTTGTGAGAGAAAACACCGTATCGAAGGTGCTTTCGTCTAAGTCTGAAACCAGATTTATCCCCGAAGGCTCTGTTGTAAGCTCTTTGGTACGAGAAAGAATTATTTCTGACTGGGAATTGGAAGACCGTTCAGAACTTTCGTTTTGCACCTCAAAGAAAAGCGATCCGCTTCGCTCGGCATTTTTGGGTTTATAGGTATTTGTTCCGCGCTTGCTTTGCCATCCAAATAACACTCCACCGATAAACTCAGAAATTGTTGTCTTCCCTGATTCGTTTTTTCCGTAGACAAGATTTAAGCCAGCAGTAAAAGGACCAACGCTTTTTTCGGACGAAGAGCCAAAATTTTCAATCCTGATATGTTTGAGAAATGTCGTCATCAGGAGTACACCTACGATTCTTTTCTCAGAAGCTTATCGAGGATGAGTTCTTGCGCGTCGCCTAGTAGGTCGGAAAAATCTTCGGTATAGGTCTCGTCAAAGCGCAAGTTGTTTTCTGCAAACAAGTCTTGGATATAAGCGAGACACTCTTGCGGATTCTCTTTCATCTTGTCTGAGATGGTCAAAAAAGTGGCAGGAAACATTCCTTCCTTGCGTACTGCATCAAGGTCGATGGGTGCCTTTGTCTTTTTCTCAAGCGCATCAAGATACGCTGTCGAAGAACTGTCATTGATGTCGTTGCGCAAGTCGTCGAGCGCTGTGCTTGTAAGTGTCTGATGCAGTTCATTTACCCCAGTCAGCGTAACGCGTGCCACGATAGCGGCTCCGTTATTTTTTTGAGCAAGCTTATTAAGGGCAGCAAGAATCTTCTCTTTGATTTTGGGAAGGCTCGTGCACCCTTCAATGGAAACTTCAGGCTTTTCCCAGACTACGCTCGAGGTAGGAATGGGCGTGAGGCGATTGACCTGCCCTTCCTTTAACTCAACAAGGAAACACGAGCACATTCCTGTTTCGTTAATATCCCGTCCTTGAATGCACCCAGAAAAAACAACACGAGGATTATCTGGAGATGGATACAGGTAAGTCTGGTGGATATGGCCAAGCGCCCAATAATCCATGCCGGCGTTAGCAAGCTTTTGCGGGTCTGAAGGAGCAATCTGCTTGTCGACAGTAAGTCCGGTATGTGCAACGCCAATGGCGTAAGGAACGAGGTCCGGGTGGGCAATAACACCAGAGAGGCTTTCCTCGGCCGCCTTACGAGTAATGCCATCCGTAATTTCGTAATCTTCGGTCCAAAACTGATTTTTAAAACCGCGCCCGCCTAAGAGGCAAAGAGGCTCTCCATCGCGTTCATATACAGTAAAAGACGGCGCATCAGCTTGAAATAGATATGCCGACTCGGGAAGTTCGAAATATTTCTTTTGCCAAAACGAATAGGGATCGTGATTGCCTGTACAAAGATACGTAGGAATTCCCTTATCGCTTAAAATCTTAATTCCTTCGAAGAAACGCAGGTAGTCGCCATAAGAAACTCGGTCACTGTCAAAAATATCGCCCGAAATAATAAGAAAATCTACCTGGTGTTCAATGGCTGCGCTTATCACCCGGTCAAATGCTTCTGGAATTGCTTTGACTAGTTTGTTTTTCCAGGTTGAAGAAAGAGACCGCACTCCCTTAAAGCTTGTTCCGAGATGCAAGTCTGAAGTATGTATAAATTTAAGCGACGCAGTCATTGTTACGGGTATACCCCCGTCTCCAAAGTTTTCTTAGTTCACCCGAGAGTCATCAACAAAGTCAATAAAGCGGGTGAAGTCAGCATTGAATGCAAGTTTAATATCGCGAGTCGGTCCGTTACGGTGCTTTGCAACGATGATGTCTGCCGTCCCCGCATCCGGACGCCCATCACTTTCCGCTTCGATAGCATCCATACTGCGGTCGATGAACATAACGATGTCGGCATCCTGCTCAATTGAACCAGACTCACGAAGGTCAGAAAGCATAGGTCGTTTCTTGCCGCGCATTTCCACAGCACGCGAAAGCTGAGACAGGGCAATAACGGGCATGTCCATTTCCTTGGCAAGCATTTTCAGGCCACGGGAAATTTCTCCAACCTCAACCGTACGATTTCCGTCGCGTCTCTGCACCGGCGGCTGCATAAGCTGCAGATAGTCGACGATGATAAGGCCCCGACCTTCAATGTGACGCAGCTCGCGTCTGGCTTTTGCGCGAGCCTCGAGAATGGAAAGCCCGGGAGAGTCGTCAATGAAAAGATTGAGCTTACAAAGGGTGTTTGAAGCATCGGCAATAGCACTCCAATCACCCTCTGAGATATAACCGCCACGCAACTTGCTCAAGTTAACATGAGCCTCCGAGCAGAGCACGCGTTGGACCAGCTGGCTTGAACTCATTTCGAGCGAGAAAAACGCAACGTTCGTTCCTGCCTTTGCTGCGTTAACAGCAAGGTTGAGAGCAAAGGCTGTTTTACCAACACCAGGACGCGCCGCAAGAACAATAAGATCACCACCGCGCAAGCCGCAAAAGAGGTTATCCAGGTCTTTAAAACCAGTTGGCACGCCAGCCATGTGGCTGCGCTGCTCAGCAAGATGCGTCATTTCTTCGAACGCAGAGGTAAGCAGCGTCTCCATTTTCTGGAATGACGAAGCAACGCGCTGCTCGGTAACTTCAAAAAGCGTTTTCTCAGCACTTTCGACAACTTCACTTGTATCGTCGGGCGCATCATAACCAAGAGCGGCAATTTTAAGACCTGCCCCTACGAGGTCACGCAGAATAGATGTGCGCTTAACAATTTCGGCGTGGTTTTGCCAGTTCGTAAGAGCAAAGGTGTTCTCCGCTAAATCAACGATATAAGAACTTCCACCTGCGTTATCAAGCTGTGAATTTGCCTTGAGGTTTTCTACTACAGCAATGGAGTCAACTGGAATACGGCGGTTTACCAAGTCGGTAATAGCGGAAAAGATAATTCGGTGAGATGAGCGGAAGAAGTTTTCAGGTTTAAGTTTAATAACCAGGTCTTCAGCCGCTTCATCGTTTAGAAGGCATGCAGCAAGAACAGATTTTTCGGCTTCAATATTTTGTGGCAACTGTCTATTTTGCAGACTCAAGGAGTTGTCGTTTGTATTGTTTCTAGCTGCTTGATTATTTGCTGGCATACCTAAACCTTCGGTTGTGATGTGCATGCTCAATTGTACCGTTCAAAAGCGCTGCACAGCACCTTAGTTATGAATTAGAAGAAAATATTTTCTCTTTTGTTCGGACCGTGATGTCTGAGTGCAAACCGGGCGAAAAAAGAGAAATTCCCCTCCCGGATAAAACGGAAGGGGAATTTACGGTGTTTGAGAAATTATTCCTCTGCGGAAGCCTCTTCAGCCTCAGCCGGTGCTTCTTCAGCTTCAGCTGCTTCTTCTGCAGCAGGAGCTTCTTCTGCCTTGGGGGTCTCTTCTGCTTCTGCAGCAGGAGCCTCTTCGTCTGCCTGGTCGGCAGCGGCGTTTTCATCGACAACCTTAAGTTTTACTACAGACTTAATGTCGCGATAAATAGAAATAACTGCCTCATGATCGCCAGTCTGCTTGATGGTGCCATGAATATCGATGCGCTTACGGTCAACGTCGATATCGTGGGCTTCCTTAATTGCATCAGCAATCATCTGAGGAGTAACTGAACCAAAAAGCTGTCCTTCTTCGCCAACAGAAACAGGAATGGTTACTGCAAGACCTTCAAGCTGAGCCTTCTTGGCTTCTGCGTCAGCAATACGAGCCTCTTCGCGCTTTGCAATATTGTGCTTACGCAGCTCAAGTTGCTTGAGGTTGCCTTTGGTTCCCATGATGGCGATTTTTTGAGGAATGAGGTAGTTGCGTGCGAAACCAGGCGCTACGTCAATAACGTCACCTTCGCCGCCCCTGCCTTTCAGCTCCTTCAATAAGATTACTTTCATCTTTCCTCCTTCGCCTAGCGATTGCGACGATCGCCACGACCGCTTACAGCAGGTACTGCATAAGGCAAAAGAGCCATTTCGCGAGCACGCTTCACCGCATTAGCAATATCGCGCTGGTGCTGAGTGCAGGCGCCGGTTACACGACGAGGCTTAATTTTGCCACGGTCGGTAATGTATTTGCGCAGCATCTGCGTATCTTTGTAGTCGACGTAGTCTGCGTGTTCTTTGCAGAACTGGCAGTACTTACGACGAGGCTGTTTTGAATACTCTGCCATATCAAACTTCTTTCTTTAGAACGGAATATCTTCGTCATAAACCGAAGAGGAAGCATCAACGGTAGGAGCACTTGCCGGTGCGCTCAAAGGAGCACTATCGGCGTTATTAGACGGCATAGCCGGTTGGCTGCCGCGTGAGGTCATAAACTCCAAGTCGTCAACAATTACCTCCAGCTTGCTGCGTTTTTGTCCGTCACGCTCCCACTGGCTCCAACGAAGTTTTCCTTCAAGAGCAACCTTGGTGCCTTTGGTTAAATAGCGAGAAAGACTTTCTGCGCGTGTGCCGAACATAGTGCAGTCCACATAGTTGGGATGATCTTCCCACTCACCTGTCTGCTGGTTACGCCTACGATCGTTTACTGCGATGCCAAATCCTAAAACAGGCAGGCCGCTTGCCGTAGAACGCAGCTCTGGGTCACGTGTCAAATTTCCGCTGATTATCACTCGATTGATGCTCATTGTTTACCTCTTCTCACGGAAGCGTCCGCTTCCCTTCCCTAGAAACTAATCGCGGTCATCGCGGCGCACAATCATATGGCGCACAACCGCATCGTTAATGCGCAGAATACGATCCAGTTCTGCAACTTCTTCGGGATTAATGTGGAAGTCAATGAGAGTATAGTCACCGTCTGTCAAACCGTTGATTTCATAAGCAAGTTTGCGCTTGCCCCAGTTGTCAACGTTGTCAACTTGACCATTGCCGTTCTGAATGGTGGTTTCGATGCGCTTCATAACTGCGGCGCGAGACTCGTCATCAATAGACGGTGCAACGAAAAACAATAGTTCGTAAGCCTTCATCAGCTCACCTCCTTTGGACTTAGCGGCCCCGGACGTGGCTTCTATATCCGGAGCAGGAATAGCCCAGCTATTCTATCAAAGCGAGTCTGAAAGGACAAGAAACGAGACCTTTTCTCCCACGTCGACTCCACATATCAACCTTTGGGTTCAAGCATAACGAAGGTTTTTCTCTTCTTCGTAAGAGAAAAGGAAGAATATGTTTGAAAAACTTTGACGGTAATCAAGCAAAAAAACAGCAGAGACTGCAATAAAGCCTAGTTGGTCTTGTCCTCTTCCTCAGGAGGCTTGACTCCAATCATGAAGTTCTCGCTTAAGCCGATAAACTGGGGTGTATCGCTGAACTCAATAGCATCTGCGCTTTTCGTATAGGTGCTCGCAATTGCAAAGCTGTGCAAATCACTCGGGAGTCCACACTCACAAATAAGCGCATCTTTTCTGCCTTCGTCGGTATCCACATAGCCGTCATAACAAAAAGCATAGCCGTAGGCTCCACGCGCATTTTGAACGGTGTGACGCGCAAGGTTGTAGCTTTCTTCAGGTTCGCTTGCAGGATGTTCCTCGATAAAGCCCGTATCCTTCACAATGAGCATCGTAAACGGCGTCAATCCAATTTCGAGATCAAAACGCTTTTCTGCTTCGTCAAGCGCAGAAATAGCAACTTGTTCCACCATACGGGGAATACGAGGGTTTTCAGGAGAACTTTGGTTTTCGGTCATATGAAACCTGCCTAGAAAATGAGCTGTGTTCTGGTAAAGATTTGTTTTGGTGAAGCATTGCTCTAGCAACAACTTCTTCTTGCTGAGCCCCGTTCTAACAAGCTTTGTTCTAACAAGCTTTGTTCTGGCGGAGGGAGGGGGATTTGAACCCCCGTAGCCGGGAGTGCCGGCTAAACGGTTTTCGAGACCGCCGCATTCAGCCGCTCTGCCATCCCTCCGCATATTCAATTTCCCCTAGACACTCTATCAGATGCGCCTCGGGTTTTAAAAAAGCCCCCACGTGTGGGAGCTTTGATTTTCTGGCGGAGAGATGGGGATTCGAACCCCAGATACCCTTTTGAGGTATACACGATTTCCAATCGTGCTCCTTCGGCCAGCTCGGACATCTCTCCGTCTTACCTCAATTGCTTTCGTCGCTTTTTGCATTGCAACCTTAAGCAGGCTAGTAGTATACAACAGCCATTATGTGCTCACAAGCGAATAGGTCTCACCATTTCGCCTAATCTCTACAGGCACTTCAAAGAGGTCCTGCATGATATCCGTAGTAAGCAAATCCTCTTTGGGTCCATCCGCAAAAATCTTGCCGTCTTTCAACAAAACGATGCGATTTATCTCCGGAATAATGTCTTCAGGATAGTGGGAAACTAAAACAATTGACTTTCCCCGTTTAATTAAATCGCGCATGCTTTCACGAATATAGTACATCCCGCTTGGATCAAGGCCGGTACACGGCTCGTCAAAGATAAGCGCTTCTGGATTATGAATAAGGGCGCGCGCAACCAGCACTCGCCGCGCCTGTCCCGTAGAAAGCGTTTTTACGTCTTGCGACTCAATATCTTCAATGCCGAGAATCTTCATCGCCGCATCAGCCTTAACGCGCGCCCGGTCTTTATCCTCTTCCTTAATAATCTGCGGAAGACCAAGAGTTGCAAAAAGACCCCCTGCCACAATATCAATCGCGGGCAGGTGCACCGATATCTCGTTTTGCATGGTCGAAGAAAGAATGCCTAGGGCCGCACGCATCTCTGCCAAAACCGGTCGTTTCTGACCCCGAAATATAACGGGAGGGTTTTCGCGAAAGAGTGGCAAGTACTCACGCGTAATGAGTTTGATAAAGGTTGATTTTCCAGACCCATTCGGGCCGAGTATGGCAACACTTTCCCCCTCTTCTAAGCGGAAGTAAGGGACAGTCAAAATAGGACGACCACCCTTCACCACGACAGCGTCGTTCATTTCTATGAAGGGTGGACGTGATTGCTTTCTCTCTTCGCAGTCCTGCTTGGTCATAACTTACTGTGACGAGTCACCAGAGCTAGAACTGTCTGAGCCCCCGGAAGAATCTCCGGAACTCTCACCGGAAGAGGTGTCGCCCGATGAGCTATCGGAGCTAGAGTCGGAACTTGAGGAGTCGCCTGAATCAGAAGATTGATACTTGGACATATCAACAGCATAGGGCAGGCCATCTGGCATGTCGTTAATCTGAATATCAGCGTTTTTCTTGTAATCGTCGTACCAACTCTGGAAAGCTTCAGATTGCTTCTGCGCCGTAAGAACCTGCTTAACCGCATCTAAGATTTCAGAAGGCACTCCATCGGTAGAGGTATACGTCTCTGGGGCGTTGTATTCATCGGTGCACTTAATGATGTGAATGCCGTACGAGCTATTTACGAGCCCGCTTACTTCGCCCTTGCTCAGTTTACTGAGCGCGTCAGTATATTCCTCAACAAAGGAGCTAAGCTTATCCCAGCCAACGTCACCACCGTTTTCGGCGGTAGCACTGTCGGTCGAATATTTCTTAGCGGCATCTTCAAATGATATTTTGCCCTGGTTGATATCGCTTAAAACCTGCTCGGCTTTATCCTCATCATTCGCATTAAAGAGAATATGCGAAGAACGCTTTGCTCCGTCGAAAGTATCGCGGTAGGTATTGAGAACCTCAACCATCTCGTCTTCGCTTGGCTCAACATCGCCCGCAAGGTTTTCGGCGAGCTTTTGTTTCAAAAGCTTCGTCTCAACGTCTTTGCGGTAGGACTCCTCCGTAAATCCGGACTGCTCAAGGGCGTTTTTATACTCGTCCTCGGTATTGTATTGGTCCCTGACCTTGTTTACCGACTCATCAACCTCGCTGCTGTCTACGGTAATGCCCTTTTCAGCAGCTCCTTCGCGTGTGAGCTCGTCTTGTACAAGAAGGTCTATTTCTTGGCTACGAATATCCTCTGGCGTCATGCCCATCTGAGCCAAGTACTGGCCCCAAGCGTCGTCATCAGTTAACTGAGCCTTATCGCGAAGTGAGGCAATAGCATCAGTAACCTGGTCTTCATAAATATTGTTTCCATTTACGGTTGCAGCGACACTGCCTCCCCCAAAGGCAGAACAACCGCACAAAGCGAGGGCGCAAGCGCAAACAAGAGCAGTCGCGCCTGCAGACCTAAGAAGGACTGACTTCTTCATGGTGTTTTTTCAAACGCCTTTCTGTATATCATTTGACTCACGGAATAGTGTTCACCGCAGCCACTACGTGTTAGGCATCATTTTAATCACTGGTTATTTTTGGAATTATAGCTGCACAATATGACCACTATCGTTTCACAGACCAACAAAAAACCTCCACAGAAAAGGCTTATTTTGCTGCATTTTGAAGCCCATCTGCGGAGGTTTCGCTCCCAATTCAGATGAAATGGTTGGTGCGATAGTTTTATGCCTCTGTCTTATTTTTGTGCTGCTTGCGGCGCTCGGTTGCAGAACGAATGCGCTTACGCAGACGAATGTTTTTCGGGGTCACCTCAACAAGTTCATCATCTTCGATGTATTCGAGCGCCTCTTCCAAGGTGAAATGAACAGGGGGTGTCAGTTGAATGGCTTTATCGGCGTTTGACGCGCGCTGATTGCCGAGGTTTTTCGTGCGAGCGACATTAACTACCATATCGCCTTCCTTGGCAGACTCGCCGACAATCATGCCTTCATAGCACTCTTCACCCGGACCAATAAAGAGGCGACCGCGCTGCTGAAGCGTATCGAGAGCATAGGCAACACTTTTCTCGGTAGCCATAGCAATCATGGAACCGTTCTTTCGACCTCCAAAATCGCCGCGATATGGGCCATATTCAGAGAAGTGGTGGAACATATTCGCTTCTCCATGCGTCGCATTGAGCAATCGCGTGCGCAAACCCATAGTGCCGCGGCTGGGGATCTTGAAAAGAAGGTGTGTTGTATTGTCTCGCTGGTGCATGTCGGTCATTTCGCCGCCTGAGTTACCAAAAACCTCAATGGCTTTGCCAGCATACTCGCTAGGCACTTCCACACTCGCCTCTTCGATAGGCTCAAGCTTGTTTCCGTTTTCGTCGGTCTTAATAATGACGCGCGGACGTCCAACCTGGAATTCAAAGCCTTCCCGGCGCATGGTTTCCATAAGCACAGACAGATGCAAAACGCCACGACCGGCAACTTCAATACCACTTTTATCTGCCAGCTCAACAATATGCATGGAAATATTGCTTTCCGCCTCGCGCATCAGACGCTCTTTGAGTTGGCGTGCCCCAACGATATCGCCATCGCGGCCCACGAGAGGGCTCGTCGATGCCTCAAAAACAACTGCCATGGTAGGTTCTTCTACCTTGATAGGATCAAGACGAACGGGGTGGTCGATGCTTGTTACCATATCTCCAATATCGGCATCATCGACGCCAACAACAGCAACGATATCGCCCGCATACACTTCTTTCTGTTCCTTTTTGCCCAGTTCTTCAAAAGTGAATACCTGCTTCATAACCGTGGTATAGCGAGACCCGTCGTTCTTAATAACCATAACCTGGTCGTTTTTCTTGATAGTGCCCGAAGAAAGACGGCCAACGCCAATGCGGCCTACGAAACTTGAATGGTCTACGGTACAAATTTGCAAAGCAACCGGCCCGTCAGGCTCACAGTCAGGTGCAGGAACCTCTTTCAAGATGGTTTCTAGTAACGGAATCATATTCATGTTGTCATCTTCGGGAGCATAGCGGGCATACCCACAAATGGCGCTCGTATAGATAATGGGGAAATCGAGCTGGGCATCTGAAGCGTTCAGTTCAACCATAAGATCAAAGACTTCATCAACCACTTCTTCGGGGCGAGCTCCCGGACGGTCAATTTTGTTGACAACCACAACGATACGCAGCCCTAAATCAAGTGCGTGACGAAGGACGAAACGAGTCTGCGGCATAGGACCTTCAAAGGCATCAACAATAAGAAGGGCGCCGTCAGCCATGTTTAAAACGCGCTCCACTTCCCCGCCAAAATCAGCATGACCCGGCGTATCGATTACGTTGATTTTGACATCCTTATAGGTAATGGAGATGTTTTTGGAAAGAATAGTGATGCCACGCTCACGCTCTTGGTCATTACTGTCCAAAATACGTTCGGCAACCTGCTGGTTTTCGCGGAAAACACCAGCGGTGTACAAAAGCCTATCGACGATGGTCGTTTTACCATGGTCAACATGAGCGATGATGGCAACGTTGCGAATTTTTTCTTGTTTCACTGTTTCTTCTTTCTTAGCCCCTTGTGTGGCTTCTAATCTCGTTACCTTCTATGGACAATTCTCGAATCCAAGTCCCCTGAAATACAACGTGCCGAGCCTCATTCGGCTCGGCACGATACTTCCTGGTGGAGCATAGGGGGATCGAACCCCTGACCTCAGGCTTGCAAAGCCCGCGCTCTCCCAGCTGAGCTAATGCCCCGTTTCACACTTTTTCTCACTAATAAACGCTCCACCGGCAACTTGGCTCACGGTGGAGCGTTTATCGCGAAATAATGGTGGGCCCGAATGGACTTGAACCAGCGACCTCACGCTTATCAGGCGTGCGCTCTAACCAACTGAGCTACGGGCCCAAAAAAGTGCTCATGTACTATACCCCTAAATGGTGAATGAGGTCAACATTTTTGAAAAATATAAGCATAAATACTTTTCGAAAAAGTCGCGCGGAACAGACTATTATGAAATAAGACGAAATCTAGACCTGGATGAGGAGTTTTCATTGGAATTCAACAACTTCATCGACGATGAAAACTTAGAACGCGTAAAGGTTCTCACCCTTATCGTGATTCAACCCCCTGCCCTTTCTGCAGTTGTCCTGCAGCCTGAAAGTGAACAAGCAAACCCTGGCGGAAAGTCCCGCGTTGTTCCTATCTGGGTTGGACCCGTTGAAGCGCGTGCTCTCCGGTCTGCGCTCGATACGCTGCGCTATACGCGCCCTACGACACATGACCTCTTACTTGAAACCTTAACAAGCCTCGATGCTTTTGTAGACTATGTCGTCATACGGGATGTTAAGGGATCTACGTTTTATGCAGACCTTGTTTTGAACCAGCACGGGCGGCTTATTTGCATCGATAGCCGCCCTTCTGACGCCCTTACTCTGGCGATTCGCCAACATGCGTCTATTTTTATGGCAAAACCTGTTTTGGAGTCTTCCTCGTTTCCCTATATCTTTAAGAACCCTAAACATATGGAAGAAGAGATTGACGAGTTCCGCGACTTCCTCAAAGACTTAAACCCCGAGGATTTTACCGACAACAATGCCTGAGGCAAGGTTGTAGCGATAGCTCGCCAATACAGCCCCAAACAGCCTATCAACACAAGCCGTCAAAACAACCCGCCAATAAAGCCCCAATGCAATCCGCTAACACAGCCCCCCAAGCAGCCCGGTAACACAGCCACCAAGCAGCCCTCTAACACAGCCCCCCAAACATCGTGCCTATAAAAAAGTTGTGCCGGGGTGATTCCCCGGCACAACCTCATCTTACAGTCTTAGCCTAGCGGCTTACTTGGAAATATGCCTTCCGTTTTTCCAGTTACTATCATCATCCATCTTCCGACGAACAAGGAGAACAACCGCAGCGGCCAATGCTATCAACACAATAGCCGGAATAACCACGTGCATAATATCGCCCGTTGAAGGCAGTCCGTTCTCGCCGTATAAGCCACCCTTGTCGCTTCCAGGCGTTCCGTTCTCACCGCCGCTGCCCTTCGGAGCATTAGTCCAAAGTGCCTCGATGACGGTTGGGCCCTTCACCTTCAACTTATCAAGCGACTTGTTCCACGTGAAGGTCTCGGTCGTGCCATCAAGATGTGTCACGGTAACCTTGTAACCGCTTAACTTCTTTCCACTCGGTGTCGAGAGCTTCGGAATGACGCTCTTTGGAATGGTGGTTCCGTAGTCAACATCCCGTACCTGACCATTCGGGAAGGTAACCGGATAAGCAACCGGGTTCCACTTCGCATAGAGCGTGACAGTCGGTTGGCTACCGTCGGTATTGCCCTGAGCCACCGCCCATGAAGCAAAGGTAGTAAATCCTGTCGCATCCGCCCTTGTGTTGTTGTTTTGCTCGGTCTGGCTTACATACCAGCCATCGAAGGTATAACCGGTACGCGTAGGAGCGTTTGTCCCTGTTACCCCTGCAAGCAGACCAGCTGTTGCGCCATCCCAAGTTGTATTCTTCGGCTCAAGCGTTTTTCCGCCATAGCCAAGGTCATAGTGAACGCTATAGGTCTTCTTTGTCCACTGAGCGGTGAAGGTTGTATCGCCCAGGATAGTAACCGACGTTGGGTCGCTCGTTGTCGCCGTTACCGGGGTCAAGCTGCCTGCCGGCGTGTAGGTATAGGTCCACTTCGGGCTCGCTGCCTCATAACCAGCCTGAGCAACCACACCGTTGTTGTTCAAGAAATCAACGGCATTGGCAAGACCAGGATGGGTTGCCGCTGGGTTCTTAGTCGTATCCGTCATCACGCTGTTGTAGGCAACTGCGAATCCTTCACCACGCGAGAGGAAGGAGTTTACAGATCCGCCTGCAGCGCTTGCAAAGCGTACGGTGTAAGAGATTGGCTGGAAGTGAGCAACATAGGTCTCGTCTGCCACGTTACTTGGCGTATACGTCGCGTTCGTTGAAAGCGGTGTGTTCGAAGCATCGCTCTTCTTCGACCAGAACGTGAACTCATAGCCCGGATTTGCCGTTGCAGTAGAGCCTTGGATGTCGGTCGCAGGAGAGTCAGCATTGAGCGCACCCTCGCTTGAACGACTGACGGTGCCCATGCCAGCTGCTGCATCAGCAGAGGCAACTTCATACTTAATAGATACTGGATTGGCTGACCAAACTGCATACAGCGTTGTAGCTGTTGCCGGCATCTTATAGGTATTGCTGCCCGGTGCATAGGTATTGGTGTTGTTTTGCTGAGCAGGATCTTGCTCAGTGCTCCAACCCTTCAAAGTATGACCAGCATAAGAAACAGTGCTTGCCGCTGGCATCGTTACCGTAGCGTCGGTAGCTACTGCTGTCATGCTTGGATCTGCTCCAGTCCATGCGGCTTGTGCGTTGTTCTTATCGAAGGTCAAAGCTTGTTCGGTTGGACGCCACATAGCAATGAGTTTGTAGTTGTGCGTTACCGTTGCAGGTAAGCTCTCCTCAAAGCCATCGTCAGCAATGCCATAGGCCGTCTTTGCAAACTCCTTGTTTTCATTGGCAACGCCATAAGCTGTTGTACCGGAATCACCCAGTTGCCAGCCGATGAAGATCCAGCCTGCGTCGTGGTTCGCGCTGTCGCTTGGGTCAAGCGCATTTGCCGGCATGGCAGCGCCATCTTGCAGGTCTTGGAAGCTCATCTGTGATGCCGGGTCAGTAGAGTCAAGTGACCAGGTACCATGGGTACCCTTCTCGTAATTCACCACATAGGTCTTCTTAAAGACTGCCTTAAAGACGGTATTTTCTGTAATAGCCGAGTCAGCCGGGTTGCTTACATAGCCCTGGAGGCTAAGTGTTCCGTCGTCGGCCTTGCTGTACTTGTTCCAACCTGTTGGGTTGTAACCATTTACCGTCGCAACGGCCTTTGTGAGTGCAGCATCGCCACCTGAGGTGTTAACCGGATGCTGGTTGTACTTTACATCCTCAGAGGTTAAGCCTTGGATGATGCCTACGTTGGTGCCATCCGCCTGCTCTACACCGTAGGTTACCGTATAGGTATTAGCGGTCCATGCGCCCGTTACCGTCACATTGCCCGATGGCATCGTGAAGGTGTTCGAGCTCACGCTAATAGTGTTATTGTTGCTATCTTTTACAGTCCAACCGCCGAAGGTATAACCGGTCACGGCATCCATAGGCTGCAACGTAACCGTCTGACCATAGCGATAAGACGTGCTATCGGTCGGGGCAACAACACCAGGAGGTGTTTCGCTGCCAGTCAGGTTATACGTTACATGTCCCTGGTTGCGGTTGTAGTAAAGCTTCAGGACAAGCTTACCGGTTGCCGGGATGGTACCCGTGGAAACGGTATTGGCAATGCTCTTGTCAAGCGTGAAGCCGGTAAAGGTCTTCTCGAGAGCGCCGCCGTTATCTGTCGTTGAAACAGTACTATCAACAGCGGCTTCCAAGCCTTCTGATGCTTCTGAGGAAGCTTCTGCATCAAGCGTATAACCGTCGTCGTTAGTGTTTTGCTTGTAATACTCAATGCTGTAAGGAACAGTCTTGGCCTTTGTCTTAATGACATAGGTTGCGTCTTTCCAAACAGAACCATCGCGTTTTGGAGTAATGGTTACTGAAGACTGCGTGGAGTTAATACTTACTCCATCATCAGCACTGAGCTTGGTGTCGGTTGTCGAGCCACCAGAGGTAACGCGTTTATAAACGCCCTCAATGGTGTAGCCCGCATTAGCCTTCGCCGTTACCGCAGCGACAGCATCTTCGCCGGCAAGTGCTGTTGTGTTACGCGTAAGCTGAGTAAGCTCGCTTGCACCTTCAGTAATCTTGGCATGCGTGCCACCAGCAGATTCATCAACTAAGAACTGCAAGGCAACAGTGTTTGGACTCCACTTCGCATAGAGGTTTAAGGTGTCTCCGTTTTCTCCAGTAAGCTTTCCAGCCACATCGGAAACAGCAACACTCTCACCTAAAGCCTCGTTATAGGACGAGTCCAGATACCAACCATCGAAGTGTGCATACGAAGAAGTCAGATTCTTGTAATCAGCGGGGATGGTTCCTGACACAACGTCAGACCACTTCACATTAGTTACCGTCTTATTCTCCGCAATACTTGGGTCATTTAAGCCCTGACCCTGCGTGTTCAAAACAACCTTGTAGTCGCTGCGCTCAATCCAGTGGAGATACAGCGTTACTGGATGTCCGGTGCCATCGGCATCATCGGTACCTCGGATATCGCTTATCGAGAGGTCGTTAGTAATTACTGTACCCGCATTTGGATCTGTGCCCTGTGGCTCGGCGAACCACTTAAGCGAGCCGTCTGGATTCGTAACTGGTGTATATCCCGCACGCGTTACGTTCTTTGGCGCAGTCGTTAAGAGGTTCGAATCGGACCACTTGTACGTATTCGGGCTCGTGTACACCTCATCGCCGTTCTGTTTGTCGAAGACCAAAGTGTAATTCTTCGGTGAGAACTGAGCATAGAGCGTGTAGCTACCCTTAACGCCTGGCAGGAACTGGGCGTTGTC
The DNA here is from genome assembly GCA_050945155.1 of Eggerthellaceae bacterium. GTDB lineage: Bacteria > Actinomycetota > Coriobacteriia > Coriobacteriales > Eggerthellaceae > JBMNSK01. The sequence continues at coordinate 24,259 of JBMNSK010000003.1, read as the reverse complement.
GGCATAGTTATCGCCACTACCATCTGCCTTGGTGTTCCACCCGTTTGCGTTGTAACCAAGCAACGTGAGCGTGTTCGCCGAAACAGTAATGGGAAGCAATGGACTGGCTACAGAAGTTCCAGTCGGGGCATCTCCCACAACCTTGTTGTTATACGATTCCGTGTTCGTATCGTAGTCAACATGAACGCCGTTCTGCGTGTATGCAGCATAGAGTTGAACGCGTTGTTCTGGGCTGCCATAGACAGAACCGTCGTAGCCGGTAACAGCCTCAATTTCAGCAAGCTGTCCAATAGTAGTTGTTCCCGGATCAACCTTGGTACCCGCACCATTAGGCTCGGTGTACCAGCCTTCGAATGCATACGAAGTGTCTGGATTAACTGGGTCAGTCGGATAGTCTTTTGAATTCACGACGTCGTTGTAGCGCAAACCTGAAGCCTGGCTATCAGGTACGGTTGTTTCGCCGTCGTTGTAGTAATTGATGCCATAGTCAGAGCGCGTATTCCACTGAGCATAGAGCGTGACTGCATGCTCGCCAGTGGTTTGATTGCCCTGGGTCAATCCGCTTACATTTGCCTGACCATCACTGTACCAAGTGCCGTTACCGTCAGGCTTTGTGTTCCAACCAGCGAAGGTATAACCCTTTACCGCATAGGTATTCCTCGGCAGGGTGAAGGATTCGGTAGCACCCTTGGTGATTTGAGACATCGCCGTACTCGAACTATCTTCTTCTGCACCACCTGGTATATTGCTGTCGAAGTTAATGTCATAGTTCTTCAAAGCCCAAGCTTCACGTACCTGGTATTCCGTGATACTCGGAAGCTGAGCCGATGAATCGAAGTTGCCATTGTAGCGAGCTACGTCGACGATGGTCATGTCTGACGTAATAAGCTGTGGCGTGCCAACAATGCTTACTACCTTCCAACCACTGAAGTTCCAATAGTTGGAATCAAGCTTGTCGGTAACATTGCTCTCAGCAACCGGATTTAACTTGTCTGTCAAGTTATAACCCTGAGATGTCAGTACAGAGCCATCGCGTTTCAGGTATGAAAGCGTGTATGGCTTTGATGCCTTCCACGTTGCATAAATGGTCGTATTGCCTTCTGCCGGGAAGTCAATAACGGTGCCAACTTCCCTCAGGAAGTAGCTAGAATGCCAATCGTTTGTAACACTCCACGATACGAACTCCATGTCTTGTGCTGGTGAGAAGACCGTGTCTACCTCAGGCAGCGCATAGCCCGTATCACCGTAGTGGCCATGGATAACCTTAGCTTCTCCTACGCCACCGTTCGGCTCAAGCGTAATTGTTACGTCGTTTTGGGCATAGCGAGCATAGAGCGTGACTGTGCCGCTTGAAATATCAACAGCGGACCAATTAAGCTCATCGCCCAGATTAATTGTTGTACCGGTGCCATCCGGCTTGGTGTTCCAGGACTCAATATGCCAACCGGTGTTTGGCGTAACTCCCGTACCGTCAGATACGTTAAGCGTTGCACCGTAGGATGCAGACGTTGAAGCAACGGATCCTGAAACGCCTGGATAGTATGTCGCGTTCACGTTATAGGAAACGGTATAGGTATGAGCCGACCACTTCGGATTGAAAGTTGCTCCACCAGCCGGCAGAGTAATGGAGTCACTCGGTTCATAAACCTGACCATTATCATCGCCGTCGAGCGTCCAACCAACGAAGTCGTATCCGCGCTTAACCATCGAGCCACGACCTGGAGCACTAATGGTTCCGTCGGTCACGCCTTCAATGGAGGTAGAGGCCGGTTCGCCCGAATCAGCATCCCTGTTGGTAAAGGTTGCTGTCGCGGCACTTGCCTTCCACTTGGCGGTAAAGGTTGCATTGCCGGTGATAGGCAGCTGCGTCAAGTCTGCGGTGGCACTAACCGTACCGGTAGTTGTCGTGCCGGTAGCGACATTCTCAATAGAATAATCCCAGCCAGCCAACTCATAACCGGCAACCGCATTTGTTGAAATGTCTGCTGCCTGAGCAGCGGTTAATTTCGTTTGGTACGGAAGCGTACCAGGAACATTTACGCCCTTCGAAATGGTGCCATGGCTATCGGCTGACGTGAAGGTAAGCGAATAGCTTATGGGTTCGAAGTTCGCAACATAGGTTGCTTCCTCGTATACATTCACACCACTTACGCTTGCCTGACGCGGTGTAAGTTTGTTGGTGCCATTTGCTACCCAGTCGGAGGAAACTGCTTCTCCATCCGGGGTCGAAATTGTCCAACCCACGAAACGATAGCCCGGATTTGCGGTCGGGGTGCAGCCAAGTGGCGTAGCGCTCGTAAGAGGACCAGCATCTGGGTTTGCCTCAACGTTTTTGCGGCCATTGAGAGCACCTAACTTCTCAGAGGTACGCTCGATGGTGCCCATATCAGCGCCACCATTTGTTTCGTTTGTGGTGTAGGTAATCGTTACTACATTTTCCTTATAGACCGGCGTAAAGGTTGCATCGTTAAGTGGAACATCGATGGTCTGACCCGGCTCATAAGTCTTTGTAGCGGTTTGGGTGTGTGTATCGTCCACCGGCGAGGTAACCGATCCGGTGAAGCCAACAAGTGTCTGACCCGGACGTGTAGGCATCTCGCTTACGGAAGGAAGGGTAATGGTTCCCTCGGTTTGGCCGGTAGTTGTCAAAACACTTGAACCCTTGGTCCAATCAGTCCCGGTATAGCCAGCGGTATTGTCGAGCGTAATCGAGATGGTCTGAGTGGACGGTTTCCACTTAGCAACAAAACTATAGTTGGTCGTTACCGTTGCAGGCGTGTTCTCTGCTGTCAGGTCATGAGAAACTCCGGAAGTATCCTTCCAAGTCCAGCCATCAAAGATGTAACCAAGACGACCGGCAGGGTTACCTGCATTCTTTGCGTTTGTTGCCGCAGTATCGAGGGCGCCATTCTGCGTGTTGTCAAAGCCAACCCAAGCAGATCCGTTATGGATGCCCTCATGAATTTGTGTAGTCGGATCAAAGACACCATGCTGTCCTGTCGTATATGCGACTGTCCAAACAGCGCCAAAGACTGCAACAACATGAACATCTTGTGTCACCTTATAAGCCTTCAACTCGTCAAGTGAGGCCGCGGTGGCTAAGGTCTGAGACTCATCCCCTGCTGGCGTAATGCGCCAATTTGCGAAGTAATAATCATCAGTAGCTGTAGCGCTTACCCCATTAGCCAAAGGCGAATGGTTGTACTTCACAGTCTCAGGGTCACCAGTAACCGTGCCGCGCGTTGTATCGGTCGGCTGAACATAGGTTACGGTAAAGCTCTTAAGGCTAAATGTTCCTTCAATTGTTACCTTCGAGTTAGGCTGTGTGAAGGTATATGAATCGCCAGACTGGGTAACCTCAACGTTGTTTCCGTTTTCGTCCTTAACTGTCCAGCCCTCGAAGTCGTAGCCGATAGCACTTGGTGTCGGAAGAGTTACATCAGAACCATATACAATGTCCTGTAAGTCGGACGTAGTCGGCCCATTTTCAATATTGGAAGACTCCGGAACAGGATCTGAGCCATCACTTGTCTTGTAAGGATTGAGCGTTGCATCAAATACCTTACGTTTGTAATAAAGCTTTACATGTGTAGAACCGTCAGCTGCAATAATCGGATGAGCATCAGTTCCGGTGGCGTTTTCGTCAAGCTCAAAACCACTGCTCGGTGTTACTGAGTATCCCGTTGCGGGTGTACCAGTAGTCCCTACATAGCTTGCATCTGTCAAAACATTTGTAGGAGCTCCCGGATAATTGCCGTCTACTTGTTGTTCGTAAATGTCAATCGAATAGGCAGTGTTGCTGTTTGCCTGCCACTCTGCGTAAAGCGTCGTGTTATCGCTTAAGGTTGGCGTTGCTGACGCGTCATAGTGTGTGCCAGTTCCGTCGGCACGAGTATTCCAGCCGTTTTGTGAGTAGCCGGTCTTTGAATATATGTTGCCCGGAAGAGTGAAGGTAGATTCTGCATCCTGCGTTATAGCGCTTGGTGCAGTCTCTCCGGAATTCAAGGTACCACCGTTAGCGTCAAAGGAAACGGTCGCCTCCTTTTGCCACTGAGCAGTAAGTTCAATGGTGTTGTTCGCGTCGGCAGAAGATACGTCGAGGTTTGCATAGGTATCTGTGCCAGCCGTGTAAGTCTTATTTGCCGTCGTGTCTTTCCAGCCGGTGAATCGATATCCGTCACGGGTAAAGCCACTGTTTGGAAGAGTATTGGTGTAGCCAGTTCCGTCATAGGTGAAGGTAGCGTTTGCCATGGAACCGCCCGTTGCACCACCACCAAGGAATTTAACGGTGTAATTCTTGGCTTCCCACTGCGCATAGAAATCGTTGTTGTTTGCAGCAAGCGTATAAGCCGCGCCATCTTCATATGAGGTGCCCGTTCCTGCAGCGTTGCTGTTCCAACCCTTAAAGGTATAACCGGTACGCACAAATTTAGAAGCGTCAGTGCCAAAGTCTGCAATCTTGGTGAGCGTTACTTGAGCACCAGTGGTCTGGCTAGCGTCCGTCTGAGTGTGCGTGTTATCCGTGCCATCGTTGGCGTGGAACGTGATGTCTTGATGGTTGGCTGTGAATTCTGCATAAATCATAGCGCGGTGGCTACGGTAATCACTTGAAGACTTATCCATCTTCGAAATGACGGTGCCGACCGTAGTCGTCTGCGGGTCAAGCGTTACTTTCTGATCGCCATTTTCGTGGTCGATGTAATACCAGCGAACAAAGGTATAGCCATCTACCTGCGGAGTAATAAAGGTTGGATCACTGCTGTGGTCAATACTTAAGCCTTTACCGAAAACATTGCAGTCAACGTTAAGGCCGTTAGAAGGTGACTGAGCAGGTGTGCTGTTCAAGCCTGGCAAGGTCGTCGAATCGACCGTAGAGCCATAGACTAAGTTATATGAAACTTCAAAGGTGGTGTCGTATTCCCAAACAGCCGTAAAGGTAAGATCGTGCGCGGGCATGGTGAGCTTAATCATATCGGCAATGCTCGCGTCGCCGGCACCAACTTCACCCTTGTAGGTGATGCCAGTTTCTTCGCACTTCCAGCCTATGTGCCTATATCCGAAGTCATGGATTGGCTCTGACCCATCCTTCGGGCCTTCATAGTAGCCATTCAAAAGCTTGTCGCCATAAGGCAGAGAGAAGACTGTCTTGTTGTCTGGCGAAGAAGCCGTGGTGAATGTTCCGTGGTCGCCAGGCAAGTATTTAACGATGTATGAGTTCTTTGACCATACGGCGTAAAGCGTCACCGTTGCGCCATCGGTGCCGGTAATATTCGGCTTGGCTGCCTGGTCTGAATAGGTTGCTTCAGTTGCAGTTGCAGAAGTTGACCAACCGCTGAAGGTATAGCCTTCGCGCTCAAAGGTATTAGCGGTAAGTTTCCCGCTTGCATCGTCATAAGTCAGCGTCTGGTCTTCCATGGTGCCGGTTGCTTCGCTGGCGTTCTTATCGAACTTAACGGTGTAGGTATTCGCCGTCCAGTGAGCATATAAGTCGGTAGCATCGACATCCTTATCCCACTTCTTTGTCGCCGTCAGCTTACCGGTAGCTCCGTCATAGGAATAATACTTTGTTCCGCCAGTCTCCTGGTCATAGAAGCCGTCGAGGGTATAGCCCTCGCGCGTCGGAAGCGTCAACCCGGTTAAGTCAGCGTCTGAATCATAGGTAATGTCTTGCGCGAACGAATCCGTGGTGCCGTTATTCGCATGGAACGTAGCTGTGGTTGTTCTCGGAGTCCAAACCGGATACAAATCAACAGTTGCATTCGGCGTGGTAGCAAGACCAGTTCCGGTAGCAATGCTGTACTCGTCTGAATAAGCAACCGTAGAGGAGCCCTCTGAAGTAGCCCATCCACCGAACGAATAACCAGTCAGACTAAAGGCGTTCTTGGTAAGCTTGCCAGCCGTACCATAGGTCAACGTCTGGTCATCCATCGTACCTGATACATCAGGAGTAGCGGTTGCCGGTTTCGTTGCGTGATACTTCACGGTATATGTGTTTGCTTGCCAAACCGCATACAGCGTAATAGTTGCGTTATTATCGGCGCTCAAATTGTTAATTGAAGCTCCGTCTGCATATTCAACAGTTCCGTTATTAGCTGCTGTCTGCGAAGAATTCCAACCCATGAAGGTATAGCCTGGGTTCTTCAGCAAGGCAGATGCATTGTCATACTGATTTCCAACTGTTGGAAGGTTAGCTTCCGTATCGTAGGTGCAATTTAGTGTGGACACCGAACCAGTAGCCGTATTTGAGTTTTTATCAAAGGCTACGTTGTATGTGTGGGCCGTCCATGTTGCGTTATATGACCTGTTACCCGTTGATCCCTTTGCAACCGTTACATTATTAGTTGCAAGCAAGAGGTCGGTACCTGTCCAACCGGCGAAATCATAGCCGGTCTTAGTTGGATTGTTTAACGTGAAGTCTTCGGTCTCTACGGTATAAGAAGTCGGGTTCGTCACACCAGAGGCAAGTGCGCCCCCGTTTAAGTTGTATTCAATCGTGTAATCGACGGTATTCCACTTAGCCTTCAGGCTTACCGTGGCGTCTTCTTTATCCCAGTTCTTAGCGGAACTACCATCGGCGTTGTAATACTTTGTACCGGAATCATCAACAAAGCCGTCGAAAGCATAGCCGTTCTTCGTTGGCGTAGAGCTGATGGCTGGCATCTCGCTACCGTAGGTAGCCGTAATACCGGATGTCGGGCCGCCGGTACCACCATTCATATCAAAGGTGACATTTGAAGTAGAGCGAACCCATTGAGCATAAAGCGTAATGGAGCCACCCACGTCTGCAAGATTCGTCACCGCTGCCTGATCGGCATATGACGTTCCGCTTCCGTCAGCTTGCGTCGTCCACTTGTCAAACTTCCAACCGGTACGACTGAAATTGTTCGCATTCAGTTGAGTTGCTTGATCGCGCGAAATGGTTTGAGCATCCATGGTGCCCGTCGCATCGCTTGCATTCTTGACAAAGTTGACGGTATAGGTTGCCTGTGACCAGTTTGCGGTGAAGTTCAAATCGCCCGTTGTTCCCTGCGTGATAACGGGATTAATCTGCGGGCTGGAACCGTTCGATCCAGTCCAACCAGTAAAGATATAGCCCTCTTTTGTTGGAGCTTGCAGCGTTATCGTATCTTCAGGTGTATAGGTGCTTGGGTTGGCGGAGTTGTTTTCTCCTCCATTAAGATTATAGGTAATGTTATAAGTCTTCGGTGACCACTGCGCATAGAGCGTGGCGCTTGCAGTGTCGTTAGTCCACGTAGCTGCAGAGCTACCGTCGGCGTTGTAGTACTTCGTCCCACCAGTGCTTGCGTCAAAGAATCCGGTGAAGTCATAACCAGTGCGTGTCGGTAATGCGTTCGAGGCAATGGACGGCATCGCTTGGTCATAAGTTGCCGTAACGTTAGTGGTTGAACCGTTCGTGCCGCCATTGGCGTTAAGGGAAACGTTGGTGGTCTTAGCGGTCCAATGAGCATATAAGGTTGCGGTCTCTGCATCTTTATTCCAAGTGGCTGCAGAACTACCATCGGCGTTGTAGTATTTCGTGCCACCAGTTGCATCATCGTAGTAACCGTCGAACGTATAACCGGTACGTGTCGGTAATGCACCTGAATCGATTGCGGTCATCGCCTGATCATAGGTTGCCGTAACGCTTGTGGTTGTGCCGGCCGTGCCACCATTTTCATTAAGAGAAACATTGGTGGTCTTAGCGGTCCAATGAGCATAAAGTGTAGTGTTTTCGTTCTTGTCCCAGTTTTTAGCGGAACTACCATCGGCGTTGTAGTACTTCGTTCCGGCAGTTGCATTATCGTAATAACCGTCGAAGCTATAACCTGTGCGCGTCGGAAGACCAGCAGAGTCAATTGCGGTCATTGGCTGTCCGTTAGTAGCGCTTACAGTCGTCGTTGAACCAGCTGTACCACCGTTAGGATCGAGGGTAACGGTGTTGGATGGAACTGAGTTGGTTTTCCAGACAGCATAAAGAGTATCTGGGTGCTCAGGGTCAATAGATCCCGGATTGTCAGTATTCGCAACACCATCAAACTGGAAGTTGAAGTCATCACCAAATGAGTACGTGGTGCTTCCGGCTGGAGTGCTAATGTTTCCGGTTGCTTCATCGTAAGTAGCATCTGGGCTTGTAGACCAACCAACGATAGTGGCATCGGAAGCAGCATCGCTGGTGAAGTCAGAGGGAAGATCACTTGCGCTGCTTGGCAACTTTGCTAATGCCTGGCAGGTGTATTCATCGCCGAGTGAGTCTTCATCGTACTTTTCCAGCACCGTATGCAGCGTCGTCGTTTTATTGTTCTGCACACCAGCAACATTTGCATTAAGTGTCACTGGATGCTTAAGGGTAGGAACTAAGATGATGTTTCCCTCGAAATTGCCGGAGTGAATAACATCATAGAATTTCGAACTTTCAGGAACTTCTGCATTGAGTTGCGGGGTATCTTTGCCTGTTTCCTTAAAGAGATCGCAGACCGTATGATCGCTGCCATAAGGTTCAGAGAAGTATTTACCGGTTGCAACGTTAATCCAACCGCCATCCCAAAGACCGCATAAATCTGGATCGTCCCAAGCTGCATTGAGTTCCTCTTCATAGGTTTCATAAAGATCACCCTGTGCAGTGGTTAAGTCAGGAAGGTTATCGCCGTATTTCGGAGATTCAACACCCTCTGTTGAATAAACAACTGAATCAGTTGTTCCGCTACTCCACGAGTAGAGATAGTACACATAGTAAGGACGAGGTGAATAGGTCATAAAAATTGGCTCTTGGTCTGGATGACCGAGCTGAGGCAAGGTATCGGCGGACAACGGGCGATCATATTCAAGACCGCGGCAGTCATGCGTAATATTGCCGCTCATATCTTGGACATATTTCCAATACATCCATCGCTGAGCGATAAAACCCTTGACCTGAGGGGTCGGCATGCTATTCAACCAGTTTTCATCATCTCCAGCGATGGTTATTGAATACTCATCTTGCTCGCCAGGATAAAGATCACCAAAGCCATCCGTACCAAATCCCTGGAGGTTTTCTGAGGTATACGCATATTGGTCGCCCTGTCCTGTGCCAGGATAAACAACCTGATCATACGTTCCGTCCCATTGGGAGGCATTGCCTCGAATATGTACCGTATAGGTATTCTGTGTGCTGGCCGGTCCACGTAGTGGGCCGTTCAACTTTTTTGCTGAAGCACCTTGATCCGTATTGTTATCAGTTGAACCAGAAGCGTTCTCCGAATCGCTATTAGTATTCGTCCCGCTATCGGTGTTTGTAGCACCATCTGTATTTGTTTCGCCTTGGGCTTCTGTTTGCCCTTGATTTATACCCAACTGATTTGCAATCTCGCCAAAAGCCGATGCCGGAACGAAAGCAAACACCATGACAGCAGTGAGCATGCAAGCAATAATGCTTGTCGATAAATCTCTTTTTGCGGCGTGCTTTCCTCGATACTGGCGTAACAGACGATGCTTTTTAGATTGATTCCGCTTCTGGAAAGCCATTTTCAGTCCTCGTTTTCACCCGATACATGCAGTTCAATCAATACATCTCATAAACAACAAACAAACGGGTGCAGTTTGTGAACCCCCATGTCACCGTTTGCACCCTCGTATTGAAAGCAAAATCATTTCCCTCTAGTCCACACAACAATTTAACAATTTTTCCACCATTATTCAAGGTCATCATGCCGTTCTCTTTATCCCAGAAACCTCTAAAGGGCTGTCGGTTGCAGACAGTGCACAGGTAATACCTTCGCTGGCTGTCTGCATAAGTGTTTGTGCTATATCACTCGTGCTACCAGAGGTAGTTTTTGTTTGTGTGTGGCTTGCTGTATTTGACGAGGCGGTTAAGGCAGCACTTGCAACTACTTGCGTGTTTTCTGTATCTAGAGAACCATCGGAGGTAACCACAGAAAGACTTGCAAAGCTTACCGGCTGCACTGTCCTTAAAGTTTGGGCCTTTTCCCAGATTGCATACAGCTTGACACGAGTTGAAGTTACCGTATAGACCATTGATGTTTCTGGACTTGCAACGATGTATTCGGCTTTGTTCTTCCTTGTTGACCAGCCCTTAAAGACATAGCCTGTACGTGATGGTGCAGCTAACGTAACTTTCTTATTTAAGCTTGTGTTCATAGTCTCTGGCATGCCAGTAACTGAGTCACGTTCGCTAGACTTAACGCCTTCATCAAAGGTAATAACTGCAGGAATAGCTATTTCTTTCCACTTTGCATAAAGCGTCCACTCAAGAACGTCGGGTTTGCTGCCTGCAAGAGCAGCCATTGATTTGGATGCAGTAACCTTAGCTCCGGTAGGAAGGCCCTTACTATTCAGGCGAGAATACCAGCCAACAAACTCATGAGTCTTATCCCACGTAGGATCTTCAGGAATAAGGTTTTTCTGATTCCAAGTAAACGTATTATAAGGATTGCCCGAAAGCTTACCGCCACGCGTGTCGTAGTTAATCTTATAAACCAATGCAGAAAAGTCTGCATACACGTTAACCGTAAGTACCGTATCGTCATAGCCAACAAGATCAGCATAAATAGTGGAAAGGGTAAGCTTCATGCCGTCGCTACCAAGCGTGTTGGTCCAGCCCATAAAGCTATAGCCTTTCTTGCTTAAAGAACGCTCAGAAATGCTTGTTGCTTTACCACCGGTTCCCTCTTGCTCAGAGAAAGCACTTTGATCCCACGCAAAGATAAGCGAAGTATCTTTTACCTTTTCGTCTTTATAGTAAACAACCGTATAGTACTTAACACGCCAATCGGCGGTGAAGCGAATAACGGTACCCTCTAGTGAGGTATCACCCAAAAACTCGCGAAGGCTTATAGCTGCGGTAAGTGGCGTGTCGTTGTAAAGCCAGCCGTTAAAGGTATAGCCACGACGGATATAGGGGTCTAGGACTTCAACGATATCGTTTAAGCCTAAGCTCTTGCTAAACATAACGCCGGTTACCTTGGTTGGCTTTGACGGAGGCTGTGGACCGTTTGGATCGTCATAGGTGCCGTAATATTCAACGGTATAAATAATCTGTTCCCAAAGAGCAAAGAGTGTATTGGTGCTTTCTCCGGTAAGGTCTGCGCTCATAAGGTAAGTATCGCCAACACGATAGGTCTGGCCGCTACCGTCAGCTTTGGTGTTCCAGCTAATAAACTTCCAACCAGGACGATAGTAAACCGTAGAAGGAATGGTTACTTCACCGTCTGTTACACCCATAACTGAAGGTACGGCATTGATGTCTTTGACCGGATAATCGGTGCTGTCGTTTGCATCGAATCGAAGCTCACGTGCATCTGGAGTCCAGATTGCATAAAGCGTGGTTGGTGTGTTAGGAACAATCCAGCTTGCTCCTGCATCATAGTCAGGAGTTTTAGCATCTGGGTTTTCTGACCAACCTTTAAGCGTATATCTATTGCGATGGACAGCTTCTCCACTAGGAAGCGTAGAGGTCAAACCAATTCCGTATTCACCTGACAAATCGCTGCTGGTCCATGCACCACCATTTGGATCAAAGACAATTGTGATGGTAGATACTCGGTAGTACAGACGAAGTACCAGGCTTCCGTCGGCAGCAACGGTGCCAGTCATGATTTCAGAATGACCAATATGATCATCAAAGCCTGCGATATATTGGCGGTTCTTAAATGACTCAATTTTATCGGCTGCAGAAACAACCTGGTCGGTTTCGCCTATGTAGCGCGTAATCTTTTCGGGTGTATCAAAGACCTTACCGTCAGCTGTTACCATCCAGTGCTCAACTACATAGGGCACATCGTTGTCTGCTAAGTAGTAAAGCATCAAAACTAAGCTTCCGTCGGCAGCAATGGTGCCTGACTCTATGCTAGATACGCTTGCAGCAGACCCATCGTAGCTTTCTACATACTGATACCCTGCATAGTGTTTATGATAGGCAGCAGCACTTACCTCAGTAAGTGTTTCTCCTTGTAAGGTATCGGTATCAGCCAAACGAGAGCTGCCATCACGAGCCACCTTGTAGTGCTCAATTTTGTATACCGTATCGGTGCGATCAAGGTAGAAAAGCTTTAAGACTAAGCTTCCGTCTCCTGCAATAACCCCGGTGATGATCTCTTGCCAAGTACCTGACTTAAAGCCTTGTGCATAGCTAAAGCCTGCCAAATCCTTTGGCATAGCAGTTGCAACTGAATCAGTTGTTCCCTCCAGAATATCTTCTGCCAAAAGCGGCTCAACAATAACGGTTGTGCCGTCTGCGCGAACGCGATAGTGACGTACCGTGTATTTGGTGTCGTTTCGAGCTTGCCAAACAGCGGTAAAGGTAATCACATCGCCATCATAAGCAGGAAGAGCAATATCTCCGGAGAAAACGATAAGGTTTCCGTCTTTATCTCGCGAGATACCGTCACTAAAGCCCACTAAGTTATAGCCCGGACGAGAAACTTGTCCTTGGTCGCTACCTTCTTGAGGAAGCTTCAGCGTTTCGTTGGCATAAGCAGTATCGACAGGAGCTGTCTTATCGCCACCCCAAACGCCACCGTTTGGATCGTAGTTAATGGTGCGGGCAAGTACCTGATAGAAAAGCTTTAATACTAAGCTTCCATCTCCGTTGATGTTGCCGGACAAAATACTTTGAACAGTCTCGTTGGCTGCATTGGTATAAGAGTCAACATACTTATAACCGGTATAGGTCTTTTTCGTAGCATTTGCAGTTGTATCAGTCGTACCTGTATGGCTTTCGGTATCGCTGTCAACTCGACTAGCGTTGCCTTTGCTGTCGACCAGCCAATGCTCAACAGTATACGGAGTATCCGTATTTGCCAACCAAACCGGATAAAACGTCAAATCAAACGTTGGAATCAAAAGTTTCCAGGGACTTGCGCTTAAATCAAGAGGATACTCAACCGTTCCTGCTTCTGCAGCATCTTTGTTTGTATTCCAGCCAACAAGGGTATAGCCTGGGCGAGATACATCTGTAGCACCTGGCATGGTTGTTTCACTGGTAACCCTCTTTGATCCAGAGAAAGTATCGCTGCCTGCCTTCCAGGTTTCTTTGCGGCTAGCATCAAGAACATAGTTTATGTTTACGTTACCTGGATCATAGAAAAGCTTTAATACGAGGCTGCCATCACCTGCTATGGTGCCTGTTGCAATCTCGATGGTGCCGTCTGTATAGGTATATCCTGCATGATAGACATAACCCTGAATATCTTTTACCTCAGCTGCAACTGAGTCGCCGGCTTTACCTGTATGTTGCTCGCGCACAACGCTTGCAGGTTTGCCATCAAGATCAAGTAACCAGTATTCAACAACATAGTCGGTATCACCACCTTCAAACATTGCAATATAGGTTGCCATCTCATAAGCTCCGTCAATAAACGGTGGAACAAAGCTTGGCATTTGCTCGTTATAAGACAAGGTGTCACCGTTTTCATCAACAAAGGTCATGATATTGCCTTTGGTGTCATACCAACCCAAGAACTTAAAGCCTTTGTTTGCGGTTGCAGTTGAGCCTTTCGGGCGTCCGGTTGCAGGAGCAATAGACTCACTAGTTAAGCTTAAGGTTCCTGCACCTTTGATATTTATCTCATAGGTAATAGTTACCGGATCATCTTCGGCAAATACGGCTGTAAAGGTGGTTCCGTTTACCCATACCGCGCCATCTGCAAGCGTTGGTATAAAGGTTTTATCAAGAGAAACTTCGTTACCTTTTGCATCAATCCAGTGGATGAAGTGATAGCCCTTCTTAGGAGTAGCGGTTGAACCTTGAGGTATACCCGTTTTAGGAGCAACCCAGTCTACCGTCGGCTCAACATTTCCGCCATCACCTGCAACATACACTATACGTACTGGGTCATCTTCTTCCCAATAGATATAAAGAGTGACGCCTTCTGCCGGCATAATAAAGACAGAGTCCAAATCGTAGTCTTTTTGATACGTACCTGAAGGTGGGTTCTTAGAAAAGCCTGCGGCGTGATAGCCAGGACGGTTTGCGTATGAAGAACCCGGAAGCGTAATCTTATCGTCGGTCCTATAGGTTCCATCAACTGAGGTCTGATCACTACCAAGTGCACCGCCTGCTAAATCGATAACAAAGCTGTTTTCAATTCCGCGCCATACAGCGGTGAAGCGAAGCATTTCTTGGACGGTTAAAGGAAGTGATTCGGTGTTTGAATAATGAACAGCACCAGAAGAGTCGGTCCACATCCAGCACACAAACTCATAACCGGTCTTTGCACGCGGGTTGCCAGAATCATCGGTTTCACCTGCATACTGTGGAAGAGCACTTCCAACTTCTGTTTCAAAGTAGGTCTTGTTTTCTACATCAGCGCTAAAGTCACCATGATCTCCTGGCAAATAAGCAACAGAAGAAACCTTGCCCCAGACTGCGGTAAAGACAATCGTGCCACCAACAGTTATATCTGCTGGATTTACCGTAATGCCAGAGGTTACAACACCGTCGTCATCGGTTTGACTCCACTTCCAACCGGCAAGAATCCAGGCGCTTGAGTCGCTCGGCGTTACGACAACATAAGGATTGTTATTCTCATCGCGATAACTTACCTTTTCGCCAAAGGTGCCGCTTGTAAGAGGCCTGTTGTCAACAAGCGTACCTTTAGAGGTATCCTCATCAGCAATAACAAAGCTAATATCGTAGGTCTTTGCATTCCAGCTTGCCGTGATAACTATGTCTTGGTCAAGCATCCTAAATATGCGTTTACCAGAAGCATTAACGGTAATACGAACTCCATCGGGAACACGCCAGCCGATAAATTCATAGCCTTTCATGCTTAAAGTATCTGCTAGTTCAACAGCGGTGTTGTAATAGTGGGTAGATGCCTTAGGAAGTGCAGGTGCGCCAGCAGGAACATCACCGGTATATTCATAAGTTACGGTATGCCTGTTTAAATCATAGTTAAGGCGCAAAACTAGCTGTCCGTTTGCAAGTACCACACCTGACAGTAAAGAAATCTCTGGGTCAAAAGTCCAACCTGTACGCGTAATAACATAGGTATTTCCAAGCGTTGAGGTTGTTCCGTCTTTAGCCACAATGGTTAATACGCCGTCTTCTGTAATAGTGACGCGTGCACCAGTTGGTGCCTTAAGGTCACTAATAGTTACGTTATCGTCACGTAAATACTTACCGTCAGAGTTCTGGAACCAATATTCAACACTAAAGCTCACATCTGCCTCAGCAAAAACTGCGGTATAGCTGTGTCCAACATAAATATTTCCTGCAGCTGCCTCACGCGACGGAACAAAGGTTGCGCTTGTGCTTACAACCGATCCGTTCTCGTCAATCCAGTGGACAAACTTGTATCCACGACGTGCATGGGCAGTAGAGCCAAGGGCGGTTCCGGTAGCAGGTGCTACTGGATCGCTTGCACGATTAACCCAGCCTGCAACCGGATCGTTTGGCGTAAAGGTATAAATAACATCATCGTTTTCGGTGAACTGAGCATAGTAGGTGTGGCTGTGATACAGTCCATCTGCCTCTCTAAAGATCTGGAAAATATAGTCAGTCGAATAGATGGTGCCTTGTTCGTCTACCCAGTGAAGCAGATGATAGCCTGGCATGGGGGATGCACCAATAGCATAGGGAGTATCTTTTGAGCTGGAGGTTATATCGAGTCCGTGTCTATGCCAACTCACACAACGTCCGCTTGCTTGACCGACAGACATATAGTAGGTTCCGTCAAATCTTGGACCGCTACCGATACCATCGGGACTATAGATTGAGCCTTCATTGGCAATCTCGCGGTTTTTCCAGTCAAAGCCAACATAGATCCAAATTTCTTCCCAGACCGCATAAAGGGTTGTTTCGCCCGGAAGCATAAGTACAGTAGCGCCGGCATTATAAACATTGCCCGCAGCATCGGTATAGACGCTACCATCCGGAGTAATTGCCCAACCTAAAAGCTTATATCCACCGCGCTCAACATCGCCTGTTGTCGGAAGAGCTACTTGCGAATAGGTTGCAGCAGTAATGGTTTGAAGCTGGTGTCCTACCTCTTTGCCACCGTTTGGATCAAAGATAAACTGCGAATTGTCTTTTACCCACTGAGCGGTAAGGATAAGACCGCCTTCTGGCATAGTAATGGTGGTTGGCGAGATATAAGAAGGCCACGTAGAAAATGTTCTGCCGTCATTGGTAAGCCAGCCAAAAAAGACCCAACCGTCCTCACCAGTCGGTTTGCCAGATAAGTTGGTCTCTCCTGCATAGGCAGGAATGCTTGTACCAACGCTTTTGTTTGTAAAGGTGGTTTTGCCCTCGACGTTTTCGGTAAAGGTGCCATGAGCGCCCTTGGTGTATTTAAT
The DNA here is from genome assembly GCA_050945155.1 of Eggerthellaceae bacterium. Lineage (GTDB taxonomy): Bacteria > Actinomycetota > Coriobacteriia > Coriobacteriales > Eggerthellaceae > JBMNSK01. The sequence goes on along the minus strand of JBMNSK010000003.1, from coordinate 7,966 downwards.
GTCGTAGAGGTGTTCCCAGATAGCTAAAATACGTCCGGCACCAAAGACTTCTACATTGTGTAGCGCACCAGCAGTAGTGCCCTCATAAACAGAACCATCATCAAGGGTAAAGCTCCAGCGCCAGCCCCAAAGACGCCACTTGTTGACGTAAGTTTCTGGCGTAAGACCAGGAGTGGTTTTGATATCGCCTTCATTGGGGTTGCCACGATAACCAACCTGCTGTACGAGGTATTTGTCACTTCCGGTAACGCTACCGTGTTCGGTATCTTGGTTGCCAATCTGTACCACATAGGCGCGGCGCAGCCACTGTGCATACAGCATAACTATCTGTCCGGTTGAGCCGCTATCAAGTAAGAAGTCTTGCATGTCAAGATAGCTTGTACCGCTGCCATTGGCTTGGGTGTTCCAGCCCACAAAGGTATAACCGGTGCATGCATAGTTATTTTGTTCTAAGGCCATGGTCTTTCCAAAGGTCATACCTTGATCAACCATAGTACCCCAGCTCTTAAGAGAGTCAGCAGGCTTGTTTACATCAAAGCGAACATAGTAGTCAGCCTTTTCCCAAAGAGCAGTAAAGACAAGATCGCTTGTTGCCTCTACCATGCTAGAAATATTTGCCGCATAGTAGTACTGACCGGTTGCCTCGCAGTACCAGCCTGCAAACCTCCACCCATCTTGTGCGCGTGGAAGACCTGTGTCATAAGTTTCGCCGTTATAGGCAGGAACGCCGCTATTGGCAACAGCATGGCTAAACTTAGTCCTGCCCTCAACGCCTTCAGTAAAGTTTCCATGACCAGAAATACCCATGACGTACTCAATGACAAAAGCATCGGTCCAGTGGGCAATAAACGTAACAGGACCTAAGACCTTAAAGCCATAAATTCCGTTTGGATCAAGATGCCCTTCAACTTCCCCGCTGTCCTCAATCATGACGTAGGTCCAGCCAGAAAGGCGCATATGGGCAACCGGAGAAATGATAACCGGATTAGAAGAAGCATTCGGGATAGTATCTCCCCACATAATGGCATTCAGGCGTCCTGCTACCGTTCCTTTGGTTTCGTCATCTGACTTCCAGACAATACCAACACGAATTTCTTCCCAGTCAGCTCGAAGGGTAATAGTTCCACCCCAAACCGAAAGCAAACCAGAAACAACGGTGCCAGGCTCATAGTAGCCTGATGAAGAAATATCATCTGAGTCTTCTCCGTCAATATGCCAACCACGGAAGCGATGGCCCACATAGGTATAGATGCTGTTGTTTTCGCTATCGACAATACCTGGCAAGGTGTATGCCTCGTTGTATTTAAGAACCTTTCCTTCATCAGGATGTGTTCCGCCTTGAGCACCTGCCTTATCGAAGTGCAAAACATAGGTATTGGGTACCCAGTGGGCATAGAGTACAAAGATTGAGTTTGGCATGGTTGCCGTGGCACCAAATGCGTATTCAGGATCTCCATCCACAATTCCGGGCTTGGTATCCCAGCCGGTTTGGTGATATCCCTTGCGCGTAAAGACAGCGGCATCGGTCTCACTTGCAAGCACAACATCAGATCCAACCATGTGATAGGTATTGGTAAGCGACTTATCAATTTCGCCTTTACCACCGTTTGGATCGTAGGCTAAGGTGTAGCCGACTACTTGCCAGACCGCATAAAGGGTAATGGTTCCTTCAGGAGCAAGTGAGGTTACAGCTGCACCATCGGCATAAACAACTTCTCCTGCATCAGCTTTGTCTTTATCGCTGTTCCAACCAAGGAATTTGCAGCCGCTCTTAGAAATGTTTGTCGCTCTAGTCAGCGGCTCTGACTTTGCATAGGTAAGGGTCTGGTTGTCCGGAGCTCCAGTGCCACCGTTTGGATCAAAGTGTACGGTGTAGGTATTGGCTTCAAAGATGGCATACCAGGTAGTTCCAGCAAACCACACACCCGCAGCAGATTTAGAAGGAATAAAGCTTAGATTGCGAGATAAAAGACGTCCACCTTCTGCTTTGTCATACCAACCCTTAAAATGCCATCCGGGGTTAGCTTTAGCAGTGGTACCAGCCGGTTTACCGTCTCCTGCGTTAACTATCTCTACTTCTACTGTTAAAGTACCTGAGCCATCGGGAGAAACTACATAGTGCAAGTCGGCTCGTTCAGGTACCAATAAGGCATAAATGGTGATTTCTCGAGGAGCATCCGAGCCTGCAAAATCACATAAGGCAGACTCGTCTGTCAGTTTGGTGCCGGTTCCGTTTTCACCAGAGAACCAACCACCAAAGTAAAAGCCGGGACGAGTAGGTGGTGCGTTTGGAAGAATATTGGTTTCTCTCCAAGTAACACCATCTTTATTCTCAAAATAGGTTCCACCCTCGGTGTCATAAACTATGGTGTAGATATATTGAGACCAGATAGCATATAAAGTCGTATTTGAAGCAGGCACGATATAGTCAGCACCTGGGGCCCAATAAGCTGACCCATCAGCACTTGTACCCCATCCAAGTAGCTGCCAACCGGGACGGCTTATAGCCTTTGCATCCGGAAGTTTAATCTTTGTATCGGCATCATATTCTGTCGTGCGCGCTTCGCTTGTGTTGTCATCAGTCCAGTGTGCTTCATCGCCAATAACAAAATTAAGGTCTTCAGTGATGTTTCCTTTAGCTGTCCATTCGGCAACATAGATATCTGCACCATCGCTTACTACCGGAAGCTTATCGGGACTATAAAGTTTGCCGTCGGCAACGGAGCGCCAGCCAACAAAGACCCACGGTGAGGTTCCAAGAGGACGACCCTTATCATCGGTCTTTCCGGCAAAGGCAGGAGGAGTCTGTCCTGGGGTAAGTTCTTCAAAAAGCGTCTTTCCAAGCTCTGCAAGCTCGAAGTCTCCATGGACACCAGGAAGATAAATCACTGCCGGCAGTTTGCCCCAAATAGCGGTAAAGACGGTTGGACCTAAAATCTCAAAGGTAGACGGATCGAAGACGGCACTTGAAAGCACGGTGCCTTCATCATCTTCAAGTGTTGTCCTATACATCCAACACAAAAGTCCATATCCATCTTTTGGTGTTGCAGAAACTGCAGTCATATCAGGGGAGCTGCCGGTTAAGACATGCTGATTTGCAGCAATGACGGTACCTCTATCTGGGTTTGACGTAACAAAGCTAACAAGGTTAGAGCGTGGAGCCCAGATGGCAAACAGGGTAACGGTTGCGTTGTTTATGCTTGTAAGTTTAGATACCGTATCGCCGTCAAGATATTTAACGGTGCCACCCACTGACAGTGCCCAACCAGCAAAGTCATAGCCAGTGCGCTTGTAGTTTGCCTCAGGAAGTACTGTCTCTTTGTCATATACCGTAGATATCTTATCCATAGAGCCTTTTACATTTGGTGCTCCCGGCTCAAAGGCGATGGTGTAGTTAATCGGAATCCAAACAGCATACATGGTGGTGTTGTGACCAGGCATGGTATAAAGCGCTGATGGTTTATATACCGGTGCCCCCTTGCCGCTAGCCTCAGTACACCAGCCCCCAAAGGTATAACCAGTGCGCTTAAAGACCGTGTTCTTTAAAAGATAGAGCTTATCGCCTGCGTCATAGTAACGGCGGATAGCTTCCATGTTGGCGCCATTTGAATCAAAGGTAAGGGTAAAGGTGCCAGGCTGCCACATGGCATATAAGGTGATTGCGCCCCCATCATCAGTAACAAGATTAGTTACTGCCTGACCATCTTCATAGTCGGTACCTAATCCATCAGGAGAGGTATTCCAGCCTAAGAAGTTATAACCTTCGCGCTCAATTTTTGAGCGCGCTGTAACGGGGTCAATATTGTAGGGCAGATTATAGGTCTCACCACACTGCGCATGCATCGGGTCGATTGAGCCTGTACCGCCGTTTGGATCAAAGTTGATGGTATAGGTGTGTGCATAAAAGACAGCATAGAAAATGGTGGGGTTAGCCCACATATTAAACTTACCTGCATACGCATCATAAGCTTCTTTGGTTGGGACAAGCTCCCACTCATCAAGCCAAACAATGGTTTGGTTTCCAGCACCGTCGTCTTCAATGCGATACAAACGCTCGAAGTGTACTTCGTTTCCGTTAGCGTCAACCCATTTGATAAAGTCAAAGCCTTTGTTAGGGCTTGCAACCGAACCAGCAGGAGTGCCGCTGGTGCGCAGAATCGACTCTTTGGTTTGAGAAAGCTTACCGGCATCGGGCTTTTCTCTAAAGCCCGTTGGGCTTGTTGGGTCACTTATTACTGCAATATATTTAATAGTAGAAATAAGCTCTTTCCACTTAGCGTATAAGGTTGCAACGGTTCCTTCAGCATCGATACGAATGCCATCAGATCCTAAAGGAGCAATACCTTCAAACGCCATAGCGTTTGAGACTTTGGCAACATCGTAGCCGCCACCCAGTACCTCATACCAGCCCATAAAGGTAAAGCCTGGTTTAACAGGGTCAGGAATGTCTTTTAAGAGTTGCTTGTCTACCCAGTGAACGCCCGTGCGCTTGTTATCAGAATTAAGAGGACCGTGACCATTATCAAAGCTGCCGCCGGTAGTATCAAAATAGACTGCATAGGTACGAGCCTGCCAGATTGCATACAGGGTCGTGTTCACACCAAACATCGCAATAGTTTGGCCAGGCTTATAGATTGCAGGACCGCTTGGTTTAAGACTCCAGCCAACAAGCGTGTAGCCATAGTTTCTTACCATTGTCTCGTCAGGCAGCACCACTGGATCCCCAGTCGGATAGGCCCTGCTTGCACAAGAATCTTTAATAAGTTCAAAACCACCGTTAAGATCAAATGCTAAAGCCTGGGTGCGTGAGTCAAAAACAGCGGTAAAGACAATCTCGCCTTCAGTTAAAACTTCGGTTCCGCTGAAGTAGTCAGAGATATACTGCGGCAGTGCTGTTTGGTCTGAGCGCAAGATATTGCCATTAATATCTTTCCACTGCCAGTACAAGAAACGCCAGCCGGTTTTTGCCTTGGGGTTTCCAAGGTTTTTGTTATTAGTTGCTGCGGTATCAAGACCACCGTCGTAGGCAGGAACCTTGCTTGACCAAGTAAGATTTGAGAAATAGGTATAACCGGAAGATCCTGAAGCAAAGTTACCGTGCTCGCCTGGCTCATAAGAAACGCTAAATGAACGAGCTACCCAGTGTGCAACAAAGACGGTAGTGCCTTCGATATCAATAGCAGAAGGTTCGGTGGTGGTACCCTCTAGGGTCGACCCGTCATCAAGGGTAATCGTATAAGACCAGTATCCAAACTTATACTTATTGCTTGAAGCGTTGGTCTGAGGATTGGTAGCATGCCCTAAATAAATGATGTTTTGTGGATCAGCAGAGCTTATTTCTCCACGTGGCTTTGTTGCGTCGCTTTCGTCAACTTCAGGATTTTCGAATGTAACGGTATAGTGATTTTTCTCCCAGACACCAAAGAGAAGAATCTCGCCACCCTGAACTGTTGTAAGGTTAATAACGTCCTGACAGTCATCATAAACCTTAGAACCATTAAGACTTGTTGCCCAACCGCGGAATATATAGCCATTTCTTGCAAAGTCGTTTTTCGCTAGAGCAGCAAGCTCGCCGTAGTGATAGGTCTGACGATTGTTTACTGCAGGAGCAAGAACCGAACCGGTTGCGCCATCAATACCAGCGTTAAAGACAACGGTATAGGTGATAGGCTCCCACTCAGCAACCAGAGTAACTACGCTGTTGTCTACATCAGTAAGATTTAAAACCCAAGCCATATCATCGAAGTAGGCTTTGGTGTTATCAGCAAGAGTTTGTACCCAGCGCTTAAAGGTATAGCCAGTACGTGATATACCCGTTACTTCCTCTGTTTCTGGATCATCATGTACGGCAGCTAAACGCCCACGTTCATCATAGGTCATAGCCTGATCAGCAATACTTCCGCTACCGCCAGCCACGTCATAGTGGATGGTATAGGTATTAGGAGCAAAGCGAGCTATATAGCGAGCAACAGAAGGCCAAAGTCCGTCGTCTCCACGAACAGGATCCCAGTTAATATCGTTTGAGATTAAAGCGGTACTTGAGCCGTCATACCAGCCTACAAAATGATAGCCCTTGTTTGGGGTTGGGGTAGCATGCTCAATAGTACCCGTTGCAAAACCATAAGTCTGTGTCCACTGAGATGTCGTTTGTCCGTTAGGCTTAGTTAATACTCCGCCTTTCTCGGCATAAAACGTCATAGTTCCGGTGAGTTCTCTCCACTGAGCATACAAAATAACTGTGGCGCCATCTACTGAGCTTAAGTTTGAGACCCAAGCAGCATCTTTATAGCTGGTTCCGGGATTATCGCTCGTGGGGTTTTTGACCGTATTCCAATTTACAAAAGCATAGCCTTTTCTACTAATCGTACCGGTTGCTTTAGCTAAATAGTCTGCCTTGTTATAGGTAAAGCTTTGATCATCTAAGCTTCCCGTTGCGCCGTTTAAATCGTAATGAACGGTATAGGTGTTTGGTTCAAAGAAGGCCGTAAAGGTTGTAGAGACATAGATGCCATTAATATATGCAACGCCTTTAACCTGTGCTCCGGTTAGTATTGCGGTATATATACGGGTATTGGTGCGGGACTCTAACCAATAAGCAAAATGATAGCCTGTCTTTGCGTGAGCGGTAGAGCCTTGAGATATACCGCTTAAGGAATCCACCTGCTCAAAGAAGTTCGTTACATCAGCATCAGTTGCTGGGTTATAAACAAGGCCTTGAGAAGAGTTGGCGCTTTCAAAAGTAAGACCTACTGGAGCTTCACTCCATAATGCCCAAAGGATAAGTCCTGCGTTGATATTGTCGTTTAATTCAGCAATATCACGATAACGGGTATTGTTGGATGCTTTGTAATTTTGGTCATTAAGCGTGTAGTACCAACCATCGAAGGTATAGCCTTTTCGAGTTGGTGTTCCTGATGGCAAAAGATTAGTTGATTCCCAAGAAATATTGGTTTTTGAAGGAAGGGTTTTAACGGTAGAGCCGTTATAGGCAATTGAGCCGCCCTTAAGATCATAGTCAAGGCTAAAGCCGCTCTTTTGTTTCCATTGCGCAACGAAGCGGTGATAAACAACCTGGAAAGATTCACCGGTTTCGGGGTTGGTCCAAACCCCTTCATATTTTTGAGTGTCAGTTAATTGATAACTTTCTTGCGGATAGTGGTATTTGTTGTCAACCTGTAAAAGCCAACCGATAAAGTCATAACCTACGCGAGTATACCCATTGTCTGAAACGACAATGTCGTCGCCTGCCCACTTATCAAGGATTGAGTCAGTTGTGCCCGATACATTATCTTCTGAGCCGGGTTCAAAAATAGCAATTGCTTTTACTCGACGTACCCAGACCGCATAAAGTGTTATCTCACTTGTTAGGTCGGGAGCGTAAAATTCTGAGCCGGCCTCATATTCAGTGTCGCGGTTTTGACCAGGAGCACTTGCTTTGGTGTTCCACCAACGCAGCCAATATCCATCACGGAAAAATACGTTATGGTCATAGTTATCAACAGTGGCATCTGGATCTTGGGTTGGAAGCGTATAAGCTTCTCCACGCTCTAAGAAAATATCTGGCATAGAGCCAAGGGTTCCGCTTGCATTCGGGTTAAAGTGAATTGTCGTTCCACGAACCCATTCCCAGGTGGCGGTTCCATGCCCATTATCTTCGCCAGAAGCTAGTTCAGAATAGAACGAGCAAAGCGTACTTGGACTTACAATTTGTCCCACTTGTAAATCAGAATCATCACTCACCAAGGTAAGTTTATACCGACCAGGCGCATTTGCTACTCCCGGAAGATCGCTATTGATTAACACACACTTGGACCCTGAAACTAACTTTTTAAGTGAGGAGCAGCCTGCAAGCAGGTTGGTGTTTGCCGTAGCTGCCGACATATCCCAACCAGAAATGTCAAGTTCTTCAAGTGAGGTACACCAGTCAAATGGGCCGTGATGTTTTTGGTTACCACTTTTCGGATCG
>JBMNSK010000002.1:0-70574 GCA_050945155.1 Eggerthellaceae bacterium | reverse complement strand
CTCAGCACCAGAACCGAGAAGACCAATGGTTCCGACAAGTCCGAAAGCACAAAGGGCACCAGCAACAGACAAAGCTGCTGTCATGCGCATCTCGCGCTTACGGCGAAGCCGCTTTGTGCGTCTTTCGACGCGCTCTATGCGATCTTCCGTAGTTCTCATGACGGGCAAGTCCTTATCTCATCGGTGCGTAAAGCTCCAAAAAAGCTTTCACTTACATAGATACGGACCTACGGTGAAATCCTCACTATTTTGTAGAAATTTTTTCGAAAAATTACTCAGACTTTGAAGAATGCGTGCGCGGCATGGATTTGCCTGCATTTCGTGACTCAAGATAGCGCGAACCACGAATGGATGTTTTCCGATAAATTCTTCCGGCAATAAGGCCAAAGGCGATAAAGAAAATGGGAAGAATATAACCAACCGTCGCATACAGGCCTTCACCACTCATCAGCAAGTTGAAAATAGCGTGGAAACAAATTGCCGCGCAGAGCAACGCCTGAACCCCAATCCACTTGAGTGCTGAATGGCGCGGAACATAGACCATGCCATAGCCCACAATAATGCCGCAGACAATATGCATAGAACAGGTACCGACGCCGCGCAGAATTAAAAGACCTAGATCAGGGTTACCCGCTTGAATTAAAAAGCAGATGTTTTCAAAAAGAGCAAAGCTTGCGGCAACAAGGATGATGATATTGCGTGAGGTAATTTCATCGGGGTCAAAAATAAGACCATAGAAGATAAAAGGCATGAGTTTCATGCATTCCTCAACGATTGGGCTGATTTCAATACTGGTCGCATTAAGGTCCGCACCGGTCAAGTAGGCAAAAAAGCTGTTTAAATACGCAGACAGCAAACACATGGTGATACCAGAAATGATAAACAGGACAGATGAGCGGTACTTCTGGTCAACGCAGAAGGCGGTTACCACAATGGGAATAATCACGCAGATATAGGTACTCTCAAGCGGTGTCATTTCAAATCAGCCTTCCAAAGTGCCCAAGGTGCGCAGATAAAAACGAAATCTACGATATAGCTCATAATCATATAGGGGCTATTAAAGCTTGAAACAGTCGTAAAGCCCATGGATAGCCAGAGAAGGACACGCACCACCGTATAAAGAAGCGCGACCATGAATATGGGGCGTAAGCTTTTCGTGCGAGGGTTCGTTGATCTGTGCACAATGAAAAGCCCGCGCGATAAGTAGTAGCCAACAAATCCTGTCATAACGCAGGGAATCAGGAAGCGCACGGTCGGTTCTGTTGCAACAGCGAGGTATATGACATAGCTGAGTGCCGCCAATACTGGAATGGTCCAGATAAACCATGGGGAGCGGATATGGCTGTATTCGCGCACAATATACGAGAGCAGAAGAATGCAAAAAATATCTGCCCCAACAACGCTTACGTTAGAAATATAAATAATTTGGGGCATTTCACCACGAATCATAAAGTAGACGATTTCATACACCAACCCCAAGCAGTAGGTTACAAACGCGCTTCCTAACAAAAGCCAGGGATAGCTGTCCTTGCGGCTTGCAACAACGAAGCAAACCGCATAGCAGAGCGTCGCAATGAGAAGCTGTATGACGCAGTTCACTGCCTCAATCGTCATCATCGTCATCATCTTCTTGTGACTGCCACAAAGCCCTAAAGGCAATGATGGTAATGATTACGCCAAGGATAGCGGCCAAAACAATCACAGCTACATAGCCCACGATGGGAGAATCCTGAATAATTGATCCAGCCATGCCAATGGAAGACATACCTATACCTGTTGCCTGCGACCCAGTCTGAGAGGCAACAAGGCCAAGACCCACGCAGATAACAAGACAAGCTGCAGCGCTTGAGATTCGAATTGCGCGCCTTCTCACTGCACGTATACGTGCTTCCCTACGCCGCGTCCTCCGCTCGACTTCTGCTACCCGTTCATCAAGAGAAAGCATCAGTAATTCCTTCTTTCTCAAGTAAGGGTCGCAGGGCTTTTTTCCCACGCTGGATGAGATTATCTACCTGCTTTGGTGACTTACCCATAACCTTTGCTGCCTGCGCATATGACATGTCTTCGAAAAAGACAAGAAAGATTGCCTCGCGGTAGTCAGGCAGAATACTGTCAAGACAGGACTTTAAGAGATAGTCGCGTTCCTTGTTGTGGACGACGGCATCTACCAACTCGTCTGCCTCAGGTTCCGTTTCCAAATTATCGAAACTAAAGTCGCCCCGCCTTTGTTTAGAGGTAAAGCGAAGTGCGAGATTACGAGCGGTTTTATAAAGATACGGTCTGAACCCGCCTTCTTTGAGGAGGGGACGTTTAGCAAGCACGCATGAAAAAGCTTCAATCATCAGGTCTTCAGAATCTTGAAAATCATGAATGTAGCCGTTGATATATAAGGTGAGAGAGTCACCATAGCGCTCCATTAAGGTGCGCAGACCTCTTTCATCACCCCTCATGTACGAAGCGAATAACTTTTCGTCAGACTCGGGCATGCTTTCTCTGTCTAAACTCACATAAATACGTCACGTCTTTAGTTCGTTGCATCACGATGATTGATATTGCGGCCGTAGTGCATTATAACCATAAAGAATTAAGACACTAGCTCAGAAAATACAAATATTCCGGTGTGCTATATATAAGCACCTCAGTCAATGAATCGTCGTGATTTTCAGAACCCCCCACCTATATTATGCACGGAGTGAATGAACTTTGATATAGTCATTTCGAATTTTTTATCTTATGAGGAGAGAAGATGCGAGAAATTACCCTCGGAAAAACAGGAATCACGACGTGCCAAAACGCCTTCGGGGCTCTACCTATTCAACGTATTTCACGTAATCAAGCAGTGAACTTACTGCGGCACGCATATGAGGGTGGCATGCGGTTTTTTGATACAGCGCGTGCCTATTCAGATAGTGAAGAAAAACTTGGAGCGGCGTTTGAGGGTATGCGCGAGAAGATTTTTATCGCTTCAAAGACGCAGTCTACGACCGCAGAAGGTTTTTGGAAAGACCTCGAAACAACACTTTCAAACTTAGAAACAAACTACCTTGACCTCTATCAATTGCATATGGCTACCACCTGCTATGGACCAGGAGATGAAATTTATGACTGCCTTGTCCAAGCAAAGAATGAAGGTAAGATTCGCCATATCGGCATTACAGCGCATCGCATCGAAGTTGCTTTTGACATTGTCCGAAGCGGTTACTATGAGACGCTGCAATTCCCTTTCTCGTATCTTTCTGGACCACGCGAGCTTGAACTTGTAAAGGAAACAGAAGAAGCAGGAATGGGCTTTATTGCCATGAAGGGACTTGCTGGCGGACTCATCACGAACAGTCGTGCCGCAATGGCCTTTATGAACGAGCACCCAAGTGTTCTTCCTATCTGGGGTATACAGTCCGAAGAAGAGCTGGAAGAATGGCTGTCTTATATGGACGATACCCCCAGTATGACACCAGAAATTTCCCAGTTCATCGAAAAGGAGCGGACAGAGCTTACGGGAGACTTTTGCCGTGGTTGCGGATACTGTGCTCCTTGCCCGGTTGATATCAAGATTGACCAGTGTGCCCGAATGTCCCTCATGCTCAGACGCGCACCTGCCGCATCTTGGCTTTCTGAAAAATGGCAGAAAGAGATGGACCGCATTGATAACTGTATCGAATGCAGGCAGTGCGAGACGAGGTGCCCGTACAGCCTCCACATTCCAGAGCTCCTAAAGAAAAACAAAGCCGACTACGACGAGGTGCTTGCAGGAAAGACGCAGGACTAGGCTCAGATATCGAGCTAGGTCGGCTCTAGCAAAAATACTTGGGCGCTTAGAATAGCGGTCGCGGCGGTGTATCAAGACGGCCGCTAGTTTTTAGTTCCACACGTATAAGAACAAGCGCGTCCTATGAAGACAGGTCATCGCGGAGCTTTTTCAGGCGCGCAAGTGTTTTTTCGTCAAGGCGCCCGGCTACCGTATTTTTCTCAGCAATTTTCGGGGTTTCGTCAAGACGGGCTTCTTCATAATAGCGCGCCACTTCCCTGCTGAAACCTTCCGCGCTCATGCGGTCTACGCCATCACCAAAAACCGTGTCTTGGATACTTGCATCACTTGTTACCACGATGGTTTCAACATGGTGCTCGCGTGCTTCGTGTGCATATTTTTCAATAACCTTGTCCGCAGACTGCCCTGCCGGAGAGAAGACAATTTCTACTCCACCAACTGCGGTCGGCTTTCCTTCCGAATATTCATTGCCACCACCATCAAAGACAATGACCGCATGCCAGTCATTTCCGGAATAGTTAATGACATCATTTATGAGCCGGTCCCGTGCCTGGTTAAAAGTGTCATCCGTGTAGTCGGGGTCAGTAATGCGCCGGTAGCGGCTGCCCGACCTGAGCGCGTTATAGCCATCGACAATGAGCAGCTTATTTCGATGATGTGCCATGATACTAGCCTCGCGTAGAAGCTGGGCGGTTCTGGCGGAGCCACTCATACATGCAAGCAGTTGCCGCTTGCGCCACGTTAAGAGAAGAGACCTGGCCCATCTGTGGAAGGCGCGCCAAAAAATCACAGTGCTCAAGGGCTAACCGCGAAATTCCCTCATGTTCATTCCCCATGACAAGAACGATTTTGCCCTTCAAGTTAATGTCCCAGATATAGTCTTGCGCCTGTTCACTTGCAGCAGCAACCCAAAAACCAGCCTCTTGGAGACGAACGAGCGTTTGCACAATATTTGAAGTCTGGGCAATGGGTAGGTAGTTTACGGCTCCTGCCGAACTTTTATACGTCGAGGAATCGACATGGGCGCTTCGCTTATTGGGAATGATAAGTCCGCTTGCTCCGACCGCCTCGGCGCTTCGAATAACCGCGCCAAGATTCCCGGCGTCGGTGATATGGTCTAGAACCACGATAAGTGCAGCACCCTCATTTTTCTCTGCATCCTCTTCAGCACGTCCCAGAAGGTCTCCGATACCTTCGTAGTTAAAAGGGGCTGCTTCGGCGATAAAACCTTGGTGAGAGCCGCGAACAGAAAGCTCGTCAAGCTTTTTCTTCGATACGGTCTTTACCGGAATACTGCGCTGCTTCGCCTTGCGCAGAATATCGGCAACCATGCCGTCGCGGTGGAAGTTGTCTGCCATGAGAATTGATTTGAGGGGCACGTCACTGCGAAGAGCTGAAATTACTGCGCGACGGCCTTCGATGTAGTCAGTCATCTTCCCGCCCCATCTCTTAAGAGTTCAACCGAGTAACAAGTAGTGGAAGCTCGCTGAAGGTTGCTGCGAAATAGTCAGGCTCTTCTTTCTCGAGCCGTTCCTTATCAAACATGCCCCACAGTGCAGCTACCGAAATACACCCGGCACCGTTTGCGGCTTGGGCATCAAAGGGACTGTCACCGACATACATGACCTGACGAGGACTTAAGTCCATCATGTCGCAGGCATGTTTCACAGGACCAGGATGGGGTTTGGCAGTTTCCCAATCATCGGCGCCAACCAGGAAATCGAAATACTGCTCAATACCGAAAAGGCTCAGGCCATGAATGGCAAGTTCATGACGTTTTGAAGTAACAACACCCATGGGAAAACCCTCATCCTTAAGCATGGCAAGGGTTTCTTTTACTCCCGGGAAAAGGCTTACTTCTTGGTCATGGTGTGCATGGTTATATTCGCGATAAACTGCCAGTAGCTCCTCGTGTACTGCCTCATCATCAGTAAAATCCCACATCTGAGCGGCAAGAGGCTGACCTACTTTGGCCATAAGCTTCTCTTCAGGAAGATCTTTTCCCAAAACTTTTTGAGTTGCATAGCGCATAGAACTGACCAGGAGGTCATGTGTATCAAGCAGCGTCCCGTCGTTGTCAAAAAGTATGCCGTAGACTCTTTGCATCTTCTCTCCTCTGTGAAGCCCCCTTCGCAGCGGTAGTTTCGCACGCAGGCGAAGGCCTCATTCAAACGAAACTACGTATCTGCACGAAATTATGCACGACCGAAGAGCGCATCAAAAAACTCAATGCCGCTTCCGCCTTCAAATGCACGGCGATCACCCTGTTTGATGCGGTCGACAACCTCGTTTATAGGTACATCGGCACGCTCACCAGTGCGACGAAGTTTAACCTCAACGTTACCGTTTGCAAGCCCGCGCTTACCAACGATAATCTGAAGCGGCCAGCCAATAAGATCATTGTCAGCAAACTTAACACCAGGACGCTCTTTCCTGTCGTCAATGACCACCTCAAGACCCAAGTCTGCTAGTTCCTCCGCAAGTTTTTCTGCTGCAGGTTCAACAAGGTCATCACCAACACTTAAAGGAATGACGCAGATATGAGCGGGGCAAGCACAGAGTGGCCAGGATATACCATTTTCATCGTTGTGCTGTTCAATAATGGCTGACATAGACCGTGTCACACCGATGCCATAGCATCCCATGACATAGGGTTTTTCACTGCCATCCTCGTCCATAAAGGTTGCACCCATAGACTCGGAGTACTTCGTTCCAAGCTGGAAAATCTGACCAACTTCAATACCATACGCACCCACGAGCGGTTTGCCACATACCGGACAGTCATCCCCCGGTTTTGCAACACAGAGGTCAGCCCAGATATCAACTTCAAAATCAACGCCCACTTCGGCACCAACAAAGTGATACCCATCTTCGTTTGCACCTACAACCCATTTAGGAATTGCCTGCAGGCTCTCATCGGCAACAACCCGGACGCCGCGAGGCAGATGAACAGGGCCCATCGATCCTTTGTGCAGGCCAGCTGCTTCCATTTCTTCATCCGTAAGGGGAGTAAAGCTTCCGAGGGTATGGGCAGCCTTGATTTCGTTTACTTCATGGTCTCCCGGAACAAAGAGAACCACAATGCCTTCGTCGTCTACTTTGCCAGAAAAAGCCTTAACCGTTGATGACTCAGGAATATCTAAGAACTTGCTTAAATCTTCGATGGTATGAACACCCGGCGTTTCAATTTTTTCCATGGCCACGTCATAGAGCGTCGGATGAGGAATGCAGGCAGCAGCTTCGACATCTGCAGCAAAACCACAGGAGCAGTGAACAAGCTCAGCCTCGCCCTCTTCGGCAAGAGCCATATATTCGGTGGAATAGTTTCCGCCAATTTGACCAGAATCAGCTTCGACGGGACGGTTGTCCAAATCCAGTCGGTTAAAGATGGTGGTATAGGCGCGACCCATCTCGTCATAGGTCTCCTGCAAAGATTCGAAATCCGGATTGAAGCTGTAGGCGTCTTTCATAATGAATTCGCGCGACCGCAGCAAACCAAAGCGCGGACGAATCTCGTCACGAAACTTACTCTGTATCTGATAGAGCGTTGTTGGCAGTTGCTTATAGGAGCGCAGCTCATTCCGAACGAGATCAACTACTAACTCTTCATGTGTCGGGCCAAGACAGTACTCGTGTTCATGACGGTCTACAAGGCGCATGAGCTCAGGGCCATACTTGTTCCATCTGCCGCTTTCTTCCCAGATATCTGCTGACTGCAGAATGGGCATGACAATTTCCTGCGCACCAATGGCATCCATTTCCTCGCGGACGATTTTGGTAACTTTCTGCAAAACCCTAAAGCCAAGCGGCAAAAAAGAATACATGCCCGTTGAGGACTTACGAATCATTCCGCTCCGCAGAAGAAGGCGGTGACTTGTCACCTCTGCATCATTAGGGTCTTCTTTGAGCGTGGGGGCATAGAGGTTAGTCATGCGTAGGGCACTTGTCATAGTTTCTTTATCTCCTCAAATAGGTCATCCACCAGGTTCTCTTCGCTTGATTTTCGAACTACTTCACCATGAGCGAAGATGAGCCCTGAAGACTTGCCGCACGCAATGCCAATATCAGCATCACGCGCTTCACCTGGGCCGTTGACTACACAGCCCATCACGGCAACCTTGAGCGGTTTATCCACGGTCGCCAAGCGTTCTTCAACCTGTTTTGCCAAGCTAATTAAATCAACCTGGCATCTTCCGCAAGTCGGGCAAGAGATGAGTTCAGGTGACCGGCGTCTCATGTCGAGAGCTGAAAGCAAAGTCCAGCAAGCGCGTACCTCGGTGACCGGGTCATCGGTAAGCGAGATGCGCAACGTGTCGCCAATACCCTCTTCAAGCAAAATGCCCAGACCGCTTGCAGACTTTACCACACCTTGAAAAACCGTGCCCGCTTCAGTAACGCCAATATGAAGCGGTACTTCTGGAATTTCCTGCGAAAGGAGACGATACACTGCCACGGTTGTCTTTACATCGTGAGCCTTCGCGCTTACCACCAAATCGTCAAAGCCGTAGTCTTTACAGTAGGCAACATAGTCTGAAGCGCTCTTTGCAAGCTTTTCAGGAAGACTGAGGTCATCCCTCTTTCTGAGGTTTTCATCGAGTGAGCCGGCATTTACCCCAATACGAATAGGTATCTGGGCAGCTAGAGCTGCATCAAGGACGGCATCGACCTTCGATAGGCCCCCTAAGTTTCCTGGGTTGATGCGAAGCTTTGCCGCACCGCGGCGCGCTGCCTCGATGGCGAGTGAAGGATCAAAATGGATATCGGCTACCACCGGCAGTTCTGAGGCAGCGCAGATAGACTCGAATACATCAAGGGTCTTATGTGATGGCACGGCTATACGAACAATTTCACACCCTGCTTCACCTAAGGCATCAATTTGTCTGAGATTTGCTTCTAGGTCGTCAGCCGGAGCGTTGAGCATCGATTGAACCACCACCGGTGCTCCCCCGCCAAGCACAACGTTTCCTACCATCACCTGGCGCGTTAACTCTCGCGCCGGGCGTCTTTTGGCCATATCTTCCATCAAACTACCTGCCTATGACCAAATCCCGAAAACAAATCGCTGAATATCTTGGTTGAGCATGATGATGAAAAAGCCCATGAACAGAGCAATACCTGCAAAGGATATATAGTTCATCACGCGTATTGATACGAGTCGTTTCGATAGTTTTTGAATAATCTCAACGAGAAAGCGCCCACCGTCTAAGGGAGGAATGGGCACAAGGTTGAAGATACCCAGTGAAACAGAAATCATAGCTGTGAAGAAGAGGAAGTTCACAAATCCTGCCTCAGCCGCCGACTTGGATAGAACGGCAATGCCCACAATGGAGGCAGAATTGGAAATAGTCTCTCCCGCTGTAGCGGGGTTGAAAAGATCCACCACCGCTTGAATGACCATGCCAATGCAGATGAACCCAGCCTGAATTGAACGTAGGGGATCAACGACAAGATGTTGAACAGCACCCGTTGCGTTGTCTTGAACATCAACTCCGATAACAGAATAAATAAGGACGAAGGCCAAGATTGCAAAGACGAGATTCATAGCTATTCCTGCAAGAAGAATAACCGACCGCTTCCAGAATGAAAGAGAGCGGTACTGGCGATGATACTCAGCATCGAAGAATTCTTCGAGGTTTATCCCTTCGTGCGGCGCTCCCAGTTCATGGGCTTGCGGCAGAGGTTTTCCCTGTTTTTCCGCTTTACGACAAGTCCGTTTTGTCGGTTGGTAGGCAGCCACGCGATAGGTGTTAAATTCGTCATGGCGCAAGGGTGCAACGATAGTTCCCCACTCCACCAGCTCTTCAAGCGCTGCTTCTGCTTCTTCTTCGGTGATCGCACAAGCCGAAGCAACATCTTCAATAGCAGCCGTTCCCGCTGAAGTAATGTAATTAAAAACTTCCTTGAGATGGGGTGCCATCTCGCCTGGCTCCATGCCACACACACGCGCATAGCCACCGAGCGGCACGCAGGTAACCCCAAACCGTGTTTCCCCTCGACGGAATCCGATGGAGGGACCTGGAAGCCCAATCATAAATTCCGACACACGAACACCAAACGCGCGCGCAGCAAGATAGTGTCCACCTTCATGGATAAAAACCAGAAAGCCAAGAACAATCGTGGCGTATATGATCATGAGGACGACGTCCAAAACTGTCTCTTCCCTTTCGCCCCTCGTATGCGAACAAGGCACAACCTAATACGTTAGCGGTGCGCCTTAGCTTTGTATTCCAAGATAATTATGAGCTTCCTTGCGCGCCCAGGCATCAATTTCTATAAGTTGTTCCAAAGTCTCCACAGGTTCAACCTGGTGAGCGTCCATAACATGGGCAACGCAGTCCGCAATACCAAGAAACGAAGCTTGCCTCTGCAAAAACGCGGCCACCGCAACTTCATTTGCAGCGTTCATGGCACATGGAAGCGTACCTCCGCGCTCACCCGCTTCACGGGCGAGGCTAAAGCAGCGAAACGTATCTGTGTCAACTTCATCAAAATCGAGGCTTCCAATTTTCCGGAAGTCAAGCGACTCGACCGGAGCGGTCCACCGCTCAGGATATGACAGGGCAAACTGAATAGGAATGCGCATATCCGTTGTGCCTAGGTGCGCTTTCACGCTTCCGTCGATGAATTCCACCATGGAGTGAATAGCGCTTTGGGGTTGGACAACAACCCGAATGCGATCATAAGGCATCTGGAAGAGATGGTGCGCCTCAATAACCTCGAGCCCTTTATTCATAAGCGTTGCCGAATCAATGGAAATTTTCGCACCCATATTCCAGGTTGGATGTGCAAGAGCCTCTTCAGGGGTTACATCGATAAGATCTGCCCGTTTTTTACCGCGAAACGGTCCACCCGAAGCAGTAATCCACAGACAGTTGACCTCGTCGTATTGCTCCCCGATAAGGCATTGAAAGACCGCGCCGTGCTCTGAATCAATAGGCATAAGCGACAATGAGTAAGGAGTATGAGCAGCAAGTGGCATGATGAGGTCGCCACCAACAACGAGCGACTCTTTATTTGCAAGCGCCAAGACTTTTTCTGCCTGCAAGGTTTCGTAGCTGGCCTCAAGACCTGCAGCACCAACAAGCGCATTCACTACAAGATCTGCTTCAGGAAGATGTACAAGGTCTAAAAGAGCTGATTTACCAAATGTACAGGTCCGATTGGGGTCTTTCCGTACCCAGCTATGCAAGTCATCCGCTACAGACTCATGCGCTAGGTCTTGAGAGCCAAAGGCCACATGAGAAACCCCGAATTCTTCTGCCTGGGCGAGAACTTCAGAGGCATGGTGATGTGCGGCAAGTCCTACCACCCGCAACTTGTCTGGGTGCTGGCGCACCACATCGAGAGTTTGGCGTCCAATAGAGCCAGTTGATCCTAGAATGACTATCTTGCGCTGTCCGGTATAGAAATCCAAGTTAGGGCTTCACCTCTTAGAGCACGATAGGCAGAACATGCCCAAACGCCATAAGAAGACAGGCAGTGCAAGACCCGAGGAACAAAGAGTCACAGCGGTCAAAGAGTCCGCCGTGTCCGGGCATAATGGTGCCCGAATCCTTCACACCAACATTGCGCTTGATACGGCTCTCCGCCAAATCGCCCACGACACACATGCATCCGCAGATAAGGCCAAAGACAATGGCTGTTGGGATGTCCATATTGACCCCAGGAACAAAGCACATCAGACACCAGAAGAAGGCCGATGCCACAAGTCCTGCAAAAAAGCCTTCCCAACTTTTTTTAGGACTCGTGCGGGGGGCAAGTTTATGTTTTCCGAACTTACGCCCAATAAGGTAGGCAAAGATGTCGTTTGTCCAGACACTTAAGAAAAGCAGAAGCATCACAATGGCAGCGGTGAAATCGTCATCGATGGACTGCCTGATGATAAGAATTCCCGAAATGAGGAAGCCGGTGTATATTGCGCCAATTAAGCTCACGCCGACATCTGCTATGCGTGCGCGCATCCAGTAGACATACCAGATGATGAGCGCCAATACCAGCACAAAAGTAACGTAGATAGTTCCATGTAAACCAAAGAAATATACGCACACCGGATAGGCCATAGCGCCGAGGACACCGAGGACCTCATTAGGTAATTTAGCGTCTGCTCTGAGCATGTAATAAAACTCACTCGCGCAGATACCGGCAGTTGCCGCAAGTAAAATCATGGTCGTCAAGTCGTTAATAACAACGCCGAGTATCGTCAAAGAAATATAAACGAAACCCGTGCGAAAACGAACTTGAATATCTGAGGCGTTCTTAAACCGGTCGGGCGCTTTGTCATAAGCGCGGGATTTAACCCTTCCCCACCGCCTTGCGCGCTTCGCGGCCCTATGGCTTCGGGGAGGACGTGCACCGTAGTCGGTTGCATACTCTACAGAGTCCTTTTCCTCCGTCGACACATCATCTTGTGAAGGCGCAGCATCTTCAGAATCTGGCACAGAATTTCTCTTGGGGTCGTTGCGCAACGACTCTTCAATCACCTGAATGTCATCTGCGTTATAAGGCATTATTCCACCGCTCCGAAACGCCTGCTTCTCTTCTGGTAATCCAAAAGACAGCGTAAGAGCTCATATCGATCGAAATCAGGCCAGAGCACCGGTGTACACACGAATTCCGTGTAGGCACTTTGCCATAACAAAAAATTGGAAATGCGGCGTTCCCCGCTCGTGCGAATCAATAAATCGGGATCAGGAATTTTAGACGTATAGAGGTGGTTAGAGAACGCATCAGCACTTATCGGCACAAAATCTTTGCCGCTCTTAGCAGCTTCATAGGCCTCTCGTGCGCAGGCATTAGCAGCATCAAGTATTTCCCCGCGCCCACCGTAGTTCACGGCAACGACAAGGGTCATCCCGGTATTCTCGCAGGTCTGCTTCCATGCTTTCTCAAACGCCTCACGCGTCGCCTTAGGCAATGCATCTAAATT
This sequence comes from Eggerthellaceae bacterium, assembly GCA_050945155.1. Lineage (GTDB taxonomy): Bacteria > Actinomycetota > Coriobacteriia > Coriobacteriales > Eggerthellaceae > JBMNSK01. The sequence continues at coordinate 57,882 of JBMNSK010000002.1, read as the reverse complement.
GCCAATGGTCATAACGCGTACATTTTCTTCGTCAAGGCCATCAACCTCTGCGAGCATCGTTTTCGCAAATAAGTTCATGAGTCCCGTGACCTCGTCTTGAGGACGTTTCCAATTCTCAGAAGAGAATGAATAGATGGTGAGATAGCGAACACCCAAATCTGAAGACGTTCGAATTGCTTCGCGCACCGCTTCGATCCCTGCACTGTGCCCCTGAAGACGCACCTTGCCACGACGCTGAGCCCATCGGCCATTGCCATCCATGATGATGGCAATATGTTCAGGGATAGCCTCGACCTTTAAGTCAGCGGGATTTGCATCATGCGGTGGATTCGGAAATATGTAATCGAGATCTTTATTCAAACGAAAAGTCCTCTTGTTCTCCGATAAGGATTGGACAACCTCATAGGTTTTTCAGTCCTTATAGACAAGCGCGTGCGCAAAAGCGATGAACTAAATCTCCATGAGTTCAGCTTCTTTTTTCTTGAAAAGCTCGTCTACCTTTTCCACATAACGGTCAGTCAATTTCTGAATGTCGTCTTCGGCACGACGTTTGTCATCCTCAGAAAGACTATCTTCCTTAGTCGCCTTATTCACAGCAGAATTGGCATCGCGCCGTGCATTGCGCAGAGCAACACGCGCCTCCTCAGTATAGGTCTTGCACTGCTTAACAAGCTCACGCCTGCGCTCCTCGGTAAGTGCCGGGAAAGGAAGACGAATGACCGAACCATCATTGTTTGGGTTGACGCCCAAGTCGCTTTCCTGAATAGCCTTCTCAATGGCGCCAAGTACACCCTTGTCCCAGGGTTCAATAACCAAGAGGTGGGCATCAGGGGTTTTGATACCTGCTACCTGGTTGATGGGTGTCGGCTGCCCGTAGTAGTCAATCTCAATACGGTCAAGAACCATGGCATTCGCCCTACCAGTTCGTACCGCATTAAAATTGCTGTGGAGGTTGGAGATGGCTTTTTCCATTCGCTCTTCAGCCTCGAGTAAAATCTCATCAACCATGTGAAGCTCCTTTCACTTGGCCTGCCACATGCGTTCATGACGTTTATGGTTTTTTATTCTACCGTTGTTCCTACGTTTTCACCGCGCAAAGCTCGTGAAATATTGCCCTTCTTGGTGAGGTTGAAAACAATCATGGGTAAATGGTTGTCCATACAAAGGGATGTAGCCGTCGAATCCATCACGTTCAGCCCTTTTGAAAGAACATCCATATAGCTGAGATGGGTATAGAGTTTTGCATCCGGATTCTTGGTTGGGTCACTATCGTAGACTCCGTCAACTTTGGTTGCCTTCATGAGGCAGTCAACATCAAGTTCGCATGCACGAAGGGCCGCCGTCGTATCTGTCGTGAAATAGGGATTGCCGGTTCCGGCAGCGAGAATAACCACACGCCCTTTCTCAAGGTGGCGTACTGCGCGGCGGCGAATATACGGCTCGGAAACTTCCTGCATCGTAATGGCGCTTTGCACTCGCGAATAAATACCATGGCGTTCAAAAGCATCTTGAAGCGCAAGCGCATTCATAACCGTAGCAAGCATGCCGATATAGTCTGCTTGTGCTCGGTCCATACCTTCAGCACTTGCCGCCATGCCACGGAAAATATTGCCGCCACCAACAACAATGGCGAGTTGGACACCGTCATGAACAATTGCACCGATTTCCTCGGCGAGATCATCAACCACCTTCGGGTCGATGCCATAACCTAAATCCCCTGCAAGAGCCTCACCCGAGAGCTTAAGCAGGACGCGCTTGTACTTATAATCACTCGCCATAGAGTCATCCCTTCGTTTTTGTCTCAAAAGGCCGTATCTATACTAACCGAAAACACAGCTCAAACCGAGAAATGTCGATAAAAAAAGGCCCCGCAAATGCGAGGCCTGAAATCTTGGGTTCTTACTGACCAAGAAGGTCGTTTAAAGTTGAACTTCCGCTCTCCTGTTGAGATTTGCTTTGACTTCCCTCATCAGAGCCAAGTTTTACGTCAAATTCCTGCGTTTGGCCGTCTCTGTTCACCTGAATCTTCACGGTATCGCCCGCATTCTTCTCCCTGATTGCAAGCATGAGCTCCGAAGTTGATTTAACTTCCTTACCGTCAAACGAAGTGATGATATCGCCAGACTTAATGCCTGCCTGCTCAGCGCCAGATCCACTTTCGACAGAGTTGACATAGACACCGGAATCGGTAGCTAAGCCATACATCTGGGCATTTTCTGACGTAACGGTAGCCATCGTAACGCCGAGCTTGGCATGAGTTGGAGTCTTTCCATCAATAATCTGTTGAGCCAGGTTAATGGCATAGTTTGAAGGAATAGCAAAACCAACACCCGAATAGGAACCCGAATACGAAGCAATAAGGGTATTGATTCCAATAAGCTTACCGTCTGCATCAACCAAAGCGCCGCCAGAATTGCCAGGGTTAATAGCTGCGTCGGTTTGAATCATATTGGTATAAATGGTTGGTTGATTCGAACTTGACCCACCGTTTTCACTCGATCCCGAAATAACCTGGGAGCGATTCGTTGCAGACACAATACCGGTTGCAACGGACTGTTCAAGACCGTAGGGGCTACCAAGAGTCATCACCCATTCGCCCGTTTTGATGCTGTCTGAATCACCAATCTCAATAGGTGTTAAATCGGAAGCGTTTTTCGCTTTCACAACAGCAATGTCGGAAGAAGCATCATAACCAACAACGTCAGCATCGTATTCTTTGCCACCGACGGTAACCTTAAGAGAATCCGCATCAGCAATAACGTGGTAATTCGTAATGATATAGCCATCAGCTGAAAGAACTACTCCGCTGCCTAAGCTTGAAACGCTCGAAGATCCTGACTGACCACCGTACATGTTGGCAGAGTTCGAATATACATAAATGGATGCGACCGAAGGCAGGTCCTTTTCAGCTACCTGTTCAGCAAGCGTCGTGCTGTCGTCTGAAGCGGTGATATCGGTTGAGCCGCTCGAGCCGATTATGGTCGACCGTCCAGAGCCGCCAAAGAAAATCGTATAGACGCCTAAGGCAAGGACACAGGCGAGTAATGCACCGAGGAAAGCTTTAAGGAAAACACGGTTTCCAGAAGAGGTGGCCGCAACGACCGAAGCATGTTTCTTGAAACGGGACTTCTGGGAGGGCACCGTCCCCTGTGGTATCTGCTGAGTACTTGCAGACTGGGTCTGCGCAGAATAACCTGAGTCAAGTCGTTGCGTCGATCCTGCGTGTTGACCGGCGTAAGGTGCTGAAGTCGCTCCTGCGTGTTGAGCTTCTCCTGCAGACTGAGGAGCCTCAGGGGGTTTCGGTGCCTGTCCTCCCAAATCCTGTGTTGTGTAAGGTGCGCTTGCGCTGTCTGTGTTGCCTTGAGTCAGTGGGGGCTCGGGATGTCCATTGCCATTTCGATTCTGGTTTGGTCCTTGGTTCATTTCCACTCCCTCTTGCCACTGGCTTAAAGTCAGCACATACTGCGTTCGCTAAAATGCGAGACCAAGATAGCACCGATTTACGCGCAGAAACTCGCCTGCACTTTTTCGTCATCTTTCCGTTAGCCAAATCCCGGGTTCTCCACAGACTCGCAATATTCGCAACAAAAATCCGTCAAGAATTCGGTGATAAGAAGGAAAAATCTACTGGTTGTAATTGGAGAGGAATTCACGCGTACGCTGTTGTTTTGGCGCACTGAGAAGTTCTTTAGCCTTGCCTTCTTCTACCACAACACCGCCATCCATAAAGATGATACGGTCCGCCACATCACGCGCAAAAGCCATTTCATGCGTGACAATGACCATGGTCATATGCTCTTCCGCAAGTTCGCGAATGACGCGCAATACTTCGGTGGTCAGTTCAGGGTCAAGTGCACTTGTTGGCTCGTCAAAGAAGAGAAGGTCGGGATTGAGCATAAGGGCACGGGCAATGGCAACACGCTGCTGCTGCCCGCCCGAAAGCTCATTGGGAACAAGATCTTCCTTACCTTCAAGACCCATCTTTTTCAAGAGCGCATACCCACGTTTCATCACAGCATCTTCGGGAAGTTTTTGAACATGAATGGGCGCGTCCGTGATGTTTTTAATAACGGTGTAGTGAGGAAAGAGGTTGAAGTTTTGGAATACGAGACCAAATCGAGTCTTTGCACGAGCAAGTACCTGCTTCGACGAGTATTCAGATCCGTTCTCGCTATCCTTGCACACAACGAGGTCGCCGTAGGAAAGAGAGCCAGAGTCAAGGGTTTCAAGAAGCGTAAAGCAACGCAAAAGTGTTGATTTGCCACCACCTGACGGTCCGATAATGGCAAGAACTTCTCCTTGCGTCACTTCAATAGAGATATCTTTGAGAACCTCGGTGTCACCAAATGACTTACGTGCGTGCTCAAGGCGCGCAAGCACACCTCCAGCCTGCGTTTCTACAGGCTTTGCCTCGAGAAGTTCCTCGGGAAAAGTTTCGGTCGTTTCTTTCTTTTTTCCAAATACCATGGTATGCCTCATCCTTACTCGTGGTAGTAGTTAAGTCTTTTCTCAACCCGGTTAAGGATGAACTCAATGATGAGGTTGAGACCCCAGTAAATAAGGGCAGCAATAGCATAAGGAATCATGCTGACTTGGCTTGCGGCCAATGCCTTTGCTTGCGTAAACATTTCCATGACGCCCAGAACAAAAGCGAGTGATGTATCCTTCACAAGCGTAATAATTTCATTTCCCATAGCAGGAAGAATTCGCTTTATTACCTGGGGAAGAATAATCTTCATGAAGGTTTGACCACGAGAATAGCCTAATACTGAAGCGGCTTCGTATTGGCCAACCGGAATTGACTGAATGCCACTTCGATAGATTTCCGCGAAGTAGGCAGCATAGTTGAGAATAAAGCCGAGTGAACAGGCAATGTATTTCCAGTCCTGTCCAAGCTGTAAGCCGAAGAGGTAGAAGGGCCCAAACATCAAGGCCATCAGTTGAAGCATTAACGGCGTTCCGCGCATGATGGAAATATAGATTCTAAAAATCCATGACACCACTTTGAAGCGACTCATACGTCCAAGTGCCACGAGAATACCCAGCGGAAGCGAGCCTATGAGGGTGATGAAAAATATCTGCAGGGTAAAAACTAAACCCGAGAGCAGAATCTCCATCATGGTTGCGAATTCCACGCGACCAGCCTTCCTTCAAACTATCTGTCGGCATGAGATTTCAACATGCTTTAATCTTCGTATTCGCGCATAAACCGCATGTTGAATCGTTGTCCTGCGATATCCCTTGCATCTTTACCTATCGCAGGACGGGCAGGCAGCTTAAGCCGCCTGCCCGTCAGTGTTTCTTGCTACTATCTGCGTTACTTCAAAATCCAGTTGTCGAATGAAAGGCCCTGGTCCTCATACTTCTTGCAGATTTCCTCAACCGTTCCATCGTTATACATATCACGCAGGGTGTCGGTAACCTTCTGAGCGGTTGCCGTGTCGTCGGTCTTAAATCCTACGGCATAGTGCTCTTCAGAAAGTGGGGTTTCAAGCTGAACATACTTGCCTTCATTGGCAGACATCTGATACTGAGCGATGGAATAGTCGCAAGCAACTGCGTCAACTACGCCAGAATCGAGCTGCATAAATGCGTTGTTGTAGTCAGCAATGGTCTGAAGTTCCTTGAATGTATCAGCTAGGTCCTTGTTGCCGCCGTCAGCATTTTCGGTCTGCAGGTTCTCTAAAGCCGCAGATCCTTTCTGGGTGACAACAATCTTGTCGGCTAAGTCGTCAAAAGACTTAATGTCTGAATCAGCCTTCACCACAATAACCTGAGAATTAAGCATGTAAGGCTCTGAGAATGCATACTGACCCTCGCGGCCTTCCTGAGTAAAGCCGTTCCAGATGCAGTTGATGCTACCGCTCTCAAGGAGTGCATCCTTTGCGTCCCAGTCAATAGCCTGAAGTTCAATTTCCCAGCCATTGCGCTGGGCTACTTCTTTAGCAAGATCCAGGTCGAAACCAGTGTACTCACCGTCGTCGCCAACATATCCGTACGGTGGATATTCCTGGTCAAAACCAACGATGAGTTTGTTCGTTGCAACTGCGCCTGTGCTGCTCTCCTCGGTCTGGCTGCCGCCGCAACCAGCTAGGGCAACTAAGGCAAGCACCATTGCAGATGCAAGAGCCATAACTATCACGAAACGTTTTTTCATGACCTTACCTTCCCCTCTATTACAGAAAAGCACTAATGCATTACTGCACTAAAGCCACATGAGTATAGCACAGCAAATCTGACCTTTTACCACAGAGATAGGAAACAGGGAGAAGAAGTCTGCACACCGGACTGCGCTTCTTATTAGCTTTATGGTTCATATCTCGTAATCCGCGCTCCGAGATACCACCAAAAGACAAGTGCTTTTTTCAAAGTCTATGCTGTCACCAATGATATCTCTACACGTAATACCAAACCACTAAGTGGTCCTTCTCCGCATCGAGGCTCCTCGTCATGTCTTCAGTGAAAGCAGGCCTTCCATGGATATATTTGGCGGTATCTCTGCTGCTGCAGAAAGGGCATTACGAGATGGTGCGTCTTGCCTCGATGGCACGACCGAGTGTCACCTCATCGGCAAACTCTAAATCGCCTCCGACCGGAAGGCCGCTTGCGAGACGGGTAACGTGAAGGCCCAAGGGTTTGATGAGGCGAGCAAGGTAAGATGCGGTTGTCTCCCCTTCTACGTTCGGATCGGTGGCTAGCAAAACCTCAGTAATATCTTCTTCGCCCAGGCGCTTCATAAGCTCTGCGATATGAAGTTGGTTCGGCCCGATACCTTCCATAGGGGAAAGCACCCCACCCAGTACATGGTAGAGCCCATGGAAAGCCCCGCTGCGCTCAATGGGCGGAATATCGCGAGGTTCGGATACGACACAAATGATGGACGAGTCGCGTTTTGGAGAAGAGCAGATTTCACAGAACTCGTCCTCAGCGTAATTGAAACACCGCTTGCAAAAATGAACGGTTTCTTTTGCCTCGACGATTGCACCAACAAGTCCTAAGACCGTTTCTTTGTCAGTATTGAGCATCCAATAGGCAATGCGCTGGGCGCTTTTAGGGCCCACGCCGGGCATACGCTCAAGCTCGTCGAGAAGTTTTTGAATAGAAGGAGCAGCCTGCATGTTTTCTAGCCCAAACCGGGGATGTTCATACCGCCCGTTACAGCATTCATGCGAGCCTCACTCATTTCACCAACACCACGGAGCGCTTCATTAACTGCTGCGATAACCATATCTTGAAGCATTTCTACATCTTCAGGGTCTACTGCCTCAGGATCAATTTCGATGCTTTCGATGGACATGTCGCCACGTGCCGTAGCCTTTACCATTCCGCCACCGGCAGAGGCATCAAAGCTCATTTCTTTAATTTCTTCCTGCGCTTTGGCCATTTCGCGCTGCATCATCTGAGCTTGCTTCATCATTTTTTTCATATCCATAGCGTTATGAACCTCCAAATTTCAGAAACTTATTCGCCGTCGATTTCTTCTATCTCAACACCCGAGCCAAAGCTTGCTTCAAGTATAGAAGCTATGTCGTCAGTCTCAAGACTCGGGTCCGCTTCGTGGTCACCACGAAAATCTGTATTCAGCTTCTCATCATTACCCTGAGGCGCATCATCAGAAGGTCTATCAGCCTTGACCGTGTCGGTTTGCATCTCCCCCGCATCAGCTGCAGCAATCGCTTCTTCAGGATTTATATCTGTAGCTTTTTCTGTAGCGTTTGACTTACTTGGCTGCGGAGTTTCAAAGGTAGCAGGTTTTGGACTTGCCGTGGCAGGTGTTTGTTCGGTTGTATTTTCTTTTTTTGCTCCATCCTTTGGATTCTCTTCCTTCGGCATCGACTCACGATCTGCTCTCTGTGGTCTTTGAACAACAGGGACATCTGCTACCTTCGCTTGGGCAGAAGGCGACGCCTGGAAATATGAGAAGGGATAAGCACGGCCGAAAGCCTGGACAATAGCATCTTCTAAGGCCTCTTTAACGTCTTTCTTTTGAACCGCCTGGAAAGCAAATTGGTTCTCAGGAGGAAAGTCGATGCGTAAGGACTGCTTCTCCTCATCATAGACAGCCTTCGTATTCATGAAAAGCATACCGTAAGCAACATTCGCCTTTTTCAGACGTGCAAGTGCAACCTGCCAGGTTCGCTGTAATGAGGCAGGATTCTTGACTTGCGCTGCTTTCGGCGTCGACTCCTGAGCAGAAGCTTCTTCAACCTGAGGCTTTGGCTTAGGTGGTTTGCGGTCTGCTTGCACGTCAGACCTCACTTCTTCTGCCTGAGCTTGTGCGCCTTGAGGCATAGATTTCAAGCTCGCCTCTTCTTGAACAGGCTTTTCTTTCCGAGCAGGAGCAGGTGGTATCGGGGATTGAGCGGCAGCCGCTTCAGGCTCAGGCGATTGTACCTGTACAGAACGAGGTCTTGGGTGTGGCACCTGCTGTTCTTTGCGCTCAAGTTCTTCGATTCGCTCAGCTAAGCTCTCTAGGGTCAAGTCCGAGTCAGGACGAGTCATGCGAATCAGAGCAATCTCAAAAGAAAGACGCTGGTTTGTTGAAGTTTTCAGCTCCGCCTGCAAATCTCCAAGAACACAGAGCATACGCGCAATACGGTCGGGGCCGAAGTATTCCATTTCTTGGATAAGTTCGCGCCGCAAAGCATCGCTTATTTCAATATCGATATCAGTGTTTGCGAAAGTTAGGACATACATATTGCGCATATGCGTCGACAAGTCTCGCGTGAACTGAGCAAAGTCAGCTCCTGTCTCCACATAAGAGGCAGTCCAGTTGAAGCAGGCAGCAATATCGCGTTTACCGATGGCCTCTACAATTTCCGCGATATCATTTTTATCCACTGACCCGAGCAAGCGTTCAGCCGCAGCAAGCGTTACCTTACCCTCGCCAAAAGCAATGACCTGTTCAAGCGACGTGAGTGCATCGCGCAAGCCACCACCTGCCTGGTGAGCAATCAAGTCGAGTGCTTCGCCTTCAAATTCAACATTCTCAGAGACGCAGACAGCACCGAGACGGCTCACGATAGCTTCTGGGGCAATGCGACGAAACTCAAATCGCTGGCAACGAGAATGGATGGTTTCTGGAACCATGCGCGGGTTTGTCGTACAAAGGATGAATACAACGTGGTCAGGTGGTTCTTCAAGTGTTTTGAGCAGCGCATTGAATGCCGCAGTCGAAAGCATATGAACTTCGTCGATGATATAAATCTTGTAACGACCGCGGGTTGGCGCATAGTGAACGCGCCCGATAATTTCTTCGCGCACATTTTCAACGCCGGTCCGGCTTGCCGCATCAAGCTCATAGACATCAGGGTGTGTGCCTGACGCAATAAGCTTGCAGTCTTCGCAGGTGCCATCAGGATCAGAAGTTGGTCCTTTTTCACAGAGCAAAGCTTTGGCAAGCAGGCGCGCCGTCGTTGTCTTGCCCGTGCCACGAGGCCCGGTAAATAGATAGGCATGACTTACCTTGTTTTGGTCAATGGCGTTCTTAAGCGTGCGCTCGATGAACTCCTGCCCCACCACATCTTCAAAAATCTGGGGACGATATTTTCTATAGAGTGCTTCTGGCATAAGCAGCGTCCTTCGTCTTCGTACGAAGCCTTACGCCTCCTTGGTCTTCTTGCGTGAATTTATTGCAGCCTTAATTGCTCCGATAACAGCCGGGGCAACAGACACAGCAACAATACCTAGAATAATGAATTCAAAGTGTTCTTGCACGAACGGAATTCCACCGAAGAAATAACCGACAAGAACAAAAAGGCTTACCCAAGAAATGCCGCCGATTGAATTAAAGAGCGTGAACTTCGCGAAATTCATATGCCCCGTGCCAGCGATAAACGGAGCAAAGGTTCTAAAGAAGGGCATGAAACGGGTAATGACAATGGTTAAGCCGCCGTATTTTTCAAAGAAGTCGTCAAGCTTTGCCATACGCTCAGGCGTAAGGGCGCTTACCTTCCCAGAATCAATAATTCGCTTGCCGAAAAACCGAGCAATCCAATAGTTAGATGTGTTTCCTAAAATTGCGGCGGCATAAAAGACAAGGAGCGTGGCCACAATATTGAGACCACCGCCGTCCGCTGAAAAGACGCCAGCGGCAAATAGAAGCGAGTCGCCAGGTAAAAATGGGAAAAAGACAACGCCTGTTTCAATAAAGACTATGAGAAACAGCGGCGAATAAACCCAAACAGGTCCCAAGGCAATAATCCAACCTGCGATGGCGCCTCGAGGATCCTGGAGCAGATTAATGATGAAAGAAATAAAATCCATGCGTACCTTTTCAGTGCAAAGACAGGTAAGTTCTTAGGTGAGCACTGCGTATCTATCCTACGAGTAAAATGAGTATCCCGGACAGGCCAGGGCGCTCGTCAGCGGTTCCTTATGGCTGCTTCCTCCCGGACCTGACCAGGTTCGGAACTTGGCGCCGCCCTAACCCGTCCGAGATACTCAATCTCGTGTGAGCAGTATATCTGAAAACAGAGGTGCCTGCTCACCTACCCGACAATCTTTATAAGAGTCTCAAACCAACTTCTTTGAGCTGACGTCCGGTAACTTCGCCTGGTGCTCCTGTCATCGGATCTGATGCGCTTGAGGTCTTAGGGAAGGCGATGGTATCGCGAATAGATTCCTTTCCCGCAAGAAGCATGACCAAACGGTCAAGTCCAAGCGCGATGCCACCATGGGGTGGAGCACCGAGGTTTAGCGCATTGATAAGGTGACCGAACTTCTCATCAATTTCTTCATCACTAAGCCCACAGCGACGCAGAACACGGCGCTGAAGTTCAGCGTTATGGATACGAATCGTGCCGCCGCCCACTTCGAAGCCATCCATAACCAGGTCATAGGAATAGCTTCCGATATGCAACGGGTCATCTTCAATCTTGTCGATATCCTCGCGGGCCGGCATGGTAAACGGGTGGTGCTCAGCCGCGTACTTCTTTTCATCTTCGTCGTACTTAAACATGGGGAAATTCACGACCCAGAGCAGTGCATGGCCTTCGCGCGGAATATGAAGCGCATCAGCCATATGAAGGCGGAGAGCAGAAAGTACCGCATTGGCAACGCTTGGCTTATCTGCAGCAAAAAGAACGAGGTCGCCTGGTTCTGCACCAAGAGCTTCTTTGAGCGCTGCAAATTCCTCGTCAGAGAAGAACTTAATGATGGGGCTCTTTTCTTTGCCGTCGCTCGTAAAGGCAATCCATGCCATGCCCTTGGCACCGTTTTCTGCCGCAATATCGGCGAGCTTCTCTACGTCGCCGCGGCTCCAGTCGCCGGCACCCTTGCAGTTGATAGCCTTTACTACCCCACCATTTTGAGCGACGCTCGAAAAGACCTTGAAGCCGGTGTTTTTCACAACCTCAGTAATGTCGATAAGCTCCATACCGAAGCGAACATCAGGGCGGTCACAGCCAAAACGTTCCATAGCTTCAGCGTACTGCATACGTTGCAGCGGGAATGGGTGGTCGATGCCAACCGCTTCGAGTGTTTCCCGCATAACGTCTTCCATCATATCCATAACTTCGTCATCACGGACGAAGCTCATCTCAACGTCTACCTGGGTAAATTCAGGTTGCCTATCAGCACGCAGGTCCTCATCACGGAAGCACCGTGCAATCTGGTAATAGCGCTCTACGCCAGCGCACATAAGCATCTGCTTGAACTGCTGAGGACTTTGAGGAAGGGCATAGAACTTACCCGGATTTGGGCGAGAAGGAACGATATAGTCACGCGCACCCTCAGGCGTCGAGTTCGCAAGAATAGGTGTTTCAATTTCAAGGAAGTCGCGCTTGTTGAGTGCTGCACGAATAGCGGCAGTAACTTGGTGACGCAACTTAAGGGTTGCAAGCATCTCGGGACGACGAATGTCGAGGTAGCGCCACTTCATACGTGTCGTCTCGTCAGTTTCGATACCGTCTTCAATTGCAAAAGGTGGAGTTACGCTTTTATTCAATACCGTGATTGAAGAAGCTAAAACCTCAATTTCGCCGGTTTCCATATTGGGGTTGATGCTTTCCTCACCACGTGCACGAACTTTGCCAGAAATCTCAAGCACGTCTTCGCGTGCAATATGCTCAGCGATATGGAACTCTTCTTCACTGACGCAGTCCGGGTCAACAACAACCTGGGTGTAACCATCACGGTCGCGCAGGTCGGTAAAGATAAGTCCACCGTGGTCACGCGTGTGCCATGCCCAGCCACAAAGCGTAACTTCACGACCAATATCACCCGTGCGCAGTTCACCGCAGGTGGCGGTGTGCATGCAGTATTCGTTCTTAAAATCCGGCATTTTCACGTACTTCCTTTGCCTCTCGTGCTCATACAAAAAAACACGCCTTCTGCCAAAGCCGAAGGCGGCAGGATTCATTACTTGTGCACAAGCCGAAGTAAGAGCCTGTGCCTCAAGAAATCAAGCTCACACATTGTAATCCATCAAGGCTGATGGCGCACCTCATGAACGCAATGTCTCAACAAGATTGTCGATAGCGACCATTTGCTCTTCATGCGTAGCCATATCACGGAGCTTGACGCTTTTGTTCTCAAGCTCTTCGGGGCCTAATACAGCAACGAATTTGGCGTCCAGTTTGTCGGCTAGCTTGAATTGACTTTTAAGAGAACGTGCCTGGTGACTCATATCGGCAATGATGCCTGCATCGCGACATGCCTGAAGCAAAGCGAATGCTTCGCGCTTGGTCGAATCGTCCACTGAAGCTATAAAGAGCTTACAAGTTGGGGATTTGGCAAGAGACACTCCTGCCGCCTCAAGCGCAAGAGCGCACCGCTCGTAACCAAGAGCCCAGCCAAACCCTGGCGTATCACGTCCGCCAACTTCAAGCGCGAGCTTGTCATAGCGTCCGCCGCCACCAATAGCGTTCTGCGAACCGGTGCCCTCATTTACCTGCACTTCAAAAACGGTGCGGGTGTAGTAATCAAGGCCACGCACGAGACGGTAGTCTTCGGTATAAGTAAGTCCCGCCTGCTCAAGATATTCTTTAACCTGCGCATAATGAGCCTTGCAGTCATCACAGAGATAATCGGTGATGCGCGGCGCATCTTCCATAACTTCTTTGCAATGGTCATGTTTGCAGTCAAAAGCACGCAGCGGGTTTATCTCCATACGCACCTTGCAATCGTCACAGAACTCATCAATATGATCCTGCATAAAAGCACGCACGGCTTCGCGGTACTGCGGACGACAGTTCTCGCACCCCATGGAATTTAAAAGCAAGACCATTGATTCAGAAGGAATGCCAATCTCGGTGAAAAACCGCATGAGCATAATGATGCCTTCCGCATCTACGGTCGGCTCCTCAGCGCCCATGCATTCGATACCAATTTGATGAAACTCGCGCAAGCGACCTTTTTGGGGGCGTTCTGCTCGGAACATGGGGCCGGCATACATAAGCTTTGCCGGTGCCGCTCCCTGAGGCACTAGGTCATGCTGGACGACCGCGCGCACCACACCTGCCGTCCCTTCCGGACGCAGACTCATCCGGCTCTTGTTTTTAATATGGCCTCCAGCGAGAAGGGTCTTTAAATTCTCCCCCGATATAGCGGTAAACATTTCTTTGGAGACCACATCAGTTGCCTCACCAATGCCACGTACAAACAGATCAGTCTGCTCAATGAGGGGTGTTTCTATCAGGCGGTAACCATAGGTTGAGAAAATACTTTCAGCGCAGCGCTGAAATTCATTCCAAGACGACGCTTCCTGAGGAAGAAAGTCCTGGGTTCCTAGGGGATTTTGTATGGCCATGAGTATCCTTCACTTCGTGTCTATGCTTCATTTGCTCAGGGCGTATTGTACGCTAAACCGAAAGCGAACGGACCACATTAATCAAAGCGTCATCAGGGTCATAGTGCATGCGAACGGCTAAGAGGTTGCGCGCTACCGGGAAAAGGTTCGCATCTGTTGCTGCTGCAGCACTTTCGAGCAAAATTTTGAGCACTTCCTGCGTCGGCGCCACGACAATGCCACTTTTTTCCAACGTAGGATCAAGGTCTTCTTTATTCATTATCCATGCTCCCCCTTCGGAAAGAAGAGCATGCAGCTCAGCGCTTGCCTGCAGCATAACAATAGGGCTTGTGGTAATTGATTTGATATAGGCCGCTACAGCAGGAGTCTTTTCCCCCATCTTCCAAAGCGCATAGGCAAGTTGGTAGTACGCAAGGGCAATATCGTTTGGTTGCACCGTAATACGCAAAGAAGCGTTTAATGTTGTCGCCGCTGACTGCGCATCGCCTCCGAGCATATAGGCGCGAGCAAGCTGACGATAGCCTGCCGCTACCGTCGGTGCCATACGTATGGCGGTTTCCCCGTACTGAAGAGCCTCTTCCTGACGTGCGAAAGAGTGCTCTAAGAGACGTATAGCCTCGAGGTAGCACATGTACAACGTGTCGGGAACAAGTTCAACACGCTTTCCTGCATCTTCTGCACCATAGGTAAACCGCTTTTCTGCTTCGGGCCTATCGCCACCCAAGTTTTCCTGTGCACGCGCTTTGCTATACAGGACCCGTGAACTATAGGAATCAAAAACACGGTGAACAACTTCGGCATCGTCCGTAAACTTGCCCGATAGTTCAGCGCGCATGATGGCATCGCTTAGAACATTTACAGCTGCAGGGGACTGCTGGCGAATAAGCATCCGAGCCTGAGAAAGCGCAAGCAGATAAGGATCCGTACCCATATAGCAGGAAACAACCGCATTTTGATCATGACGGTCAAGGTTGCCCTCTGCGAGAGCAGACATAAGACGCGTACATGCCTCAAAGTCAAAGGGGTCCGTTGCACTATCCTGAAATTCCTTTACCAGATGGATAGCGGCCGAATCGTTTTGTGTGCCGGTAATCGAATCGGCAAGGTTTTCCGCATTTCGTCGGTTTAAGGCAGCATAGACAATGCGCAGATCATGCGCCCAATCGGCCCCCAGACGCTGCCGCGTATCCTGCGGTAACGGTCCGTCTAAAATCTCTGGCATATCATTTCGAATGCGGTATGACGGTAAGTCTTCAACCTGGTCAAAGACATTGTTTTCACTCTTAAGGCCACCCACTGAAGAGAGGCGGGCATTGATGAGACGAAAATATGGTTTGGGATCCGAAAGGGCTAGCTCGCGATACTCTTCTTCGTTAACGAAGGTATCACGTCTAAAGGGAGCCTGGACACACCAGCGCAGATTTTCGTTCTCATAGTAATCTGACTGATCAGCCTCGTGCGCTTCACGCAGACGGCCGGATATGGGCTTTGGCAGGTAGCCCGCCGCAAACTCAACCCGCTCAATTTCAGAAGAGACATGAAAAACCGTGGAGGCAATAACTAAGCCCATATGCATGGCATAGCGAAGTGCCTGCATGGCACGGTCGCATTCGGTGGTCTCTTCCCAAGCCTGCGTATCCTCGTTATACCGACGTTTCGGCATAAAACTTTCGTCGGGCACGAGAATTTCTGCGGCTACTGTTTTTTCTTTTACATCTGTAATGAACTCGACAGACGACCTAAACGGAATGACGAGATTTTCAAAAGCACTCGCGAGCTGTGTGCGAATATTCCATTCGTCATACGACTCCGGTACCTCATCGAGGTCGTAGGCCTCCTCTACCTGCTGTACAGGCTTTTTCTCTAAGGAAGGCGCTGTTTTGTTTTGACTTACGTAGGGGCTGTCAAATGCTGGTGACTGTAGCGCCACGTTCTCGATAAGTTCGTTGTCAGCTTGATATACTTCGACAGCAGTCAACCGAGAAGCACGTTCTTGGTATTTTTTCACGATGAGCGTATAGCGATTGAGCGCCGCTTCAAGCCCCCAGATAATCCGAGGTGCAACTGGCAGCGGATCTTCCGTTGAAACGATGTAGTACAAATCCGAATAGTCTTTTGCCCGCACCAAGTTCAGGGCATTCTCATCGGTTCCGGAAAGTTCCTCTAGTCCTGCAGCATCGAGCCATTTCGCCAAAGCACAAGCAAGGGCAGGTGGACGAAGTGCCTCATCCTTTTCAGCCAGGTACACATCGTGCCTTATCCTACGCAGCGCCTCTGAAAGGGGCATTTGGTGAAGACGTGCCTCTATCGCATCTAAACCTCGCTCAGGAACCGGCGCACCTCCGTGCCGTGGGCGGTAGACATAGGCAATATAAGCCCGTGCCATTGCCTCGTTGTAGGAGAGCTGAGATGCATGTTGTGCAAAGTCATACCACGAGTCGTAGAGTTCATAGGCTAAGCCTTCCATACGATAGCGGCCCACTTCGCGAAAATCTCCCGAGTCCACCCGTAAGTAGACATTACCTTCTTGACGCTTAGTCTCATCCGTCAGATCATGGCCCTCAAAAAAGAGGTCGGGTTCCCGAGCAGGCGGTGCGATTAAAGGCTTGTCTGTGGTAAATGCACGGCCGTATCGGTCTATATAAGCGAGAATCCGCATTTGGTCACGGTCTTCAAAGCTCACCATATAGATATCTTCATCTTGGGGAGCTTCGAGTGTATGAGCAACAAAGCCGTAATCTTTCTCTGCGGCATTATCTTGAGCTTTGGGATTAAAGAGAAGAAAAGGCGCAAGTATGCCCATGGAGTCTGGTGTCTGGTCTTCTTGGTATGTATCAGGCGCGCTTTCGCTTCTCGGCTTGTTTTCTTCCCCAATCTTGGCAGATGCCCGTGCTACCTCACGTTTATTTTCCTCTTCCAGACGCTTTACTGCTTCTGCAAGCGAGGGAGCCTCTTCCTTATTCTGGGAAGTCGCATCGTCAAAATTATGTATGTCATAGACCGGCTTTGATAAAAGCGTATTGGAGACAGGAGCAGTATTGCCAATCCAGCTTCCATGACCCATGAGCCGCAACTTCTGTGCGGCCTGCCAAAATGGTTCACCAGCTAAGGTAGCAAGTACCTCATCAGGCGTATTTCCCCACTGCGGAGTTGCAATAAAGGCATCAGGCAACACGTGTGCAGAAGAGGTCTTAAAAAGACCCCTCTTCGGTCGCGGATAAAGTCTGTCTTGTCCTTCTTGTACCTGCATAAACTACAGATTACCACGCAATCTAGAAAGACCCTTTCACAGTTACGAAGATGTGAATTCCCCCACACACCATCGCATACCTGATAACGCAAGGACACCAAGCATTGCTTGCAAAATGGGAGACGTGAGGCTTGAAGCACACCGTAGAAAACGTCAGTTGAAATCCTGCTGCGTTTTTTCCAGACCATTATCGATTAGGGACAGGACCGCTTTTGCCGCTTCTTCCTCTGCGAAATCAAAGTCATCGCTTTCCTGACCTTTTGGCACGGAAAGGACAAAGTCGGCACCGCTCATGCGTCCAAGAGGATGGCCGATTCCCACGCGAATGCGATACCAGTCACGGGTGTTGAGCTTGTCACAGATAGAGCGAAGCCCGTTATGCCCCGCATGACCACCGCCAAACTTTACGCGAATGGACCCTGGTTCAATATCAAGTTCATCATGAATGACGATAAGGTCTGACGGGCTTAAGCCATAGGCATCAAGGAGGTGCTTTACGGGACCGCCACTGGTATTCATATAGGACTGTGGCTTGGCCAAAATAAGGTCGGTATCAGCCCAGACGCCCTTCGCGGTGAGGGCGCCGCATTCAAGCTTCCAGTATGAGACTCCCAGGATGTCGCCGAGCCGGTCTATTACATCGAATCCGGCATTATGGCGGGTGCCTTCGAATTCTTCGCCTGGATTTCCAAGACCTACTACTAAAAACATAGGCTAGAGCGCAAAGTCTGGGTCAAAGAGTTCGGACACGGACTTATTCTCATAGACATTTTCGATAGCATGAGCGAAAAGCGGCGCAACCGAAACAACTTTGATTTTGCCGGTCTGGTACTCAAGAGGCACTGGAATCGTATTGCATACCACAACTTCTTCAGCGGCTTCAAGGTTAGCCATACGCTCAAGACCCGGGCCACTAAAGACCGGGTGGGTAGCACAGATATAAATCTTTTTAGCGCCGTTTGCTCGCAGCGTATCAACAGCAGCGACCATGGAACCGCCGGTGTCAATCATGTCGTCATTCAGGATACAAATCTTGTCTTTAACATCGCCTATAAGAGCCGTGATGACAGCCTTGTTGTGACCAGGGCGACCCTTGTGCATGATGGCCAGGTCGGCTTCAAGCATGTCGGAGAGTTTCTTTGCAGCCTTCGCACGACCTACGTCAGGGCTTACGACACAGAGCGTTTCGTCCTTGCTGAAATTTTTCGCCTTGAAGTATTCCGCCATAATGGGCAGTGCAGTGAGGTGGTCAACGGGAATATCGAAGAAGCCTTGAATTTGGCCCTGGTGTAAGTCAATTGTCATAACGCGGTCAATACCAGAAACCTGAATGAGGTTGGCTACTAACTTTGCCGTAATAGGCTCACGTGCGGCGGCCTTGCGGTCTTGGCGTGCATAGGCATAATGCGCAACAACTGCCGTAATCGTGCGTGCAGAAGCACGCTTGGCAGCATCAGCCATAATGAGCAGCTCCATTAATGCATCGTTGATTTCTGCTCCCGCTACCGACTGAATTAAAAATACGTCAGAGCCACGCACGCTCTGTAAGTAACGAGCATAAATTTCGCCGTTTGCAAACTTTTCAAGTTTTACATTACCTAAATCAACTCCGAGAGCTTTTGCAATTTCATCCGCTAATTCCGGATTCACTGAGCCTGAAAATAAGGCAATGTTTTTGGTCATTTGCATAGCGTGTAGCTCCTTCATCTCGTGTTTTAGACCTTAGTTTTGCTCTTCATCGCCGGTACCGGACTGACCTTCGATATAAGAAGGGCCTGATACTTCGTCTTCTTCTTGACGCTTACGTCTCCGAGCAGCCCATCCGTCAACCGTAAACTGCTCCGAACGCGCAATTCCCAGGGCGTCTTCAGGAACGTCCTTGGTAATTACTGATCCCGCTCCGATAACCGATCCAGCTCCAATATTCACAGGTGCCACCATCATGGTGTCGCTGCCTACAAAGGCATTATCGCCAATAGTGGTTGGATACTTGTTCTTGCCGTCATAGTTGCAAGTAATCGACCCAGCCCCGATATTGACGCCTTCGCCAATGGTGGTGTCACCGATATAAGAAAGGTGAGGAACTTTAGATCCCTTACCAATTTGGGACTTCTTGATTTCAACATGCGTGCCAACCTTTGAGCCCTCACAGAGGTGCGCGCCAGGACGCAGGTAAGCACGTGGTCCCGTCGTCACATCGTCTTCGAGAACGGCATCAATTGCTACAGTCTCATCGACGCGGCATCCGCTGCCAACTCGAGTATCGGTCAAGCGGGTATTCGGACCAATAACACTATCTTCCCCAATGCTCGTATCACCGAAGAGGAAAGTTTGCGGATAAATTACCACGTCAGGTTCTATTTCTACATGAGGGCCAATGAAGGCTTGGTGGGGATCTATAATCGTGACACCCGCCGCCATATGTGCATAATTAATATGCATCTGGGCTTGAGCCGCTGCTTCGGCGAGCTGGACGCGTGAATTAACTCCCCAACATTCCACCGGATTTTGCGTAGGCAAACCGATAACATGTTTTCCCTGCTGACGGAAGATAGAAAGTACGTCGGTGAGATAGTATTCACCCTGCGCGTTGTCTTTCCCTACCTTCTCAAGCGCCTCGAAGAGCAACTTCGCATCAAAGCAATAAAATCCAGAATTGCATTCGTGAATTGCTGCCTCTTCAAGCGTTGCATCGCGTTCCTCAACAATGCGAGCTACGCGTCCGTTTGCGTCGCGAACAATGCGTCCATACCCAAACGGATTTTCAAGCTGCATGGTCAGTACAACACAGGCAGCATCTTCGGATTCGCGCGTTGATACCAAGCTGCGAATGGTTGAAGGAGTAATAAGCGGCGAGTCGCCTGAGAGAACCACAACAGAACCGTCAAACTGAGCTAAGGAATCGCCACAAACACGAACCGCATCTGCCGTTCCGAGACGCTGCGGTTGGACAATAACTTCCGTATCCTCGTTAACCAGAGGGATTACCTGGTTTGCCTTAAAACCGACAACCGTGACGATGCGGTCAATACCGGCTTGCTTGGCTGCATCAACAACCCAGCGAACAAGAGGAGTTCCTAGAATTTCATGAGTAACCTTCGGTTTTTTGGATTTCATTCTCTTGCCTGCACCTGCGGCAAGAACGATTGCTGCTGCATCCATGCGATATCCTTCCGATAGTCTCTCAACGATTTTTAGTATACCCTAAGCTCTTCCATCGCTTAAGACACCCGCAAGCGTTTTAACCAAGAGAAAACTTCGACATCGCGCGGCAAAATGAGATTTTCCCTTGTACCGTAAAACCCTCCTCTTTCCATTCTGAGCGATTACTTTCGTCCTGGCAACGATTCTGTATCCTCACCAAGAACTGGGGTTTTTGAGGTATGCTAGTCACAAGCTTTGACGGAGCTTTCTTTCATGCCGCAGAAAGCGGCGCACAAGAAGATGAAAGCTTCGCAAGCGGCAGTATTGGTCACCGATGGTTAGGGGTTGCGTTATGAGCATTACCGTATCTGGTCGCAACGTATCCGTAAACGATTCTCTGCGCTCATATGCTGAGGACAAAATTGGGAGTGCCATGAAGATCATGGATATCACCCCACTCGACGCGGAAGTGGTCCTGCACGTAGAGAAGAATAAGTCAAACCCCACCCTCTGCGTTTGCGAAGTGACCCTGCGTACCAAGGGTCATATCATTCGTGTGGAAGAATCAGAAGAGGAATTTCGGGCGGCAATTGATGTAGCTGCAGCCAAAGTAATACGTCAGATGCGTAAGTATAAGACAAAGGTAATCGACAAGCGTCAGCGTCGCGAGGCACCGGCTCCTGCTCCAATGACCGACCTTGATGATCTTATGGCTGAACTTTCGAGCGATGAAGAAGTTGTTCGCATCAAAGAAACCGAGTTCGCTCCCATGACACTCGATGATGCTCTTATCCAGATTGACTTACTGGGACACGACTTCTTCGCTTATGTTGACCGCGACACGAACCTGGTCAATGTTTTATACCGTCGCACCAACGGCGGTTACGGCCTTTTGAAGCAAAAGGCATAGTTTCAATGGTGTTGTAACTTAAACACGACGCTCAAGGAAAGTGCTTGAACTGCAATAAAGTTCTATACCGTGGTTCCTTTTGAGCGCATGTTTAATGAACGGCCTCTTTAATGGCAGCGATGGAATAAAGACTTCCGAAGGTCGTAACAATTCCATCCGCTCCGGCAAGACGATCTGCAAGCTCCATTGCTTCGGCAATGGAGCTTGTTTCGTATATGGGAACTGGCTCTGTTTTTTCATCGTGCAGACGCTTTTTGATTTCTTCTGCAAGGCGATGCCCTGATAAAGCACGTTCATTCGGTGGAGTGATTGTTACGAAAGCTGCGGCATAGGGTATGAGTACCGAAAGACTGTTTGTATAGTCTTTGTCCGCAAGCATTCCTACCACGAAAACGACTTTCTTATTCGGAAAGACATTTGCAAGCGAAGACGTGAGCGCCTCTGCACCCTGCACATTGTGTCCGCCATCAATGATAAGAATGCCTTTATCAGATCCTCTTTGCACCAGTTCAAAGCGACCTGGCCAGATTGTTTTTGCTATGCCGCGACGACAGTCTTCGTCAGATATTTCTAACCCTTGGTCTTTAAGAACTTCCACGGTTTCAAGCGCAAGACCGGCGTTATAGGGCTGGTATGACCCAAGAAGACGTGTGCGGAATTGATTGCCATGGTAGCTAAAGGAGCGTTCAGGGTGCTCGATAACCGCACCACCCTCAAGAGAGGCC
The DNA here is from genome assembly GCA_050945155.1 of Eggerthellaceae bacterium. Classification (GTDB taxonomy): domain Bacteria; phylum Actinomycetota; class Coriobacteriia; order Coriobacteriales; family Eggerthellaceae; genus JBMNSK01. The sequence goes on along the minus strand of JBMNSK010000002.1, from coordinate 36,103 downwards.
TCGGTCTGCCACGTCACCGACCCTACAACAAGGTCTTCAAAATCTGGCACCGTAAGCGAGGCATTCTTTGCCCGTGCGATATCAGCAATAGACGTTGCAGCTTCACTATCTTGCGGATAGGAAACGACAGGACAGGAAGATTTGATGATGCCGGCCTTTTCTTTGGCAATGGCACCAAGCGTCTTACCTAAGACAGCGGTATGGTCAAGCCCAATCCGGGTAATAACACTTACCAACGGGTTTTCAATCACGTTTGTCGAATCAAGACGACCGCCGAGCCCTACCTCAACCACAGCAATATCGCAGCCTTTCCGGTTAAAGTAGAGAAACGCAAGTGCGGTCATAAGCTCGAACTCGGTCGGATGTGTCCCCTCTTCTTCTTCAACCTTGTCGGCAGCATCTTTTATTTCAAGGGTAAGCGCATACAAATCTTCATAGGAAATCATGTCCTTATTCACCCTGATGCGCTCTTCAAACTGCATGATGAAGGGACTCGTGAAAAGACCCGTGGTATATCCGGCCTCCTGAAGAATGGAAGCAATAAAAGCGCAGGTAGATCCTTTGCCATTCGTACCCGCAACATGAACAAAGCGTAGGTCATCCTGCGGCCTTCCCAGCTTTTCAAGCAGGGCCGAAATACGTGTAAGACCAAGGACCGAGTGATGCCACCGCGGCTCGTTAATATACGCTATGGGATCAAACATGAAAAACGGGCTACTTTGCTTTCCCCTGGTTTGCAACCTTATTGATTTTTGCCTCAATCGTTGCGGGGTCGCCTACGTAGCGCTTGTCCAAAACGTTGAGATTCTCATCAAAGGTATAGACAAGCGGCACTCCGGTTGGAATGTTTACACCGACAATTTCGTCGTCAGAAAGCTTGTCGAATTGCTTAACAAGCGCCCGTAAGGAATTGCCATGAGCTGCAATAAGTACACGCTTGCCAGCTTTCATCTGCGGCAAAATTTCTTCCTCGAAGAAGGGCCACGCGCGCGCGATGGTGTCTTTCAAGCACTCTGCATACGGAATCTCATCGGAATCGACATCGCGATAGGCAGCTTGAATGTGCGCATCACGCTCATCGCCCGCCTCTAGCGCAGGAGGACGAGTGTCAAAGCTACGGCGCCAAATCTTTACCTGGTCTTCACCGTACTTTTTGGCAGTTTCACTTTTATCGAGGCCTTGCAACGCACCATAGTGGCGCTCATTTAAACGCCAGGTCTTAATAACCGGAAGCCATGCTCGATCCATCTCGTCGAGAACCAAAGCAAGGGTATGAATGGCACGCTTGAGGTAACTCGTGTAGCAAATGTCAAAATCAAACCCTGCCTGAGCAAGAGCCCTACCACCTTCAGCTGCCTCTTTGCGTCCCGTTTCGGAGAGATCCACATCCGTCCAGCCGGTGAACAAATTCTTCTTATTCCACTCGCTTTCGCCATGACGAATTAAAACGAGGGTCATAGTCTCCTGTGCCATGAGTGATTCCTTTCTTACTCATATCATTTCGAGACGACTCTTATCTGCGTTGCGCCTACGCACCTTGCTTGAGCAGGCGTCCGAGCGTTTTAAAGTCCTCTTCTAGGGCCTGGTATTTCGTCCTGTCATAGATTGCCGCAGCTGGATGATAAATAGGAAAGACCTTAAATCTTCCAGCCATCTGAAGTTTACCGTGAAGTCGTGTAATGCCAACCTCAGTTTTAAGGATGAACTTGGTCGAAAAATTACCCAAGGTCACAATGAATTCTGGGTTGATGGTGCGTGTCTGCTCTCGCAAGTAGGGCGTACAAAGCTCTATCTCTTCCGGACGCGGGTCACGATTTCCCGGCGGACGACACTTAAGCACATTGGCGATAAAAACATCATCGCGAGAAAGGCCCGCAAGTTCCAAAAGCGCAGTAAGCGACTTGCCTGCCGCTCCAACAAAAGGTTCGCCCTGCAAGTCTTCGTTTTTCCCCGGAGCCTCTCCGACAATCAGTACCCGAGCCGACGGATTACCTGACCCAAAGACCACATGCGTGCGGCCCTCGGCCAAGGGGCATTTATGACAGTTTTCGACTTCTGCCCGTATGTCTTCAAGAGGTATCTGCGGCTTGTGCATAATGAGTGACCTACTTATTTATGTAGTACCTCGGCATACGGTGCGAAAATCCGATGGTTATCTCATGCGGAATTGAATCAAGGGTATCGGCCATTTGCTGGATACTTGCCATAGCATCGCCGTCTTCACCGACAACCAAGACCTCATCTCCCACCTGAGGGTCTAAGCGTTCTTTTGTGCCGTGGCTGCGCATATCAATTTCAAACATGCACTGGTCCATGCAGATATTGCCTACCTGTCTGACAGACCTTCCCTTATAGACAAAGTTTGTTTTGCTCGAAAGTCCTCTTCGCAGACCGTCAGCATAGCCCACAGGAATGGTGCAAATCTTCACGCTGCCAGGGCTGCGGTAGTGCAGACCATAACTTACGCCTTCACTCATCGGTACGAGGCGGGTGTCGGTGATACGCGCATGAACGCTCATCGCAGGGTGAAGATCAACCAGCGGCACTGTTTCTGGACAAGGATAGTAACCATACATCGCAATGCCGAGTCGAACCATATCGAACTGAACCTCGGGATAGCGAATAAGGGCAGCTGAGTTGGCGCAGTGTACAATACCCGGATTAATGCCGGCAGCACGAAGCGCCTGTATAGCCTCATTGAAACGGCGCGCCTGAATGCCGAAATCAAGCGTTTCAGGACAGTCTGCCGTCGCAAAATGTGTAAAGACTCCCACTAAATCAAGCGCGCGGTGAAAGCTGATTTTATGCATGAAATCAACCACTTCATCGTGCTGAACACCGATGCGGTTCATTCCGGTATTGACAGCTAAATGATACGGAGCACGCTGGCCGTACAAATCCGCAATTTCGCCGTAGCGAATTGCGAACTCTTCGTCGTAAATGCTCGGCATAATCTTATAGGCCAAAAGTGCGGGAATAGATTCAGCCGGAGGTTGCGAAAGCAAAAGAATCGGCGCACCGACCATGTTCTCGCGAAGCTCAATGCCTTCTTGAACCGTGGCAACACCGAGGTACTCAGCACCTGAATTCAGTGCCAATTTTGCAACCTGCACTGCACCGTGACCATAGGCATCCGCTTTGACCACCGCAAGAAGCTTGCGGTCTTTGCCAATAACACGCTTCGCTTCCATAACGTTATGACGAATAGCGTTGAGGTTAATTTCTACCCATGCCCAACGCTTATCGCGGTCATCCATCGTGGCCAGCTTATCGGGATCGAAATGAGGAACCGACGCACCAGCGCCATCGGTGTCAAACTTCGCATACTTTAAAGCCTCGCGTGCATCGAAACCAACCGAGACGCGGTTTCGACTTGCGTCAAGGGGCTTTTTCACCTCTTCGCTTGCGGGCTCAAATCCGGCCCGCCTGCGAGCATAGCCAGTAAAGCCATTGGGCAAGTCATTATCATTTCTCATAGTGCTACCTGCGATTATCGCTCGATGTTATAGAAAGCATTCAAACCGGCGTATGAGCTTTGGTCTCCTAAGTCTTCTTCAATGCGCAGCAGTTGGTTGTACTTTGCAATGCGGTCGGAACGGCATGGAGCGCCGGTCTTGATTTGGCCTGTATTCAGGGCAACAGCCAAATCGGCGATGGTGGTATCTTCCGTTTCGCCCGAACGGTGGCTCATGACACAGGCATAGCCTGCCTGCTTCGCCATCTGAATAGCCTCAAGGGTTTCAGTCAGGCTGCCAATCTGATTTACCTTAATGAGAATAGCATTGGCACAACCAAGGCTGATACCTTTGGCTAGGCGCTCAGAGTTGGTTACGAAAAGGTCGTCGCCAACGAGTTGTACTTTATCGCCGATACGGTCAGTCAGCTTCTTCCAACCGTCCCAGTCTTCTTCAGCCATGCCGTCTTCAAGTGAAATAATGGGGTACTTCTCAACGAGGTTTGCCCAGTACTCCACCATCTCATCAGAAGTCAGTTCGCGGTTCTCGCCCGCAAGGACATACTTGCCAGTCTCTGCGTTATAAAACTCAGTCGAAGCAGGATCCATAGCAAACATAATCTGAGAACCCGGCTTATAGCCCGCTTCTTCACAGGCCTTTACGATGTACTGAAGTGGCTCTTCATTTGTTTTGAAGTTCGGGGCAAAACCGCCTTCATCTCCAACGCCGCCACCAAGGCCAGCATTGTGAAGAACCTTCTTTAAGGTGTGGTAGATTTCAGCACACCAGCGCAGTGCCTCGCGGAAGCTTTCTGCACCTACTGGCATAATCATAAATTCTTGGAAGTCAACGTTGTTATCTGCGTGAACACCGCCATTAAGGATGTTCATCATAGGAGTCGGAAGAATATGAGCGTTGACGCCTCCGACGTATTTATAAAGAGGTAAGTCTGCCGAATCAGCCTGAGCACGCGCAGCAGCGAGTGATGCTCCAAGAATTGCATTAGCTCCGAAACGGCCCTTGTTCTCTGTTCCGTCAGCAGCAATCATAGCCTCGTCAACCTTGCGCTGGTCGAGAGCATCAAGGCCAACAAGGATTTCTGCGATTTCCGTGTTTACATTATCAACGGCATTCAAAACGCCCTTGCCAAGATAGCGAGACTTGTCGCCATCACGCAACTCCACGGCTTCAAAGGCGCCTGTCGATGCGCCCGAGGGGACCATGGCGCGTCCGAGTGACCCGTCTTCAAGCAATACTTCTACCTCTACGGTTGGGTTGCCACGCGAGTCCAAAACTTCGCGCCCATAGACATCAACGATGGTGCTCATTACTTGCCTCCCTGAGACCTTTTTGCCAATGATTAACAGCGCTAATCATAGCACGCGACAAAAGAAAAAGGGCGCTTGTGAAAGCGCCCTTATGAAATACCCAAGTAAGGTGAAAGCGATACAAAACCTATTCGGCGTCTTCCGCCTTTTCTTCGCCCTCATCAGCCTTGTCTTCAGCCTTTTCAGCGGCCTTGTCTTCAGCAGGCTCAGTTGCCTCTTCTTCCGCAGGTTTTTCTTCTTCTGCGGCACCAGCTTCCTCAGCTTTTTCTTCAGCGGCCTCAGCTGGCTTCTCATCGGTAGCCTCTTCAGCCTTCTCTTCCGTAGCTTCTTCAGCTGCTTTTTCCTCGGCTGTCTCTTCGGCCTCTTCCTCTGCCTTAACTGGCTTTGGACTTACCTTCTTTGGAGTAGCCTTCTTCTCTTCCTTCTTCTCAGCCGGAGCAACAGCTTCGCTTACAATTTCCATGATAACCATGGGGGCATTGTCGCCTTTGCGGTTGCCGAGCTTGTAGATGCGGGTGTAACCGCCGTTACGGTCTGCCCACATGCCCTGTGCGGCCTTTTCGAAAACCTCACGGACAACTTCCTTGTCACCCAAAGCGGCGATAGCAAGACGGCGAGAATGAAGGTCGCCCTTCTTAGCCCAGGTAATGATGTGGTCTACGTCAGGACGAATTTCCTTAGCGCGCTGCTCGACCGTCTTAATACGGTCGTTTAAAAGCAGGGCGCAGGTTAAGCTGCGGCGCATTGCACGCGTATGGCTCGAGTCGGTTCCGAGCTTACGACCCTTGTAGTTGTGTCTCATTGTTACAAGTCTCCTATTGCTTCAAATTGAGGTCCATGGAGATAAGCTTGTCCTTCACTTCCTCAATGGACTTCGCCCCAAAGTTCCTAATATTCAGCAAATCGTTCTCAGAGAACTCGACCAGCTGGCGTACTGAGTGAATACCTGCACGCTTCAAGCAGTTGTAAGAACGAACAGAAAGATCAAGGTCTTCAATCTGCTTATCAAGCTCGGCGTTGGTCTCCTGGCCCTCCGGTGCAAAGATGGACGGTACTTCGCCCTCTTCCTCGTCACCTTCATCACCATTGATAACGGAGAAAGCGCCCATGTACTGGTTGATGATGTTTACAGCGCTGCTCACTGCCTCAGCAGGCGTAATGGAGCCGTCTGTTTCAACTTCCAGAACCAGCTTGTCATAGTCGGTACGCTGACCAACACGCGTGTCGGTAACGTTCATGGTGCAACGACGTACCGGTGAGAACAAAGAATCAACATGAATGATGCCGATTGGGTCCTCAGCACGCTTGTTGTGCTCAGCAGATACATAGCCACGTCCAACGCCGATGCGAATCGTCATGTTGAGCTGACCACCGTCAGCAACGGTTGCAATGACGTGATCGGGGTTAATGAGCGTAAACTCAGTAGGTACCTCGAGGTCTGCGCCCGTTACGGTGCAAGGACCTTCAACGGAAACGTGAGCTACTGCTTCTTCAATATCATCGTTCAGAGCTGCAAAAACGAGCCCCTTCACGTTCAGAACAATGTCTGTGATGTCTTCAATGATACCCTCGGCCGTGGTGAACTCATGCTGAACACCCTCAATCTGAATGGCGGTAGCCTTCGCGCCATCGAGAGAGGAAAGCAAAACACGACGCAGGCTGTTGCCCAATGTCGCACCATATCCACGCTCAAGCGGTTCTACAATGAAGCGCGCTACAGTATCGTTTACTTCTTCGATTTCAACTGTCGGCCTCATAAACTCTGTCATGCTTATTAGCCTCCTTATATATAAGCGCGATTACTTCGAGTAAAGCTCGACGATAAGCTGTTCGTTGATGTCTAAATCAATCTGATCGCGTTGCGGAAGCGCAAGCACACTTCCTTGAAGTTTCTCAATGTCGACTTCAAGCCATGCAGGAACCTGAACGCGTTCGTTGCTAATCAAAGCACTCTTAATGACGAGAAGTTCTTTTGCTTTAGGAGCAACTGCAACTAAATCGCCCGGACGAACGCGGAAGGACGGAATATCAACCCTGCGTCCATTTACCGTAATGTGACCATGAGTAACGGTCTGGCGTGCCTCTTTGCGGGTGCGAGCAAAGCCCAGACGGAACACAACATTGTCCAGCCTGCACTCAAGAAGAGCCATCAGGTTTTCACCCGTTACGCCTTCCATGCTCTTAGCGCGCTTGAAGTAGTTGCGGAACTGCTTTTCGAGCACACCATAAATAAACTTAGCCTTCTGCTTCTCACGAAGCTGCATGCCGTATTCACTTTCCTTGCGGCGGCGCTTAGGCTCACGCTTAGATTCCTTTCCGGAATATCCCAAAACAACAGGATCGATGCCTAATTGCCTGCAACGCTTCAGAACCGGAGTCCTGTTAATTGCCATAATGAACTGTCCTTTCAACTATACGCGACGACGCTTGCGCGGACGGCAACCGTTGTGCGGAATGGGTGTGCAATCCTGGATGCTGGAAATCTCCAGACCAGCTGCCTGCAGAGAGCGAATAGCAGTCTCGCGACCAGAGCCAGGGCCCTTCACGAAAACTGAAACCTTGTGCAATCCGTGCTCCATAGCGGTCTTTGCGCAGGACTCCGCTGCCATCTGTGCAGCGAAAGGAGTGGACTTCCTTGAGCCCTTGAAACCAACGGTTCCTGCAGACTGCCATGCAATCACGTTGCCCTGCGGGTCAGTGATGCTCACTATCGTATTGTTGAACGTAGACTTAATATGCGCAGCGCCAACGGCAATATTCTTGCGCTCGGAACGCTTAATGCGCGAATGTACGTTTTTCTTTGCCACTTAAGCTACCTCACTTCTTCTTTCCGCCGATTTGCTTCCTTGGACCTTTACGAGTACGCGCATTTGTATGCGTACGCTGACCGCGAACGGGCAGTCCACGGCGGTGACGGAGGCCTCGGTAGCAACCAATTTCCATGAGACGCTTAACGTTTTGGGAAACCTCACGGTGTAAATCACCTTCGACTGGGAGGTTTGCCTGAATATAGTCGCGTAGTTTCGACAAATCATCTTCCGTCAGATCATTGCAACGAACATCAGGATTAACACCTGTTTCGCTCAAGATCTTCTTCGAAGTGGAAAGACCAATACCGTAGATATAGGTCAGGCCAACTTCGATGCGCTTGTCGCGAGGAAGGTCGACACCAGCAAGACGTGCCATATGATTTTCTCCTTCTTCCTAGCCCTGACGCTGCTTATGGCGAGGATTTTCGCAGATGACATACACCTTGCCATGGCGCCTGATAATCTTGCACTTATCGCACATTTTTTTGACCGAAGGACGTACCTTCATTTTCCATTTCCTTTCGGTTATGCACTCCTCATACAACCTGCCCCCCAGCCGCTGGCGACAAGGCTTACAAGAAATGCCCTACTGCTTACGATCTTACTTTGCTGTGCTTACTTACGTTTACTGCTTACCCTCATGCCCTACTGCGCCGACGGTATGAGCGCATAAAGCCTCTATGTACATAGAAACTGCACAATTAGGCCCTGCTGCAGGGCAGAATTATTCGTTATTTAAAGCGGTAAGTGATGCGACCTCGGTTGAGGTCATATACCGATAGTTCTACTGTGACCTTGTCACCGGGCAAAATTTTGATGTAATGCATACGCATTTTGCCTGAGATATGGGCCAATATCTTGTGGCCGTTTTCGAGCTCTACCCTAAACATTGCGTTCGGGAGCGCCTCAAGGACAGTGCCCTCCAGTTCGATGACGTCTTGTTTGGTCAAAAGAACTCCTTTAAGTAACGTAAATTAAGCAAGCAGCAAACAAAGATGATAGCAAAATTTTTGCTTTCTGTGCAGGGAAAATCCAACCGTCACAAAGTGACCAAAGTCCTTAATCTTCTCCTGCGCACTTTATTGCTATGTGGAACTTACTTTTTTGGCTGGGCCACCAGGATTCGAACCTAGATAGCTGGTACCAAAAACCAGAGTCCTGCCGTTGGACGATGGCCCAAGCACAAAGAATGCATGCGCCAAGAAAATGGTGGGCCGTGAGGGAATCGAACCCGCGACCTTGGGATTAAAAGTCCCCTGCTCTACCAACTGAGCTAACGGCCCCGCGCAATGCGTCTAGTCATTGTACCCGCCGACTTTCCCAGCGTCAACGAAAGAAATGCATCAACACATTGCCACCAACGGTTACTGGCAAAGCGACAATCTGGGACTTATGTATTGAGGCAAGGTGCGATGATTTCACAACGGCAATTTTTTTGAAAGTTCCGTTTAGAAATTTAGTAAGCAGCGCCCACGTATTACGTGCCTATAATAGAGAGCAATATGTAATCGCTTTTCAGCGTCCATCGAAAGGCATGACATGTGGTGTTCAAAAATTCTTGTCGCCTATGACGGCTCCATCCAGTCCCAAAAGGCACTTCAACTTGCTGCCGAAATCGGAAAAGAAGATCCATCTATCGAAGTTGTGCTCGTCCATGTCATGAAAATCTATGCAAACCTCGTCGCTTCCGGTGCCGACACTGCCCTCCTTGATGAGGCGGAAAACCGTTGCAACGAACTGGAAGACTTCAGCTCAAAACTTGCAAACAAGTCGCACGTAGTTCTTCTGAAAGGTACGTCTCCTGCCGACTTAATTCTTCAATGTGCGCGTGACGAGGCCTGTGATTTGATTGCTATGGGATCACGTGGTATGAGCGGTGTGAAGGGCTACCTTGGAAGTGTGAGCGCTGCCGTCGTTCAAGGCTCGAATATCCCGGTTCTTATTGCAAAGGATAGCGACTAGTACACGATGCCGAGGGCATAGATAATAAGTCCCCAGAAAACTCCCGTTCCATATAAAAGCGCCACAATGATGAGGTTTTGCTTAAGGTGACGGTTGTTCCTGAAAAGAATCAAGAGACCAACACCGGCAGAAACAAGCAAGCCTGACATCATGGCTGCTGGGCCGAGGATGCCATCAAGGTAGAGCTGAGTAATAGCAACGCTAGCCGCACAGTTAGGTACCAGTCCCACAAGCGTTGACCCAAAGATTGCAAGTATCGGGTTTTGACCGATGAATGACGCAAGCGCATCTTCGCCAACTGCTGCAAGAATTCCGTTAATAAGAAGCGTAATAAGAAAGATAAACAGAGTTACCTGAAGCGTATGGCGCAGCGCGCTCCTGAAAATACCACTCTCCTCTTGGTCACAGTGGCAGTGATCTTGCTCGCAGAGCACATGGATATGAAATGAGAGGTCGAGTTTGTGCAAGACGCGAAGCACGCCATCGGCAATAAAGCCCATGACGACGCCGATGATGACCTTTGTTGCAAGAATCTTAATGATGACATCAGGACTTACCTGCTCAGCGATAAAGATGGGCAGCATCTCATCAGAGGTGACAAGAAAGACTGAAAAAAGCGTGCCAAAGGTGATGACACGACCAGCATAGAGTGTCGCCGCTGCGGCCGAAAATCCACACTGGGGAACAATGCCAAGAAAAGACCCGATTAAGGGACCTAAGCTGCCTGCCCTTCGAATGCTTGCCTCAGCCTTATCACCGGTTTTGTGCTCAAGCCACTCCATTACTAAATAAGTAAGGAAGAGAAAAGGAATCAGGTACAGCGTGTCTTTTGTTGCGTCGAAAAGCACATCGAGTGCCAGTTCTGTAATATCCATGGCTCCGTATTCTAATTCAAGTTATTGGCAATACAAGATACGGTTTTCTCCTTCATAAAATTTATCTGCGTGAAGCTGCAGCACAAAAAACTCAGCTCATGTCTTTTAAAAAAGCTTGCGGGTTCCAAGTTCAACCGGCAAACAAGTAAGAGAACACCACGTGCATATTTGACCTGCAGCAAAGAACCCCGCCCGCGCTTTCGCGCAGGCGGGGTCAAAATACTCAAGCTTGATGCTTGTAAAGCCTATACGCAGTTCTTTTTATGAACTGCACGGCAATCTTACATCATGCCGCCCTGCTGAGCTGCAGCAGACATGGCGCTTGCAACAATCTTCTGACGCTCTTTATCCTTTGGATTCTCATTGATGGTTGCCTCAGTAATAAGAATCAGAGCTGCAACAGAAGCTGCGGACTGCAGTGCGATACGGGTAACCTTAACTGGGTCATTAACACCCATGGAGATCATGTCGCCGTACTCACCGTTAGCGCAGTTCAAGCCTTCGCCCTTGCCCATGCCCTTAACATGCTCAACAACAACAGAGCCTTCAAAGCCAGCATTCTGAGCAATAGCGCGCAGAGGAGCAACGAGGGTCTTACGGATGATGTCGATGCCGACCTTCTCATCCTCATCAGCTGCTTCAACCTTATCGAGTGCAGGAAGAGCATCAACTAAAGCTACGCCGCCGCCAGCAATGATGCCCTCTTCAACAGCTGCACGGGTTGCCTGCAGAGCATCCTCGATGCGGCTCTTAGTTTCCTTCAACTCAGACTCGGTTGCAGCGCCAACCTTCAAAACAGCAACGCCGCCGGAAAGCTTGGAGAGGCGCTCCTGGAGCTTTTCGCGATCGAACTCAGAGTCAGCATTTGGAAGATCACGGCGAATGCCGTTGATACGATCCTGGATGGCCTTCTTGTCACCCTTGCCGCCAACGATAAGCGTGGTGGTCTTGTTTACCTTAACGGTGTCGCACTCACCCAGCATATCCATCTTTGCATCAGCCATGGTCATGCCGAAGTCCTTGTCGATAACCTCAGCGCCAGTTACAGCAGCGATGTCTTCAAGGATGCGCTTGCGGCGGTCGCCCCAGCCTGGAGCCTTAATAGCAGCAAAGCTCAGCGTGCCACGCAGTTTGTTCAGCAAGAGGGAACCTAAAGCATCGCCTTCAACGTCCTCAGCAATAATCAGCAGTGGACGACCGGTCTTTGCGATGGCCTCCAGCAGAGGAACCATGTCCTGGATGTTTTGAATACGCTGGTCGGTAAGGAGGATGTATGGCTTCTCAAGAACAGCCTCCATGCGCTCCATATCGGTAGCCATGTAAGGAGAAAGGTAGCCACGCTCATACTGCATACCTTCAACGATGTCCATATCCAAACCGAAGGTCTGGCTCTCTTCAACAGAGATGGCGCCGTCTTTGCCAACAGCTTCCATAGCCTTAGCAATAGCCTCGCCGATTTCAGGATCGCCAGCGGAAATGGTGCCAACGTTTGCAATCTGCTCCTTGGTGGAAACAGGAGTTGCGTCTTCATGAATCTGCTTTACAACTGCGTCAACAGCCTTCTGAATGCCACGGCGAATGCCCAAAGCGTCAGAACCAGCAGTAACATTACGCAAGCCTTCGCGAACGATAACGTCAGCGAGAACCGTAGCAGTGGTGGTGCCGTCGCCAGCAACATCGTTGGTCTTTACTGCAACTTCACGAACGAGCTTTGCGCCCATGTTCTCTACTGGGTCGGAAAGTTCAATTTCCTTAGCAACAGTAACACCGTCGTTAGTAATGACTGGTGCGCCGTATTCCTTCTCCATTGCGACATAACGACCGCGGGGGCCAAGCGTTACTGATACGGCATCAGCGAGCTTATGAACACCGTCAGCAAGGCGGTTGCGGGCATCAGCCTCAAACAAAATATCCTTTGCCATGATGATTATCCTTTCAGATGCTTTAACAAAAATAAAAGCGTTCTAAAAACGCTTGAAACTACTATTCGATAACAGCGTAGATATCCTCAGCGCGAACTACCAGATAATCTTCGCCTTTGTAATGAACCTGGGTACCGGTGAACTCACCGTAAACAATTTTGTCACCAGCAGAAACTTTAATAGGAACAAGTTGGCCGTTGTTGTCGAGCTTGCCCTCTCCAACAGAAACAACGGTGCCGGTCTGAGGCTTCTGTCTTGCCTCGGTTGCAATGTAGATACCTGCGTCGGTCTTTTCCTCAGCGGCATCGGGCTTGATGATGACGTGATCACCCAATGGTCTTAAACTCATATCAGCTTGCCTTCCTTTCTCATAATCTCTAGCGAGCTTGGGAGGATACGTCTTCGAAAATTTCTTGCCTGCGAACGCATCCGCCTATAAGCAAATTACCTCTACGGTTGCTAGCACTCTCAGGTTGAGAGTGCTAAAACACTAGGTATCTTACGCATCTGCTCGATGCATTGCAAGGAAAAGAGGAAAAGACCGGGACTTTCCCGCGTTTTGTTGAATGCCTGTTACTTTTAGGAGGAAACTTCGTCTGCGTAAAATTTTTCTGTAGGATACGGCGGTTCCATCTGGCGCTTAAAGGAGTAGGCCTTGATGCGATTAGTAACAAGGTGAATGTCAGAGGGACAGAAACCAGCATGTACAAGGCAAGCTTCATCCTCTCCTTTTTCAATCAGGCGAATCAGAATGGCATCAAGTGTGGCATAGTCAATACCCAAGCCTTTTTCATCTTCCTGATTTTCAGAAAGCTCTGCACTCGGCGGTTTAGTAAAAACGCGGTCAGGAATGGGGCTCGTTTTTTGGCTGTTGCGCCAGCGTGCAAGCTCATAGACCGTTGTTTTATAGAGGCCCCCCAAAGGTGCAAACGCCCCACAGGTGTCTCCGTACAGAGTCGAATAGCCCATATAGCTTTCGCTCTTATTGCCGGTATTGATAACCATCCACCCAAAGGTGTTGGAAAGAGCCATGAGTACCACCATTCGGCACCGCGCCTGAATATTCTCGCGAGCAAGATTATTAAGCGTATTGTCTTCAAACTGGTTAAGAAACGACTCATATGGAGGGGTAATGCTTACTGTCTGCGTTTCTAGGCCAAGCGCCTTTGCAAGAGCAGTCGCATCTTCTATTGAAGACGAAGAGGAATAGGGGCCGGGCATAAGCACCCCATGAACGTGGTCTGCACCAAAGGCGTCAACTGCCATCACGCAGGCTAGGGTTGAGTCCATACCACCTGAAAGACCAATCACAAAATCTGAGAAGCCATGGTCATGACCAAAGTGCGCTAAGGCACGCACGCAAGTTTCGTATTGCTCTTTTGCTTCCATGGCCACCTACCTCGTATAAAAGCCTTAAACCTGGCGTACCTTATCGGCAAGCCACTCCGTCCATGCCTCCATACCCTCCCCGCTCGTTGCCGAAAGCGGGAAAATTGGAGCGACTGGATTGAGCTTTCTTACGTCAGCTTCAAAGCTCGCCATGTCAAAGTTGAATACGGGCATGGTATCGACCTTGTTAAGGATTACCGCATCGGAGACCTGAAAGATACCAGGATATTTCAGGGGCTTATCATGACCTTCAGGAACTGAAAGAATCATGATCTTGGCATTTTCTCCCAGGTCGAAGTCGGTAGGACATACCAGGTTACCCACATTTTCAATAATAATAAGGTCAAGGCGCTCCAAGTCGAGGACGTCAACTGCACGCTTAATCATGGTGCTTTCCAGGTGGCAGGCACCGCCGGTATTGATCTGGACGGCAGCAATCCCCTGATCTTTGATGCGCTGGGAGTCAACCGAACTCGCAATATCTCCTTCGATGACCGCAATATTGAACTCATCACGCAAGGCATCGATGGTAGCAAGAATAGTAGAGGTTTTTCCTGATCCAGGACTTGCCATGAGGTCAACGACAAAAACATGCTCTTTTGCAAACCGAGCGCGGAGCTCGTCTGCAAGCTTGTCGTTTTTATCTAGTATTGGCTTATGTATATCCATTTCTTTCGGCATTTCAACCGCCTACCCATTCTGACTTATTCGTCTATCTTAGTATCCTCATCTTCAGGAATATCTACTTCTATTGAGTCTATATCCAACTCGCGCCCATGCAAAAGTTCAAGTACGTAGCTGCCGCATTCTGGGCAAGTCATATGAAACCGGTCATGAGTAAAACGCGCACCACAGTCAAGACAAAGACTTTCAGGCTTCACCATGCGTAAACTGAGGTGGGCTCCCTCGCAAATACTGCCCTTCGTCAATGCATCGAATGCAAAATGAAGCGAGTCGGGAATGGCTTCGGTCATTTCTCCTACCGAAAGCTTCACTTCTGTTACGCGTCTTGCATGAGCCTCTTCGGCAGTCTTGTTCACAACATCAAGAACGCCCATGATGATGCTTGCCTCATGCATGCCCACTACCCTCTTCTATCGCGTGCTTAAGTCGGTGCTTTCTACTTCGTCTTCAAGACCTTCAGCAATAAGCTCTTCGTTTTGCCGTTTAATCCGTCGCGTCAAAACGACACGCGCTAAAGCCAAACTTATTTCATAGAGACCTATCATAGCCGCAAACATGAGCAGCATCGTGATAGGAGATGCATCTGGCGTAACCATTGCGCAGATGACCATGAGCACGACATATACGACGCGCCACGATTGACGGAATTTCTTGTACGGCACAATGTCAAAGACAACGAGGTAGAAAATAATCAGCGGAAGCTCGAAGGCAAAGCCAAATCCCAGTTCGAAATTAATAATGATATCAATGTATGAAGACATGCGAGGCTCCACGGTACCAAGGCCAAAAGCCTGGTCAGTAAGCCATTGGAACGCAGCCTGCAAAATAACGAAGTAACAGAACAAAACGCCGATGATGAAAAGCGCGAGTGCCACCACGAAAGTTGGAATAAACCACTTACGCTCGTTGGGTTTTAATGCCGGTAAAAAGAATGCAAGAATCTGCCAGATTATAACGGGCGAAGTTGCTACCGCAGCAGCCCACATGGAAATTTTAAAGCGAACGGTAAATGCTTCGAACGGGTCAATAGCCTGTAAGGCGGCCATACCGTTTGCGTCCTTGGGAATATAGTCTGCGATTGGAGCAAGTAAGAGCTGGCCAATGGTAGGTGTTGCCATGTAAAACACTACTGAACCAACAAAGAGACAAACTAAGATGCGTACGATGCGCATCCTAAGTTCGCCTAAGTGGTCAAGAAGAGGCATGCGAGCTGGTCCGATAGGCATATTTATCGCTCACTTCTCTTCTTCAAGGCTTCAGATAAGGAGCTTGAAACCTGATCTTCAGTCTCAACATCTTGCACGTCTTCTGCCGCGCAAAGATCTTCACCGCTGCCTTTTTGTCCAGATGCCCCTAGACTACCTTTAGCCAAACCGTCTGCTTCGGCCGCTTCACGTTCTTTCTTGGCCTCGATTTCTGCGGCAAGCGATGTACCGAGGACAGCTTCTGCTTTCTTATGAGCCTTCTTATCTGCTGAAGTATTCTTGGATTGTTTAAGCGCCTCAGCTCTTCCGACAGAACCAAGCTCTCGTGTTGTCTGTGAAAGGTTTTCCCAAGTACGTTTGAGAGCTTCGCTTGTTTCGCTTCCCACTTCACTCGTGCCACTAACCTCATTTTTTATGGCACGATTCATATCCTGTGAGGCATCACGAAGCCGCCCAATAGCCTTCCCAAGAGTTTGGGCTATTGCAGGAAGCTTATCGGGTCCAAAGATAAGGAAGCCGAAGAGCAGTATGAGAAATAGTTCGAATGCGCTTATGCCGAACAATATAACCTCGCTTGAGCCTCAAAGCGAAAGCCTAGGCACCTCCGCCAAAGACGGCAATGGCCATGGTAGGAATTCCTAACGCGAGTACCAAAATGATGCAAACTACAATGGTGAAAATTTGCTTGCGCTTCTGTGCTCGTTCTCGCGCGGCTTTTGCGCGCTCTTCGCGCTCGCGTGCGGCACGTTCGCGCTCTGCTCGCTGCTTGGCAGTTCGCTTGACACTCTGCTTATTTTTCTTGGCCATGCTTTTACGCCCTTAGTTTTTCCCGTAACTCAATCACTCTGTCGATACATTCAGAAACATTGACATCGACACGCCACTGGCTATTTTCGTAACGAATTTCTCCGTCAACCATAGTCATCAATACATCGTTGCCACTGCAGGTATTCACAATGGATGACGCCGGGTCATCAAAGGGCATCTGGTGAGAGTGGGAAAGGTCGATGGCAATGATATCGGCGCACTTACCCATTTCAAGTGAGCCAATTTTATCGTCCATCTTGAGTACTCGAGCAGCACCCAAAGTTCCCATCTCAAGCACGGTGCTCGAATTAATGAAGTCGGCCGGCCGCATAGCGCGCTGCAGTTGCATCCCGGTACGCATTTCTACAATAAGGTCGGTCGCCTCCGTTGCGGCGGAAGAATTCGTACCAAAGCCGACATTGATGCCTGCCTTGAGATAATCCATAACCGGCGCAACACCCATACCCAATTGCGCATTACTGCGCGGACAGGTGGCAATGGAGACGTTGTACTCCTTTAGTTTCTTAATGTCTTCGTCATTCACATAAATACCCTGAATGACCATGACGTTTTCAGCTTCAAAAGCATCCCAGTTCAGGGCATAGCGAACGGGACTTGCACCAGTCGGAAGCCAGGGTGCAATTTCCATATATACGTTGCGATCCTGCATCTCGGATACCGAAAAGACCGACGAGCCATAGCAAAGGAAGTTGCACTCTTCTTGGCTGCCTGCAAGGCGCATAGCAACTGGAATATTCTTACGATTTGCAAGTTCGCTTACCGCGCGAAAGACTGCGGGATGGCAGGTAAATACCGGACCAG
Source organism: Eggerthellaceae bacterium (assembly GCA_050945155.1). Taxonomy (GTDB): domain Bacteria; phylum Actinomycetota; class Coriobacteriia; order Coriobacteriales; family Eggerthellaceae; genus JBMNSK01. The sequence goes on along the minus strand of JBMNSK010000002.1, from coordinate 18,844 downwards.
GCGCAATGCCTACGGTCACCAATCCGCTCGTACTGCTTGCCTGCCACTTGTCGATATCGTGTTCTGCCTTTTTCATCACGTCGTCAATACGATGCCTATCAACAGCCCGCACCTCGCGGTAAATAACACTACGCATGCCGATATCTTCAACCGCCTCAAGCGGTGCACTGTTGGCCGTAATATTAGCCGACGTCGTAATGCCTGAAGACAAGGCCTCAAGGCCACCCAAAAGCGATGAGTGATACCAGTCGTTTTTGTCCATCTTTTGACTGTAGTCAAGCATGGCCAAAACCCACTCTGGATAAGGCGCATCCGGCATAAGCCCTCGAAGGACAGAGTTATCAATCTGGCTATACAGGTCAATAAGACCTGGCATTAATACGGCGTTGCCAAAGTCTTTTATCTCTTCATGCGGATGCCTAAGCTTAAGCATATTGGCAGGCCCGATATCTAAAATCTTTCCGCCGCGCACAAGAATAGCGCCGTCCTGAAACGGCTCTGTACTGACGGGCAAAACATATCGTGAACAAAGCAGCATACGCTAACCACCTTTTTCGTTATTTTCGTTTGCCTATCATAGCATTTTCGCCAACACGCGCTTCCTTTCTACCGTTTGCACGGCAGATTGCAAAAGGCGAATGATGCTTCCTACATGCTATACTGCCCTCCGAGATTTAAAAGCCCAGGTATATCACCTGAAAAGAAAACTTCACAGAATAAAGAAGGACGGCGTATGTCTGCGGAGGAAAAGACAGTCGATGAATCGTTTGCGCAGATGCAGACTGAACGCGTCCATGTCATTTTCACTAAAATCGCGCAGAGATATGAGCTCTTTAATACGGTTTCAAGTTTCGGAGCCTGTAAGGTCTGGCTTGCTAAGCTCGTTGATAAAGTACCAGTCAAAAAAGACACGAAGGTTCTCGATATTGCCGGCGGTACCGGCGATGTAAGCTTTGAGCTTGCACGTAAAAAACACCCAGCCTCCATTGTCTGTTCCGACCTCGTTCCCGCCATGCTTGAAGTTGCTCGTGGGCACTATCTTGCCGGGGATTCCTGCGGTGTTCCAGTTACCTTTGCTGTCGTCGACGCGCAAGACATTCTTTTTGAGGATGCCAGTTTTGATGTCGTGACGGTTGCGTATGGCATTCGCAATATGCCTGACCGAGAAAAAGCTCTCTCAGAGATGTATCGTGTCTTGAAACCAGGTGGAACCTTGGTTTGTCTTGAATTCTCACGCCCACAAAATAAGGCCTGGCGTGGATTGTATTCTTTCTATCTCAAACACCTCATTCCGTTCTGGGGGCGCCTTATTACAAAAGACCTCGATAGTTTTATCTACCTCGGTGATTCTATTCGTGCATTTCCCCCGCAAGAAGAGTTCGCAGGCATGCTGAAAAACGCTGGTTTTAAAAAGGTGGAATGGACTAACTTAAGCGGTGGTATTGCCGCAATTCATACCGGAGTCAAAGAAGAGGCATAACTGCCTGCTTGAAGCTTAGTATTGCTGGGTTTTTAGTAGGGATCATCGAGGCTTGCATGCGCATACGCGTCAGCATCGAGCCCAAAAAACTTTTTCTGTTTATAGCGGTCGAGAGCAACAAGCGCAATCATGGCTGCATTGTCGGTACAAGCTGAAAGCGGCGGCATAATAAGACGAACGCCCATTTCACTGCAGAGTTTTTCATAGGCCGCGCGCAAAACCGGGTTAGCAGCAACGCCTCCGCCCAAACAGAAGGTACGCGCTCCGGTTTGCTCAAGTGCCATCTGTGCCTTATGAACCTGAACATCAACTACAGCCTGTTGAAAACTTGCTGCGATATCGCAAATATTGAGCTCATTTCCCAGTGATCGTTGCTCATTGATATAGGTCACCACAGCCGTCTTAAGCCCAGAAAGCGAGAAACGGAGGTCACCCGAATGCATCATGGCACGCGGGAAGGCTATTGCATCCGCGTTCCCTCGCTTTGCGTACTTTGAAATTACCGGTCCACCCGGATACCCAAGACCTAGTGCCTTGGCGACTTTGTCAAACGCCTCCCCGACTGCATCATCGATGGTCGAACCAAGCGTCTCATATGAGCCCCAGTCTTTCATATAAACAAGAAGCGTGTTTCCACCCGAAACAAGCGAAACCACAGCAGGTGGTTTGAAATCAGGAGCACCGATTTTGTTTGCATAGAGATGACCCTCAAGATGGTTAACACCAATAAAGGGGAGGTCAAGTGCCCAGGCAGCGCCTTTGCCGAATGCGACACCGACTACCAATGCACCAACTAATCCTGGCGCATAGGTAACTGCTATGGCATCAAGGTCTTTCCAAGACAAGTTGGGATTCTCTGTGTTACGACGCGCAACTTCAAAACACTCATCGCAGACCCCACAGATGGCCTCAATATGCTTTCGGCTCGCAATCTCGGGAACAACGCCCCCGAAACGAGCATGAAAATCAATCTGAGAAGCAAGCACATCGCCAAGCAATTCACCCGAGGCATCCACCAAAGCCGCTGCCGTTTCATCGCAGGAGCTTTCAATGGCGAGAATGAGTGGGTGATTTTTCGGTTCAGACGCAGAAAGCGTATCTTCAAAGGTATCGCGGTGTACCTGCAAACGCATTCCCGCTACATCCACGGGAGCAAGCGGCAAAGGACCAGCCATGATACGTGCATCTTCGCCGTCTGAGTAATAGTGTGCTCGCGTTCCAAGCGGTGAAAAACCAAGAGAGGTGTAAAACGCCTGTGCACCCGTATTCGACTTGCGCACCTCAAGGCTCGCACGATTTGCACCTAAGTCACGCGCATCAGCTGCAACACGCGCCAAAAGGTTTCTTGCAATATGGCGACGCTGCCATGAAGACTGCGTTGCAACTTTCAGTATCTGCAGGTCACCATCAACAACAAGACCACCGGCATACGCAATAAGCTCACCCTCGTGCAAGATGGATTCACTCGGCGCGTAGGCAGCCCACCACACACGGTCTTTCCGCGGTAGTTCATCAGCCACCATGGTTTCATTCCACGCATCAGAACCCATAAGCTCGCTTTCGAGTGCCGCCACGGAAGCAACGTGTGCGGCATCAAGCGGCCGGTAGGTGATACCGTCAGCTGAGGGCACCGCGTTCAAAATAGCCGTATCGTGCATGGTCGCGCGTTGGTCACGGCGCAGATGCGCATCTTGAACTCCCGTGCGCAGATTCTTCGGGTCATTTTTAGACAAACGAATGCGCTCGTTTTCCTCAGCATCAGATAAGCGGGTATATACAGGCAACACGAAAGCAGGATTGTGGCGACTAGCATCAAATGGGTCAATTTCTTCGTTTTGCCAGGCAGCCTCGAACGCGCGAATAAGACCGCTTCCCTTCGGCGTCCACAGATTCTCAGGAAGAAAGGAAGATACCGGCTGAAAGAGCGCGGCATATTTTTTCAACGCGTCACCGGTCACTTGAAGCGGTTCTTGAGCACAAGCTGCCGCAGCAGTAATCCTCTTTGCTTCTTCCTCAGCTTTGATAACCGTGTCTGCCTCAAGGCGCTTTGGGCCATCCGCTTGGAGGTAATAGCGAACGGGATACACCTCTTTTCTCATGGCATCCGCCAGAACCAAAAGATTTCCTCGTACCCCTGCGTCATAGGCATTCCAAGCAATGGAGTCGAGGGTGGAAAGCCCTACAAGCGCCACTCCACGAGCCTGCGCTATGCCCTTTGCCGTAGCAAGCGCAATGCGGACGCCAGTAAAAGAACCAGGACCGCGGCCAACTGCGACACAGGCCAAGTCATCTTTTGCAATTCCAAGGCTTGAAAAGACCTCATCAATAGCTGGAAGCAGCTTTGTATTCGAAGCCCGCTTTGCCTCAATCTCATAGGTTTTCTCTAAGACAACCGACCGGGTCTGTTCATCAAGGCATCCAATACCAATAGCCACAACTTCGTTGGCCGTATCAAATGCCAGAAGATATTTTTTCTTCGCAACCATAGCTTCTATTCACATGCTCCAAGCGCACGAACACCCTGGTCGACTGTTACCCAAGCATCCAAAAGTTCTGAAGAGCGAACGCCGGCAGCATATATTTCCATCACGCGTCTTCCCTGGTCAGCATAGTCAGATTGGTCCTGACTAGCCTTGCGTAGTTTCTCTTGGTCTACGCTATACAAATTACTTTTCTCAGGTACCGAAGCACCCGCATCACCAATGATGTTTATTGCAAGCGCATCGTCAGGCATCGCCGCCGGAAATTTCTCAGCCCACTCGATACAAGACACGCCATCACCTTCAAGCGTCCCATAAAAATCCAGGTCATCCAATTGGTCTTCGGTGTCAAGGCGGTATAGGTCAAAGTGGTAGAGCGGTATTCGACCACTGTTGTAGACGAGCAAAAGATTAAATGTTGGACTTAATACAGGCTCAGTCACACCGAGACCCAAAGCAAGCCCTTGAACAAAGTGCGTTTTCCCTGCTCCGAGCGAGCCGGTCAGCATAATGACGTCGCCCGGCTTAACGCATGACGCTAAAAGGCGGGCATGATTTTGAGTTTCTTCTACAGATTGAGAAAAAGCAGAATAGAGGGTAGAGATAGACATAAACGCCAATCACACTTCCTCACTTAAGCGTTCTGCAGCGCTTAAGAGATGTGCCATGAGCATGGTGGTGGTTACCGAACCTATGCCTCGAGGTACCGGGGTAATGGCGTCCACCAAGGGCTCAACTTCATCAAAATTCACATCGCCACAGACGTTACCCTCATCGTCGAAGTTGATGCCGACATCAAGCACCGTTTGGCCGGCACTAAAATACTCGGCACCAAAACCGCGAGGGCGGCCGGTAGCGCAAACTACGACGTCAGCGCTTCGCGAAATCTCAGCGAGGTTGCGTGTATGTGAATGACAAATGGTTACGGTTGCATCACGGCGAAGAAGCATAATGGAAAGAGGCCTTCCAACCACCAAGCTTCTGCCAATAATGACGACATTTTTTCCGTCGAGCGGCACGTCATAGGCTTCCAAAGTAGCCACACAGGCTGCCGCTGTACAAGGCGCATAGCCTTCGCCCTCTCCGGTAAAGATAGAACCTAAAGAAAGCTGTGATATGCCATCGATGTCCTTGCGTGGATCGAGGGCGTTACATATGGCCTTCTCGTCGAAAAATGCTGGAAGCGGCCTGAAAAGCAGACACCCATGAATATCAGGGTCCTCATTTATGGCTAGAACCGTTGCTTCAAGATCTTCTTGTAAGCTATTGTCCGGCAGAAGAAAGCGCTTCGTTTCAATCCCGAGCGATTCGGCGCGCTTTGTGGCGGTTCTTTCATATGCTAAGTCACTTGGATCTTCGCCGACCCGAAGAACTGCAAGACAAGGAGTAATACCCCGCCACTTCAGTTCATTGCTTCGCTTTTCCAGTTCAGCAGTTATTTTTTTGTTTACTTCTTTACCTAAGATGAGCTGCGCCACGACTAGTCCTTGCCCTAGGAAATTTCCCTCACCACATAAGCATACAACGAGCCAGCCTTTTCATCAGCAAAATGAATGAGCTCGTCCATTTCCGAACGGTAGGTACTTGCCTGGTTTGTGTCAGTCATAGATCTAAGGTTGATGATGACGTTCATGCTTGCCCCATGCACGGCAGCGCGCGCAAATACAACTGAAACGCCCACATCTGAAAGCGCAAGCCGCGAACCCTTGTGTGCAAGAATTTCGCACTCACAAAGAACCTGGGCGGAAACGCGCATAATTTCGAGAGGAACAGAACAAGCAGACTGGAGGGCATCTTGCAAGGCAGCATCCCGGGCGGCTTTTTCTTCCTCCGTCCCTTTCGGCATACCATAGACCCGAGCCAACGGTTCAAATGCCTGTGCATCCTCATCGATGAGGTCGAGAAGATGCGCACGAATATCCTCGAGGCGCTCAAGGGAAGCTTTAACCTCATCTTCATAGGCTGCGTATTTTTTCTTGCCTACGGTTAAATTGCCCACCATGGAAGCGAGCGCAGCACTGAGGGCCCCCACATACGCGGAAGCCCCTCCACCACCGGGAGTTGGATCTTTACTTGCCAATCGCTCTGCAAAATCAGAATTCATGCTTTTCCTCTCAGATAAGCCATAGCAACTACGTGCTCAGTTTACGAAATGCAGGACTTAGAACAGGCCTGAAATTCTTCCAGTCTCATCCACATCAATAAGCTCGGCAGCAGGCCGAACGGGCAATCCGGGCATGGTCATGATATTACCCGTAAGAGCAACAACGAAACCAGCTCCGGCAGAAACCCTCACACTCCGGACTTTGATTGCGAAGTCTCGTGGAGCGCCCAGTTTCTTGGGATCATCTGAGAAACTGTATTGGGTTTTAGCCATACAAATCGGCAAGTTTCCAAAGCCTAAAGCCTCGAGTCGTTTTAGGTCTGCAGCTGCATTACTTGAGTAATCAACCCGGTCTGCGTGATATACCTTTTTGGCTATCATCTCTATTTTTTCGTGAAGAGATAAGTCGAGTGGATAGGCATAGTGGAACGAGTCTTGTTGTTCGCAGAGCTTCAATACCTCGTCAGCCAAATCAAGACCGCCTTTGCCGCCCTGCGACCAGACCTCTGAGAGCGCAACTTTTACCCCGAGTTCCTCACAACGCCTCTGTACGAGCTCAAGCTCAGCAGGAGTGTCGCTCGGAAAACGATTAATGGCGACCACGCAAGGCAGGCCAAACACTTCTTTCAGGTTTTCAATATGCTGGAGAAGATTCGGCAAACCGGCCTCAAGAGCTTCGAGATTTTCCTTTGCCAAATCAGCTTTTGGTACACCCCCGTGGTTTTTAAGGGCACGTACCGTCGCCACAACAACAACCGCATCAGGGTGAATCCCCATCATGCGACTTTTGATATCGAGAAACTTTTCTGCTCCTAGGTCAGCACCGAATCCGGCTTCAGTCACGCAGTAATCACCGAGCGCAAGTGCCATCCGTGTTGCCATAATTGAATTACAGCCATGTGCGATATTTGCGAACGGGCCGCCATGAACAAAGGCAGGCGTCCCTTCAAGCGTCTGTACCAAATTAGGCTTGAGTGCATCCTTCAGCAGTGCCGCCATAGCACCCTGGGCATGCAGGTCACCTGCGGTGATGGGTTTGTCATCTGCGGTATAGCCAACCACCATACGAGCAAGACGTTTTTTCAAATCGATGATGTCCGTGGCAAGACAAAAGACTGCCATTACCTCACTGGCAACCGTAATATCGAAGGCCTCTTCCCGTGGCACACCGTGGGCAGTTCCACCGAGGCCACAAACGATGCGGCGTAACTGCCTATCGTTCATATCGACGCAGCGGTGCCACACAATGCGACGCACATCGAATCCGAGCTTATTGCCGCGCTGGATGTGGTTATCAATCATGGCGGACAAAAGGTTATTGGCTGCTCCTATGGCATGAAGGTCTCCCGTGAAGTGAAGGTTGATATCATCCATGGGAATGACCTGGGAATACCCGCCTCCCGCAGCACCACCTTTAATGCCAAAGACCGGACCTAAGCTTGGCTCGCGTAAAGCGACGATTGCGCGCTTTCCACGCTGGGCCAACGCATCTGCCAAACCGACTGTTGTTGTCGTTTTGCCCTCACCAGCAGGAGTAGGATTGATGGCGGTGACCAAGATGAGTTTTCCTGGTTTGAAACTATGCTTTAACAGCAGGTTGTAATCGATTTTTGCCTTGTTTTTACCGTAAAGCTCAACGTATTTTTCGTTGATTCCAATTCCCCGCGCTACATCCATGATGTCACGGGGGGTGCCTGCTTGAGCAATTTCAATATCACTGAGCATGCGAACTACTTATTCTCCCTTCAAAAAACGGCGCAGTTATGCAATTTGTCATAAGGGGTGAGAACACAGCAAACCGGTCGCATGCCATACACTTACTGCGCTTCATAGATGAGGCGCAAACCCTCCAAGGTTAGCTCCTGGTTTGTGTGCGTGATGGTCTGTGACAAAGGGGCCACCTTCTGACAAAGGCCGCCCGTCGCAACAACAGGGGCCGTATATCCAATGGCATCGAAGGCACGAAGCACAAGACCATCAACCCTTGCGGCTTCGCCGTATACAATACCTGATTGGATGGCTCTGCGCGTCGAAGTTCCAATAACTTCATGAGGATCCTCTAATTCGGTTGCAGCAAGACGGGTAGCGTGCTGGAACAAAGCGGCTGCACTCGTTTCAAGTCCAGGTGCGATGATGCCGCCCAAAAACTTTCCCTCTTTATCGATTACTTCAATATTGGTTGCTGTGCCGAAGTCTACGACCACCACCGGTGTGCCATAGAGAGCAGAGGCGGCAACCGCATCAGCAATACGGTCAGACCCAATTTCGGCAGGATTGGGATAGTCAGTTTTAAACAGCTTTGCTGCGGTTTCAGGAGAGCAAACAAGTACTTCTTTCTTCAAAAGGTACGAAAGAGCCTCTCCCCACTCACGTGTCAGATACGGAACCACCGAAGCAAGCGCAGAAGCGTGAATTTCATCAGTGTTGATGTTCTCAGATTCAAGCAGAAGCATGAGCTTTAATCGCAGTTCATCTGCAGTGTGAGTCTTATTCGTTGCAACTCGCCACATATGGCGAAGGTCTGCACCATCGTAGACGCCCAAAACGGTTTGTGTGTTTCCTACGTCAATGGCAAGTAACATATTTCTGACAACCCCTCACTCGGTGGTAAAAAAGGTTTCTATTTTATGCAATATGATTATAACAATGCAGAAGCAAAGCGCTCCTCTACTCATTTCGGCCCTGAACTTGCAAAAGATGAGAAAATGAGTAGGGTGCAAATTTGCACAATAGATGAACCTATGGAAGGCAGAGGCCATGGCAGATACGAAACATCGAATCCTCTTAGTAGACGACGAAGACTCTATTACAGAATTTGTTAGTTACGCCCTCAAGCGCGAGGGATATGACGTTGATGTTGTTGATAACGGAGAAGACGCTTTAGCTTTAGCTCAGAAGAACAACTACGACCTCTTTATTCTCGATATCATGCTCCCCGGCATGAACGGCTACGAGCTTTGTCGTCGCATTCGTTCGCACACTTCGTCTCCAGTCCTTTTCCTATCTGCACGTGATACTGAGCTTGATAAAGTTGTGGGTTTGGAACTTGGCGCAGATGACTATCTGGCCAAACCTTTCGGCGTACGCGAGCTCATTGCCCGTGTTCATGCTCTGCTTCGCCGTGGCGACGGGAACTTCCCCGGTTCTGGCAACACCATTACCGCCTCAGACATCACCCTTGATGAAGATGCGCACACGGCAACCGGCGATAAGGGTAGTCTCGATTTGACGCCTCGCGAGTTTGAGCTACTTGCAAGTTTGATGAAAAACGCCGGCAAGGTAGTGTCCCGCGAAGACCTCCTCCATGATGCTTGGGGTTGGGAATACCTCACAGAAACAAAAACCGTTGATACGCATATCAAGCGCCTCCGCGATAAAATAAAGAAGGCAGGTTATGATCCTGGGCTGGTAGAAACGGTTCGCGGATACGGTTATAGGTTCAAGCAATAAAACGACTTCAAACATATTTCGCTTTTCTCGCTACGCTTTTGGTGCTTCTAGCAGGCGCCTTGATGCTTGCCTATTGCATCCTGCACTACGACGTGCCCTTAAGCTCGGCGCTCCTGCTTATTCCGGCTGCCGTTATTACCTTCTTGCTTAGTTTGCTTATTGGGCACTTTCTTGCAGAGCCGCTCAATATACTCGTGCAAAAAGCTCAAGCCTTTAAGAACGGCAAAGACGTGAATTTCTATATGGATAGCCAACTCTATGAGGCAGTCGAGCTTTCTAAGACCTTTGAATCCACTATTGCAACCATGAAGTCTCAGCAGGTCGACCTTGAGACAAAGGAGAACAGAGAGACTGAATTTGTAAGCGATGTTGCCCACGAACTCCGTACGCCCCTAACGGCCATTCATGGAAATGCCGAGATGCTTACGGACCCCGACCTGCCGCCTGAGATGCATGATAAGTTCTGTTCAATCATTATTAACGAAAGCGAGCGACTAACCCGCCTGGTAAATGACCTGTTGACACTCCAGCGCATCGAAAATGATGAGACTGCCTATGAACTTGCGCGCGTGAACTTACGCGAGGTAGTCGAAGACGTTGTTGATGCGCTGCAGCCAATCCTTATGCAGCGCCATGCTCATGTACATATCTACGGAGAAGCGCCAGATGTGTTAGGTAACGCCGACCACCTGAAGCAGGCGGTAACTAACCTCGTCGAGAACGCAAGCCGCTTTATTAAGCCAGAAGGTAATATCACCATTGAGCTTTGCGGCTTGCGCAATAATTCGGTCATTCAGGTGCGCGATGATGGATGCGGTTTCGGAGATATTGACCCCAAGCTTCTCTTTGACCGCTTTTATCGAACTGACGCATCACGCCAACGCGGGACTGGTGGCACTGGTCTTGGCTTGTCCATTGTAAAAACCATTGTCGAAGCGCACGACGGTACCGTTGAAGCAGTGAACCTGCCCGAAGGTGGTGCGTGCTTTATTATCGCAATTCCGTCAGTTGCGTCTTAGCGAACTACGCGATTCACTGCCTGAGCAGCAATAACTGCTGCGACGATTTTGGCTGCGTCAACAAGAACAAAAGGTGCAATCGTTACCAGGAAAGATTCCAAAGGACCAACGCCGGCAACGAACATGAACTGAAGCCAACCGCAGAAATAAGCAACTACGATAAATGCCACAGCTGCGATAAGTTCAACGCCGCACCCCTTAATCCAGGAAAGAACGGAGTTTTCGCCCTCGGCTACAAAGCCACGGTTGCTGCGTGCAGTATCTTCTTCAAGGCTGTTCTTATCACGCATACGACGACTTAGTTCAAGCACGGCAATAGCTGCAAAAGCGGCAATGAAAAAGCCCCAGAGGAAGCCGCCGGTAGGACCTGCAAGCATGCCGATACCACCACGCATGCCAGAAAAAACAGGCAAGCCAACGGCACCAAGAACTAAGTAACCTGCGATTGCTGATAATGCTTCGCGGGGAGTTAAAACAAGAATGGCAAAGGTCATAGCAAAGGTCTGCAGCGTGAATGGCACCGGGCCAAATGGGATGGTTACCCATGCGCAAACCGCCATAATGGCAATCGAAAGACCTACAAAAGCGATTGAGCGAGTGCGAGAAGTTCTGTGCGACATAAGATGCGTTGATTCCATTACTTTCCTTTCTTGCTTTTCCTTCATGAGCTAAAAATAATAGGTGCTCTCCCCTCGTCTGGCAATGGCTAAAACCGAGCTTTAATCTTACCTGCTTCAATTTTCTTTAAGCGCCGCAACTCAAATAAGATGAGAACCAAGGTCAGAAGTGTTGCAAAGAAATCCGAGATGGGATGGGCAAAATAGAGCGCATCAAGGGCAGTAAACTGCGGAAACCAAAGTGGGAGGTAGTACGGCAGCATAAGAAGAAGCGGAATAAGAAATAATATTTGTCTTGTGAGGGATAAAACTACCGACTTTAGGGGTTGACCGGTTGCTTGGAAATAGTTCGACCCTACAATCTGAAAACCCACAAAGGGCAGCAAGGAAAGTTGGACCATCAAAGCGAAGGCGGTAAATTCTTCAAGCCCAGGATGAGAAATGCCGAAAGCCCGGACAATTTCTCCGGGAAATACGTGGATAAGAATCCACATGATAAAGCCAAGACCCATAGCCACCGCAACACCGAAACCAAGTGTTTGGCGAACGCGGTTGAACAGATGAGCGCCATAGTTATAGCCAAGGAGCGGCTGAATAGCGATAGATACCCCAATAAGCGGCAATACGCTAAAGACAGCAACTCGCTGCACAACACCGATAGAAGCAAGGGCATCTTCGGCACCCATAGGGCTTTGGGCGCCAATCGTGGCAAGCATATTGTTGAGAACCAAATTGACAACAGATGCACCGATCTGAACCAGAAAACTTGCCACCCCGAGGCCTAGAATGAGGCGGACGGTCTTGCCGGATAGCCTGAGATACTTTCTTTTCAGTTTGATAGGGGCGCTTTTCGTCACAAGGAAAAACCAAAGAACGGCTATGCAGGAGATGCCCTGACCCAAAACGGTAGCCAAAGCACTGCCAACAACACCCCAGTCAAAGACAAGAACAAAGAGAAAATTTAAGACGGTGCAGCTTGCCGCACCAATGAGCATCGTGACAAGGGCACGTGTTGGCGCTCCTGCGGTGCGAATGAAATTATTCACGCCCATACCGATACACTGAAAGATATAACCAAGCCCGAGGATGGTAACAAAGCTCTGAGCAAAGGGGCGAATTTCTTCCGTACATCCTGCAAGGGACAGCAGCGCATTCAAACTTGGTTCAAAAAGCACTACGACAGCAATAAACACCGAAATGAAAATACTTAAGGAAACGGTATTTCCCAAGGAAAGCTCTGCGTCCTCGCGGCGGCGCTCGCCGAGACGTAGCGCAGCAAGAGCGTTGCCGCCCGTGCCAAAAAGCATCGACAAGGCCATGAAGAAAATCATGATGGGGTTAGCTACGGTCGCCGTAGAAAGGCCGATTTCACCCAGTGCCTGGCCTAAGAATATTGAATCAATAAGGTTGTAGGCACCGTTTACCACCATACCTGCAATGGCCGGAAGAGCGAACTCAATGACAAGGCGCACAACAGAGGCGCTGCCCATTCTGTCGACGCGGTCATGGTGCCCTTGGCCACTGTCTACCCTATCGTCGGACAAAACCTGTCCGTCGTGTTTTACTTCAATGCTGTCTGTCATGATTCCTAAAGACTCAGGATATGCACTTCACCCGAATTAAGTGTTCGCACGGTGCCCGCTTCGTCTTGTATGAGTAAGCAACCATCTTTGTCGACACCGGTGATGCTTCCTTGGCAAAGCGCTGTTCCGTCGATTAATTCTATTTGCGCCTGACGTCCCTGGAAAGCCATATGATTCAAATACTGTGCCTGAAAAGCTGAAAACCCCTCGCGGCAAAAAACTGGATACGTCTTTTCTATTTCAGAGAGAATAGCGCGTGCGCAAGATTCAATATATCTTCGCTGCGCTGGTCTTAAATCGTCAGCTGCAGTTGCATCGCTTTCTGGGGCCAATAGTTCTTTATAGGACGCCGTAATACGACTCGTATCAATGCCGCTGCAATGCTCGCCTACTACCTCGGCAAAATAAACCGGCTTATTTTTTCCCGAAACTTGATTGGCGCAGTATGGTCTAAAAACATTCACGCCGATACCGATACAGACGCTGCCGTGATAGATTTCACTGGAAATGCCACCGAGTTTTCCTGTTTCCCAAACAATGTCATTTGGCCACTTAATACGGATCTCATGGTCGAGGTCAATGCCGAAAATTTCCTTGGCAACAGAAACCAGCGCATTGCGAGTACAAAGGCCAACAACAAGCGTAAGTGGGCCAAGGTTTACTGCAGAAATCGGTGGTTGCAAAAGGAGGCTCGTGTAGAGGCCTCCGTAGGGGCTAACCCAGGTTCTTCCTTGGCGCCCATACCCCTTCTCTTGCATGAAGGCGAGATAGGCAGTCCCCTCAGGTGCCAAAGCATCTATGGCTTCTTTGACGCAGGTATTGGTGGAAGGCACACGGTTGAGAATTTGCAAAGAAAAGTTCATGGCTGTCAACCTAGCCCTCGATCTTCTTTGCCGCACCCACCTTCACTTGGTCATCAGTGAGGGGGACATCATTTGCAAAAACAAAAGCTGGATTTATTTCCATCAAGGGCTTGACGACAAAATCGCGCTCAAGTGCCCGTGGATGAGGCAACGTCAAAGTGGGATTGTCGACAACATACATCTCGTAATCGATGATATCGAGGTCGAGGGTTCGCGGTCCGTTAGGAATTTCACGAACACGGCCCAAACTGTTTTCAATAGCATGAAGGTAGTCAAGCAACTCTTTTGGCGGAATGCCGCTGCGAAGCAGGACAACTGCGTTTACAAAGGGGTCCTGGTCCTCATAGTAGGCCGGTTCACTTTCGTAGTAGCTAGAAACATCAATAACTTGTGAGTCGGGCAGCGCACAAAGTCCAGCAATGGCGCGGTTGAGAATCGCAATCTTTCCGGCACACTCCTCACCTTCATTGGCAACCAAGGCGACATTTGACCCCAGACCGATATAGACATACGGCCGAAGATCCTTTAAAGCACGTGCGGTTTCTTCTACGTTGTGCACACGGACAACACTTGCTCCCATCTCACAAGCGGCAAGCGTTTCTGCGGCACTCACCTTATCGCGGTCTTTGGGGTTTTCAATGCCATAGGCATAACCTAAGAAGCTCTTTCGAGAAAGCGCGGCCATAACCGGATAGCCCGTACGTACAAACTCGTGAAAGTTACGAACAAGCTCGATGGTTTGTTGGGGTGTCTTTCCAAATCCCGGACCTGGATCAATGCAGATACGGTCATGGGCTATACCGTTTTCTTCGAGTTCGTGAGCCCGATTTATAAGATAGGTTCGCACCTCATCTACCACATCGTCATAGCTCGGGTTGTCCTGCATGTGATCAGGAGTGCCCTTCATATGCATGACAACCAATCCTGCATCGCAGTTCTTCGCAACTTCCACCATTGCACTATCACGAAAACCAGAAACGTCATTGATGATGCTTGCACCTGCATCAACTGCAGCACGAGCTACTTCAGGGTGACGCGTGTCGATACTCACGCAGATTCCCTCGTCAGCTAAAGCGCCAACAATATCAATCGTGCGCCGCAGTTCTTCTTCGATAGAAACTTCCGCTGATCCCGGACGTGTAGACTCACCACCGACATCAATAATGCGAGCTCCATCTTCGACCATTTTTCTTGCCGCCTGCAGTGCATCTGCCGGGGTTTCGTATGACCCACCGTCCGAGAAAGAATCGGGGGTAAGATTCAGAATGCCCATGATTATGGGCATTCTTGTATCAAAGCTATACGAGGCGCAGCGCCACATAGAATCTTTCTCCTTTAGTTCTTCTTGTTTTGACGAATTTTCTCCTGTTCGTCTGCGGGCAAGTTACGAGCCCACGCAGGCAAGTCATCAGAACTTGTATCTTTTGCATCAGATGACTCCGGGGATGCGGCTTCGTTTTCTTGTGAACCTGCCTCATCACGTCCTGTAGCAGTCCCCTCTCTTCTCTGCTCAGCCTCCGAAGGAGTAAGTGGAGGTTCAGGCCCCTCGGTGGTATCTTGAGGCTTCTCGTAGGGGTTTTCGCCATACAAGTCTTCGAGTTTTTGTTCATCATCGGCATGCGGTATGAACGGGGTTCCATCCTGGTGCATCGGCCCGAAGGGACCCCAGGTAATACCCTCAGCATTCTGGCGCTTACGTGCTTCCTGGCGAGCTTCAAGTTCACGTTGCTCAGCCTCAACACGGCGCTGCAGTTCTTCATCGCGTTTACGTGCTTCCGCTTCCTCTTCCTCATGCTTCGCCACAATATCAGCTTCACGTGAGAGATATTCATCCCACTTATTGTCAAGCAATGCGTCGCACGCTTCGCCTTCAACTGTCTCGCGCTCAAGCAATACGCTTGCCATCAAATCCATCTGGTCTCGCTTAGACGACAGAATCTGGTAGGCCGTATCGTGAGCTTCCTTCATGATACGAGCAACTTCCTCGTCAATACGACGCGCTGTCTCTTCAGAGTAGTCTTGTGTATTGCCGTAATCGCGGCCCAAAAAGACCTCATGATTTGGCTGTCCAAAGACCTGCGCTCCGAGATGCTCGCTTAAACCGTATTGGGTCACCATAGCCCGTGCCATCTTTGTTGCACGTTCCAGGTCATTGCTTGCACCCGTCGTAACATCGTCGCAGAAAATTTCTTCGGCAACACGGCCACCCAAGAAAACTGCGAGTCCATCCTTCATCTCGCTTAAGGTGTTTAAGACCTTATCTTCCTTAGGTATGGAAAGGGTGTAACCAAGCGCCCTACCACGAGAAACGATAGAAATCTTGTGTACAGGATCTGCATGCGGGAGGGTGTGACCAACCAAGGCATGACCACTTTCGTGGTAAGCAATGGTGTGGCGCGTTTGCTCATCCATGACACGGCCCTTGCGCTCAGGTCCGGCAATGACGCGTTCCATGGACTCGTTTACGTCGCGCATGGTGATAACCTTGCGACCCTTACGCGCAGTTAAAAGTGCACTCTCATTCATGAGGTTCATGAGGTCAGCACCCGTAAAGCCAGGAGTGAGTTTTGCAATGCGCTCTAAGTCGACATCGCTACCTAAGGGCTTGCCTTTTGCGTGCACCTTCAGAATCTTTTCGCGGCCACGTACGTCAGGCACATCAACGACAATTTGGCGGTCAAAACGACCGGGACGCAGAAGTGCCGGATCCAAGATGTCTGCACGGTTAGTTGCTGCAATTAATATGACAGACTCGTTGTGCTCGAAGCCATCCATTTCAACCAAGAGCTGGTTTAAGGTTTGCTCGCGCTCATCGTGGCCACCGCCCAAACCAGCACCACGCTGACGGCCAACGGCATCAATTTCGTCGATAAAGATAATGGACGGAGCTGCATTTTTGGCCTGCTGGAAGAGGTCACGAACACGGCTTGCACCGACACCAACGAACATCTCAACAAAGTCAGAACCAGAAATACTAAAGAACGGTACCTGTGCTTCACCCGCAACCGCACGGGCGAGCAATGTTTTACCGGTGCCTGGAGGGCCTACTAAGAGGCAGCCACGGGGAACCTTCGCTCCCATGGACTGATATTTCGCAGGATTCGACAGGAAGTCTTTAATCTCTTGCATCTCTTCGACTGCCTCATCGACGCCTGCTACGTCAGCAAAGGTTACATTCGGACGCTCTTCGAGTGTTTTCTTAGTTTTTGCCTTACCAAAACTCATCTGAGAGTTGTTCGCCTTCTGCATCTGGTTAAAGAAGAAGAACAGAAGCGCACCAATCAAGATGATTGGTAAGAGGGTTGAAAGCAAGTCAGAATACGGCAGCGGCAAATTCACCTTGTAAGAAATATTGGGGTGTTGCGCCATCAGCTCGCCAAGTGAATCCTGTCCGACATAGGTCGAATGGTAACGGTGCTCAGATCCAAGCGTCTTTTGTTCCAAGTCGCTTGTCGTAATTCCTTGGGAAGAAGATTTCGCCTTCGAACCCGCAGCTGAAGATACCCGGGCATTTAATGACTGGAATGCCGAGTTAAAAGCATCCGCCGCTGTCGAGCCAACCGTAGCGGCTGGATAATAGGTGCCTGATACCGTATGACCCGATGCATCGTATTCAACGCTTACCACACGGTCTTGCTCTACTGCCTGTATAAACTCTGAAGTAATAAGTTCATCATCAGGCATGGACTCGTTTTGCTGCGTGAAGACCTGCTGGCTCACAAAAACGAGGATGAGGAGCAAGAGGAGCGCATAGACTATTGAATTGCGTGAATTCGGTCTTTGAAACTGTCTTTTTTGTTGTGGCATATAACTATTGTTCCCCTTTATTCCACCATTTAATTACCTGTTTTAAACGGCGTTTTTTAGTCGCAGGATTTCAAATAGACCTCCGGTTTTAATATGCCAATATACGGCAAATTACGATAGTGCTCGGCATAGTCAAGACCATAGCCGACGATAAACTCATCAGGACATTCGAATCCAACGTATTTACAATCAATCTTCGCTTGGTGTTCAACTTTCTTTCTTAAAAGCGTTGCTATCTCTATAGAAGCAGGCTCCCGAGAACCAAGGTTTTTCATCAGGTATTGAAGCGTAAGACCGCTGTCTAAAATATCCTCAGCGATAATGACGTGGCAGTCTTTGATAGGTGTTTTTAAGTCTTTAAGAATGCTTACTACGCCGGAAGTTTCCGCTTTATTTCCGTACGAACTAATGGCCATAAAATCCATCTCAATGGGAAGGTCAATTTTCCGTGCTAAATCCGCCATAAAAACTGCGGCACCACAAAGAACCGAAACCAAAACGATGCGCTCGCCACGAGCGGCGCATTCTGCATAATCTTTGGTAATAGCTTGTCCGATTTCTGTAACCCGTGCAGCAAGTTGCTCTTCCGTGTAGAGCACTCGTTTCAAATCCTGATGCACGTCACATACCTTCTTCGCTAAATCTAGGGTTTGACAAACCGCTGTTTGGCCCGCAAACCCGCATGTTTTGAGGATGTAGGTAGTTTACCATTCACGTTGAAAAACTTGTCTACAATACGGTAACGCAGACCTAAGGTCATGATATTTACATCAGATGACCGCCTAGGTTTGGAAATTCCTGAAGAAGTCGGTGGACAGGCAATCCGATAACAGTATCACGGCTTCCATCAATCTTGGTTACGAAGGATTTTCCAGCACCCTGAACTGCATAGGCACCAGCCTTGCCAAAGGGCTCGCCCCCACGGATATACGCACCTATCTCTTCGTCACTCAAATCCCGAAAATGAACGCGTGACTCATCGAGCAAGACACAGTGATCTAAAGACGAACGCGAAGATTGATTATCCGTAGACACACAAAGAGGTGAAGTTTCAGAATTGCAGGGGGCCATCCTGATTAGAGCGACTGCAGTAAGAACTTCATGAGTGTTACCGGAAAGTGTCCGTAAGGTTTTAAAAGCCTCGTCCTCAGAAGCCGGTTTCCCAAAAATTTCATTTTGATACACAACCATGGTGTCTGAGCCGATGACCACCGTATCGCGTGATAGGCCTTGGTCGATAAGTACTTGAGCCACCGCCTGTGCTTTTCTTAAAGCGAGCGTACAAACCGCATCATGAGGATTTTTCTTCTCCTTTGAAGAGAGTGCTTCATCAACGTGGGATACCTGGATACGAAAGTTGACGCCTGCCTGCGTAAGGAGTTCGCGCCGCCGTGGCGAGGCACTCGCTAAAACGATATCGCCGGATTCCGAATTAAAACCA
>JBMNSK010000001.1:0-86551 GCA_050945155.1 Eggerthellaceae bacterium | reverse complement strand
CAGATGTTTTTCCTTGCCACAGACCAAGATGGTTTAAGTTCATCTGATGAGCTTTATGCCTACAAACCTCTTCGCCGGGATGTGTTTAGCTACTCATCAATTGCGGATGCTGCAAAAACGACCGGAGTAATCCGTAATCTTGCAAAGCAGTTTGTACAGGATATGCCTGTGGATGCCTTTGATGAGGAAGAGGACGATATAGCACCGATGTTGTCCAATGACACTTTGACCGATGATGCCTATTATCTTGATGACGATGATCTTGCCTGGCAGGCAATTCGTGAGAGCCTCTACGATCGTGAGAAAGCGACAAATCTCGGTACGGCATTCCATCGTTTAGCTCAACTTGCTGTTATAAAACGCAGACCCGGTGCTGCCCTTGAAATACCTGAACAGCACCGTATCTCTGCTATGGCAAAGCTTTACAACCTTGACCCTTCTGCCGAACAGCGCCTTGAGCGTGCGCTTCACCGCTGGTTTGGAAGCAAGATAGCGAAAAGCCTTGCTTCCCTTGACAACCTAAAGGCAGAACTGCCCTTCTTTATTCAGTGCAATACCGAAAGTGGCACACACTACCTTGAAGGCGAAATTGACCTCTTTGCTGCTAAGACCTCGAAAGATGGAAAGGCAAAATCAGCAATCATTATTGACTATAAGACCGGCGGATCTCCTGATGAAACTGGGGAAGCGCTTGCGCGTAAGCACGTTTTACAGGCTGTTTGCTATGCCTATGCGGTATTAAGCCAAGGCTATGAAAGTGCTGATGCTTATTTTGTACGGGTGGAGCAGGAAGCTTCTGTGGACACCGAACCGCAAATCGTCCACTATCGGTTCTTGAAGGAAGACCTTCCGCAGATTGCCGAGGCCATTTCTTCGGTATATGCGGCGTATCAAGTGTCGCTTAGTTCCTAGTTACCTCTACCTGCGCAAAAGAAACGGCTGCAGGAAAACCTGCAGCCGCTTAGAGGGCATAACGCTTAAAGTTTTAGTAGTTAATATCGCCAATACATGCGTTGGTGACTTCAGTGGTGATGTCGCTTGAAGTCCACTTACCATCGCTATTCTTGTAATAGTTCACGGTAATTTGGCTGTCAGTCGTTTCCGTATTGTCCATAGCTTTGATGATGACCGGTCCAGCTTGAGAAACATCCGTTATATCGCCGCTCTCGACGTTTTTAGTGAGTTCGGTGCTTGCATCGTCGAGGGCAGTTCCGAGTTGTTTCACGGTGATGGTCATAGCAACCGTAGCGGTGTCGTCGTTAACTTGAATGTCATCAATTTTGTAGTCAAAACCGGAGAACCATGAGGCATAGAACTCACCAGAATCAAGGCCGACGGATTCCAATGAATCTGCTTCGTCGCCAAGCCATGAATTGATGGTATCGGCATCAACGTTTTTAATGGGATCAAGCTGTGTTGCAATATCTGATTCGATTTCTGATTCGGCGCTTGGTCCACATCCGCTGAGTCCGACAAGTGCAAGAATAGCGGCAAAAGCGAAAGCAAGGACTACAAGAAAACGAGTAGGACGTGCTTTTTCTGACATTATCTTTCCCTCCCCAAAAGCCTCACTTAAAAAGGTGATTCGCCCGCTTCACAATTTATTCACATTGTAGCATCGAAAAGGGGGTCTCATTCTTACAGGAGAGCGTCAATTTGCGTAAAAAATTACTTACACGAAAGAGGTGGGGTTCTTGATAAAAGGCCGTTTCAAAACACTCTTTGCATCAAGGCCGCACAGATTTGGTCAAACGGAGACTTTCTTAAGGTGTAGAAAAATGGTTCCGTCTTACTATCGATTATTCCGCCCGTTTGATTAATTGTCGTAATTTTCACGCAAGTATTCTGTAGCATGATTCTGCTATTGAAAATCTCTGTGCATAATACACAGTAGTCAAAAAAATGCAGCTAACGAAGGGAGGATGCATGGATAAAAAAACGCCGCTCTATGATGCTCATGTAGCTGCTGGTGGAAAGATGGTTCCTTTCGCTGGCTACTCCATGCCGGTAGAGTATCCGGCGGGTTTGGTTAAGGAGCATATGGCAGTTCGTACAAACTGCGGTATCTTCGATGTTTCTCATATGGGTGAGGTTCTTTTCACTGGACCTGGCGCCTTAGCTACACTCAACCACCTACTTACTAACAAGTTTGATTCTATGGTTGCCGGGCGTTGCCGCTATGCGGGCATGTGCTATGAAGACGGTGGTATGGTCGATGACCTTATTGTCTACTGCAAAGGTGAAGAGGAGTACCTCGTTGTTGTTAATGCGGCAAACAAAGACAAGGATGTCGCATGGATGAAAGACCACCTCTTGGCCGACACCGAGATGGAAGATATTTCCGACTCTATTGCACAGATTGCCGTACAGGGTCCTCGCGCTGAAGAAATTTTGGCACCGATGGTGGAGAGCGGGGAACTGCCGAGCGGTTACTATCGTTTCTGCGACCACGTTATGGTTCGCGGCGTTGACTGCCTTATTTCACGTACCGGATACACCGGTGAAGACGGCTTTGAGATTTACTGCCCCGCTGAAGGCGCGCGCCAGATTTGGGATGCACTTTTAAGTGAGGGCGCCGAGGCGGGTCTTTTGCCTTGCGGCTTAGGTGCACGCGATACGCTGCGTCTTGAAGCTGCAATGCCGCTCTACGGTCATGAGATGGACGAAACCGTCAATCCGCTTGAGACAGGCCTTGGTTTCGCCGTCAAAATGGATAAAGATGAGTTTATTGGAAAAGATGCCATTGCTGCTCAAGGCGAGCCAAAACGTAAAAGGATTGGTATCAAGGTGGTAGGACGCGGTATTGTACGCGAACATGCACCGGTGTTTCTTGGCGATGACCAGATTGGTATAACGACATCTGGAACGTATCTGCCTTATCTGAAGGGCGCATATGCCATGGCGTTGGTTCGTTCAGATAGTGTTGAAATTGGTGACACGATTGAAGTTGAAGTACGTTCAAGGCGTATCCCTGCTGAAGTCGTGGCACTGCCGTTCTATAAACGTTCAAAATAAGAGTTACGTAAGGATAGTTTTACGGTAAGGAGTAAGTATGGAGTTCCCACAGGACAGACAGTACACCGAAAGCCATGAATGGGTACGTATGGATGGCGACCAGGCCGAAATCGGCCTGTCCGACCACGCCCAAAATGAGATGGGCGACATCGTCTTCGTTGACCTTCCTGAAGTAGGTGACGAAGTTGAGGCTGGTGAGTCTTTTGCTGATATTGAGTCAGTAAAGGCAGTGTCTGAAGCAATTAGCCCGGTAAGCGGAGAGGTTGTTGCTGTCAACGAGGATTTGCTCGACGACCCTTCGTTAATCAATCAGGATCCTAACAATGCTTGGCTTATTCGTGTTGAGCCTGCAACGCTTGGCGTTGAGGTTATGGATGCTGACGAATACGCAAAATCAATTGAATAAGGAAAAGCAACAGAGTTTTTCCTTGCTACCCTGCCACTTTTGTGGGCGGGGTAGTCTTTGTTAAGGTCAAAAGAGAAAGGATGACGCATGGGTAATTATCTTCCCTCTACGAGTGAAGAACGCAGAGCCATGCTAAGCGAGATTGGGTGCTCCTCAATTGACGATTTATACGCCAATGTACCCGCGGATGTTCGCATTGATGCCCTCGATATTCCCGGGGGTCTCTCAGAGATGCAGCTCACCCGCAAGATGACTTCCATTGCTCGCAAGAACACGGTATTTGATTCTATATTTCGCGGTGCTGGCGCATACCACCGCTTTATTCCTGCTCTGGTTAAAACTGTCGCTTCGAAAGAACGGTTTGTAACCGCTTATACGCCGTATCAGGCAGAAATCAGCCAAGGCGTTTTGCAATCCATTTTTGAATACCAGTCCATGGTCTGTGAATTGACGGGCATGGATGTTTCGAACGCTTCGCTTTATGACGGAGCGGAAGCTGCAGCCGAAGCCATTTTTATGTGTGTTGGCAAAAAGCGCAATAAGGTAGTTATTTCTGAGACCGTTCATCCTCATACTATTGAAACGGTAAAAACCTATGCGCATAGCCGCAGTGTTGGAGTTGAGGTAGTACCTGCTTGCAACGGGGTGACCGACCTGGAAGCGTTTAAGGCAGCTCTTGATGAAACCTGCGCCTGCACTATCGTCCAACAGCCGAATTTCTTCGGCAATTTGGAAGATGCGGCAACTTTGGTAGCGGCAAGTCATGACGCGAAGGCAAAGTCCATCCTTTCTGTTGAGCCTATTTCTTTAGGCGTGCTTGCAAGTCCTGGTGAACTCGGCGCTGATATCTGTGTTGCTGAAGGTCAATCTCTTGGACTGCCGCTTTCCTTTGGAGGTCCTTACCTCGGTATCATTGCTTGCACCGAGAACATGATGCGTAAACTTCCTGGCCGTATCGTTGGTGAAACACACGACGATGATGGCAATCGAGCATTCGTCCTCACCCTGCAAGCACGCGAGCAGCATATTCGCCGTGAAAAGGCCTCTTCAAATGTTTGCTCAAACGAAGCTTTGTGCGCATTGACTGCAGGTGCCTATATGGCAGCTATGGGGCCAAAAGGCATTGCCGAAGCAGCGAAGCAAAGTTATACGAATGCGCACTATCTGGCCAGCCGCCTCTGTGAAATTGATGGCATCGACCTTGCGTTTGATACGCCGTTCTTTAACGAATTTCTCACGACTTATTCCGGTGACTTCGAGAAACTCGAGCGCACGCTTGCTGATAAGGGAATTCTCTGCGGCCTTCAGGTTGAGGGCGGCATTCTGTGGTGTGCTACCGAGATGAATTCAAAAGACGATATCGATGCGCTCGTAAGCGCAGTGAGGGAGGTGGCATAAATGGAGTTGTTGAACGAACTTTCTGTACCCGGTCGTGGTTCTACTCTTCTGCCTGCATGTGATACTCCCGAGTGCATGCCTGACGAGCAATTCCTGCGTAAGGAAAAACTCGACCTTCCTGAGGTTGCTGAAGTTGATTTGGATCGTCACTACAACACGCTCGTTAAAGAAGTGTTTGGCGTTTGCGACGGCTTCTATCCACTGGGTTCCTGCACCATGAAATACAACCCGCGTGTAAACGAATACCTCTCTGCTTTACCAGGCTTTTCTGAGATTCATCCACTGCAGCCAAGCTATACCGTTCAAGGCGCACTCGAAGTGATGCATACCATGGGAAGCTACCTGGCAGAAATCTGCGGTATGGACGCTATTTCACTTCAGCCAGCCGCAGGTGCGCAGGGCGAATATGCGGGCGTGAGCCTGATTCGTGCGTACTTCGAGCACCGTGGCGAGACAGAACGTACGAAGATTATCGTTCCCGATACAGCTCACGGCACGAACCCGGCAACGGCTTCCATGGCTGGTTACGAAATTATCAACGTAGCCTCAAACGACGATGGTGGCATTGACCTCGATGCTCTTCGCGAAGTTGTGGGACCTGATACAGCGGGACTTATGCTGACAAACCCCAATACGGTAGGCGTATTTGACCCGAACATCATTGAAATCTGCAAGATTATCCATGAGGCTGGTGGCCTCTGCTACTATGACGGAGCAAATCTTAACCCCATCATGGGTATCGTTCGTCCTGGTGATATGGGCTTTGACTGTGTACATGTCAACTTACACAAGACTTTTTCTACCCCGCACGGCGGCGGTGGTCCTGGTTCTGGCCCCATTGGATGCAAAGAGTTCTTGGCAGAGTTTTTGCCGACCCCTGTCGTTACGAAACAAGGCGAGACCTATGCCTTTGAAACTCCAGAACATAGCATCGGCCGCATGAAGGCGTTTTATGGCAACTTCGGTGTCATCGTCCGTGCACTGGCTTACGTTATGACCTTGGGTCGTGAAGGCATTCCCGAGGCGGCAAAAACGGCTGTTCTGAATGCGAACTATCTGAAGTACAAAATCAAGGATGTCTATGACATTCCTATTGCCGGTTGGTGCATGCATGAGTTTGTCGTTGATGTCGGACCTCTTGCTGAAGAGACCGGCGTAAACGCTATGGATGTGGCAAAACGTTTCTTGGACTTTGGCATGCATGCTCCGACGATGTATTTCCCGCTTATTGTCCACGAAGCTTTGATGTTTGAGCCGACCGAGACCGAAAGCCCCGAAACACTCAACCGTGTTGCCGAAGTACTCCATCAAATCTGGGAAGAAGCCCGCAGCGATGGGGAAAAGCTTCATAAAGCACCATTTACTGCAAGCATTGGGCGCCCTGATGAAGTGCTGGCAGCTCGTCATCCTGTAGTGAGATGGGGACAAGCACAAGAGAGCGAATAACTCCTTGGCGAAACCACTGGTATATCAAACAACTTCCACCGACCCTTGCCGCAACATAGCAACCGAACGGGTGCTCATGGATGCGGTGGGGCCGGGGGAGTGCATTCTTTATCTTTGGCAAAACCGCAACACCATCGTTATCGGGCGCAACCAGAATGCATGGAAAGAATGTCGTGTTGCTGAGTTTGAAAAAGATGGAGGACGGATAGTCCGCCGCCTCTCAGGAGGCGGAGCAGTTTTCCACGACATGGGAAACTTGAATTTCACCTTCATTGCGCATAAGCAGGACTATGACTTTTCCCGTCAGATGAAAGTCTTGTGTGATGCTGTCCGTTCCTTCGGGCTTGAAGCTGAGTTTACGGGCCGCAATGACATCCTCATCGATGGAGCAAAGTTTTCTGGCAATGCCTTCCTCACCATTAAGGATGTGCGCTACCACCACGGCACACTCATGATTAAGGTCGATAAGGAAAAGCTGGCACGGTATCTGAACCCGGATGCGAAAAAGATAGCATCGAAGGGTGTTGCGTCGGTAAAAAGTCGCGTTGTGAACCTGCAAGACCTTTGTCCAGAGATTACCGTTGACAGTCTAGGACAGGCCCTGATTGCATCCTTTGAGCGTGAATACGGTGACGGATTAGCTGCGCAGATTATTCATGATGATTACTTTGACGCTGCAGCGCGCGATGCCTATGAAGAAAAGCTTTCTTCATGGGAGTGGATTTTTGGGCATACTGTTGAGTTTACGCATGCCTTTAGCGAACGGTTTGCATGGGGAGACCTTGATGCGCGCCTCGTGGTGGACGATGGCAAGATAAATTCTGTTAGGATTTATTCGGACGCATTGGACGCAGACCTCATCTTACGCATAGCTTCTTCGTGGGAGGGTTTGTGCTATGATGCCGCCGCGCTCGAAGAGGCGCTAGATTCCATACAGTCAGGAAGCGAGAGTCAAGATTATATGCTTCGTGACGTGAAAGAATTAGTACAAGCACAATTTAACTAGGAGCTCGCATGACTCATTGTGAATTGATGATTATTGGTGGAGGCCCGGGTGGCTATGTAGCTGCAATTCGAGCACGTCAACTTGGTATCGAAACCGTCTTAGTTGACCGGGATGCCTTAGGTGGTACCTGCATGAATCGTGGGTGCATTCCAACCAAGGCGCTCATTCATACCGCCGAATTGTATGACGAATTGAAACATGCTGATGAAATTGGCTTGAAAGTTAGCGGCGCTTCGGTAGACTTCGATGCACTTCGCGCGCATAAAGATGAAATTGTAGACCAGCTCAACACCGGTGTTGCCTCCTTACTCAAAGCAAACGGTGTTGAAGTCATCAAGGGCAATGCCCGCATTGGCGCAAACAGGGAAGTACGTATTACCTGCGCGGACGGAACGGTTCAGGAATATTCTGCCGACCAGATTATCGTTGCGACGGGTACCAAACCCGCTATGCCTCCGATTGAAGGTATTCATGAAGAGGGAATTTATACGTCAGACAACCTGCTTGCTGGAGTTCCGGAACTCAAGAGTCTTGCCATTGTTGGTGGGGGAGTTATCGGTATGGAATTCGCCGGCCTCTACACCGCCTTAGGTACCAAGGTCAGCGTTCTTGAAGGAACATCTCGCATTCTTCCGACCATGGACAAGGAATTCGGAAGAAGCCTTTCTATGGTCATGAAGCAGAAGGGCTGCGATATTACCTGCGATGCCTTCGTGAAGTCTATTGCAAAGACCGATTCTGGTTATACCGTTACCTATACGCGCAAGGACGAAGAGTTCAGCGTTGAGGCCGAGGCAGTGCTTATTTCAACGGGCCGGGTGACAGATTTGAGTGATGTCTTTGATGAGGACTGTATGCCCGAATCAAACCGTGGAAGAATTCTTGTCGATAAATCAATGCGTACGAGCTTAGAAGGCGTCTACGCCATCGGCGATATTGCAAATGCTGGCCCCCAACTTGCTCATGCCGCATCTGCCCAGGGCATCGTTGCCGTATCAGCCATCGCTGGAGTTAATGCAGAGATCAACCTCGATATCATTCCTGGTTGCGTATATACAAGTCCGGAGATTGCAAGCGTTGGGCTCACGCTTGAAGAGGCAAAAGAAGCTGGCATCAATGCTCGCAACGCGAAGTTTGTCATGACAAGCAATGGCAAGAGCCTCATTACGAACCAGGGTCGCACCTTTATGAAGGTTGTTGTTGACGAGAACGACAAGATTATTGGTGCCCAACTTATGTGTGGACGCGCAACCGATATTATCGGAGAATTCTCACTAGCTATTGCGCGAGGGCTCTCGGTATCTGAAATGGCGAACGTTGTTCGTCCCCATCCGACGTTTGAAGAGGGTGTAACAGAGGTCTGTGATGCCTTGCTCGACGGAGCTATTCACGCGCTTCCTAAGCGAAAGTAGTATCTATCTGGCGGTAGGCACATGACAGACACGTTGCAAGATAAGTTAGAGACGCTGCAGCGCATCCTGAGTGACTTGGGGTGCGTTGCAGTTGCTTATTCGGGGGGAGTTGACTCGTCGCTGCTTTTAAAGGTGGCGCACGATACCCTCGGTTCTCAGGCCTGTGCCCTTATTGCCGATACTGCTTCTCTTCCTCGCAGAGAGTTGAAACTTGCTTGCGACTTCTGTATGCAGGAAGCAATTACCTATCGGGTGGTAAGAACCCATGAACTTGATCGAGCCGACTTCAGAAAAAACGGGCGAGACCGCTGCTATATCTGCAAACGCGAGATTTTTACCAAGCTTCTCGATGCGGCAGATGATGAAGGTATGCACTATCTTTGTGAGGGGTCGAATGAGGACGACATGCAAGCGTTTCGCCCCGGCAACCAGGCAATATTGGACTTGGGTATTCAAAGTCCTCTGAAAGAAGCGGGTCTTTCAAAATCAGACGTTCGTGAACTTGCCCGACGTCTCCATATTCCCCAGTGGGACAAAGCCGCTTTTTCCTGTTTGGCAACACGTATTCCTTATGGTGAAGAAATCACGCGTGAAGCTCTCTTTAAATTGGAGCAGGTGGAAGACACTCTCTATGACCTTGGTCTTCGTCAATTTCGCGCACGTATGCAAACACAAGATTTAGTACGTATTGAGGTTTTACCTTGCGACTTTGAAATCCTGATGCAAGACAATATACGTCAGACAATTATTGCCACCTGCAAAAATTTAGGTTTTATCTATATCACTTTAGACCTCGAAGGTTTTAGAAGTGGGAGCATGGACGAAGTGTTCGGGCATAGAGAGGGCAAAGGATGCGACTAAGTGTTCCTCAGAAATACTATGGCCCTCGGTCGCTTCTTGTCTTTCTCATTAGTACGCATGTCATACTAGTTTGCTCACTTGACATGTTTGTACCGGCACTGCCAAGCATGCAAAGGGAATTGGGCATCTCTGCGGCAGAACTCAATCTGACCATTTTTGTCTATCTGGTCTGTGCAGCAATAGGAACATTGGTCTCCGGACCGGTGAGCGATAAACGCGGAAGAAAGCCCCTTCTCCTTATATTTTTCTCCCTCTTTGTTCTCTCATCGTTTCTTTGTGTCATTGCTCCGAACTTACCAATCTTGGTCCTAGGGCGTGCTGGTCAGGCTTTTTCCTATGGGGTGAGCATGACCATTCATACGGCCATAGTGAAAGATTCGTACGAGGGTGAAGATTTGAATCTTGCCATGACCCTGGTAGAGTCACTTATTATCATCGGTCCAATGGTGGCGCCTTTCCTTGGAACGTTTTTTCTCTCGGTTGGCTCGTGGCGTACCATCTTTGTTTTCTTGGGCATTGCGGCATTGGTAGCTCTTTTTCCCGCCCTCTTTCTTACAGAGACACTTTCTCAAGAAGCTATGGAGTCTAAGCGCGATCAGAAATCTTTCAATGCCTTGGTGCAGTCGGTACGTGAGCTTTTGAAAGATAAGCGATTTAGTATGATGGCATTGTTTATGGGGACAACCGGCATGCCGTATTTTGCCTTTATGTCCGTTGTTTCCTACATCATTTTGGACTACTTTGCGCTGCCCTATATTGGCTACAACTTTATTTATATGGCATTTTGCTTAGTGACAACCATTGCGCCTTTTGTCTATATGATGCTCCAAAAGCGCCTGACGGTTGCATCGATACTGAGAATTTGCTTGGTTTTATCTGCTATTTCCGCCGTAATGATGGCTCTCTTTGGGAAGTTTAGTCCGGTTATATTCTTCTTTGCCTTTGTGCCCTATACACTGACAGAAGGTATTGTGCGTCCGCTTGCTTACGTTGAATTACTCGACCAGCCGAAACATCGTATTGGCGCCGCATCGTCCTTCTCCAACTTTTCCTATTCTGTAATGTCTTCGATTGCGACGGTCATCGCTACGCTTCCTTGGACGAATTTTATTGATGCTGTCTGGATTATCTTAGCGGTGTGCACCGTTGCCATGACTGTCTTCTACCTAATCTGGCACAAAGCCTGGCTTGCGGCGCAAAAGGCCAAACACGGTGAGTGAGAACCGAGCACTAAAGAGGCATCTCATAAAAACGGCGGTAGAGGGCAAGTTCTCCCGGTGTATTGTTGCTTGAGTCAAAGCAGACCGCACCTTTCGCTGAGCTTTGCGAGAGTAGGCCTCTCTCTTCTAGCTGGTGCTTCAGTTCTCGAGCAGTTCCTGCGCCTCCGTCGAAAAAGGGGATATCTCCGAGAACCGTTTGAATCTGCTTTTTTATGAATGGGTAGTGCGTGCATCCAAGCACCACGCCATCGACTTTACCTTTGTAGGCGCCGACAAAACTTTCAATGAGGCTATAGACCTCTGAGCTTTCAAGGTTTCCCTTCTCTATGCGCGCTGCCAGGCCCGGACAGGGCAGAGGGATAATTTCTGCATCAGACTCAAAACGCCTAGCAAGCTCATGAAATTTGTTTTCTTCTAAGGTACGAGGTGTAGCCATCACGAGGATTTTCCCGTTTTTAATAGAGAGAGCGGCTGGTTTGACAGCGGGTTCAATACCTATGAAAGGAATATCCGGATATGTCTCCCTGAGAATGCTTACTGCTACGCTTGTTGCGGTATTGCAAGCAATAATTGCCGCTTTGATACCCTTATCGAGGGCCTGTTCAACTGCATCGCTGATCAGGCTCAAAACCTCTTCGCTCGATTTTTCTCCGTAGGGAGCATGGGCAGAATCGCCGTAATAATAAAAGTTTTCATGGGGAAGGAGAGCTGTAGCTTCTCGTAAGACGCTGATACCCCCAACGCCTGAGTCAAATACGCCGATATATCCTTTATAGGTTTTGGTCATGTGGTACTTTTCACTGGTTTTTGAGCAGGTGATTCCTTTTGTAAGTTCTCAGAATTATAACATCCTTCATTTTTGTGCTCTTTCTTTTCTTATTTCTCTTATGGTTTTGGTATGCAATCTCAATGGCTATGCTATGGGGAGCAGGCCGAAAATTAATAAAAATGAGATTCTGGCTTGTATAATCGCTATGTTTGATATGGGCACGTCAATAAGGCAGAATGATTAAAGAACTGGTGTGCAAGAAAGAGGTTTTCTAGCTTCATGCGAAGGAAACATAAAAGCAGTTTAAAATCACGAATGGATAAGCCTCGCGGCAAGCGTAATCCGCTTGTCCGCGTTGTGAACCAGTGGTGGGGTCGTCTTCTCGGCGCCGCTTCAGAAGGCACGCTTGCAGAGCAAGAGGCCATTTATGAGCCGCATAAGACATCCCGTGACTTCATATTTAGCACCATAGGTTTTGGCACTTGGGGTCTTGTCTTTCCCATCTTATCCATCGTTGTAACCCAGCTTTCAGGCACTGAGCTTGCAGGTATGTTCTCCCTTGCGTTTGTTACCGGCACCTTGCTTATGTATGTTGGTAACTACGGTGTGCGAACATTTCAAGCCTCTGACCTAAGCGAAAAGCACTCGTTCTCCGAATATCAAATCAACCGTGTCATCACCTGCTTGGCGATGATTCTTATTGGCCTTATCTACTGCAATATTCGTCAGTACGAAGGTCAGATGTTTCTTATCAGCATTGGTGTCTACCTCTATAGGATGGTCGATGCTCTTGCTGATGTTTACGAGGGCCGACTTCAGCAGGTAGACAAGATGTACCTGGCTGGTATTTCCCAGGCTGTACGCTCTGTTGCGGCAGTGGTCATCTTTACCATCTTTTTGCTCATCAGCAAAGACGTTGGTCTGTCCTCGGTTGCCATGGCGGTGACCGCAGTCATCTCCTTTGTGGTGCTTACCTTCCCACTTGCGTATATGGAAACCCCAAAGTCGCGTCGTTGGACGGTAGCAGGGGTTCAGGACCTTTTCAAACAGTGCTTTCCTCTGTTTATCGCGCTTTTCCTTTACAACTTCATCGACAATATGCCGAAGTTCGTAATGGAAGGTGTTTTAAGCTACGATAACCAGCTCTACTTCAACGCGCTCTATTTCCCGGCACAGGCTATTTTGATGACGGTGGGGCTTATCTATAAGCCGCTTATTGTGCGTCTGACAAATCTATGGGTTGATCCCGAGAAGCGGAAGCGTTTTGACCTTGCAATCGTAGCTATGATTGGCATCATCATTGTCATTACGCTCTTTAATATCCTTATCATGGCATGGATTGGTATTCCAATCTTAAGCTTCCTCTATGGCGTTGACTTTGAACAATTTAGAAGCTTGAGTTACGTCATGCTTGTTGCCGGTGGTGTTACGGCAGCCATTGACTTCCTCTACCAGGCTATTACGGTGTTGCGCAGGCAGGGTGCGGTGACAAAGCTCTACCTCATCACCTTCGGCTTTTCCATCCTGATTCCGATGCTGCTCATTAACTTTACGGGGCTTCCAGGAGCAATTACGGGTTATCTCATCACCATGTCTTTGCTCTTTGTCTTGCTTGTTTCTGAGTACATCAGCATTCGTCTTGACTTCTTCCATAAAGAGGCCCAAGCACCTGTTAATGAGCATAAGGAACGGTTCCGCGCAACTCAGGAACGCGAAGATGCCGAGTATGAGGAAATGGTTCAGGAGGCAGAACGCAAGCGTGCCGCAGCACGCGCAAGACGTGTACAAGAAGACCAGGACTATGATGCAAGCCCGGCTAATTACACGCGGTCGCAGCGGGAATGGGATCGTATGCAAGAAACTCAAACGATTGACGAGGAAGACCCCTTCGACGATCTTTCGGATGAGTGGGAAGATACGCGCCAGGAAAGGCAAGCGGCACACCGCGGATCATCGCCGGCCTATGAACCTCCTGGTTATAGACGGGAACACCGTCATAACCCTGAGGGCGGAAACCATGCTTTAGGCCTAGACCGAGCTGCAAACTTCATAGCACGAAAACGGGGCAATCAGTCTGCACATGCGGGCGCCCATGCGAAAACGAATAGAACTGGCGCACCGCGCACGGGTAGTCAAGATACCGCAAGGCGTAGCGCGCAAGCCACCAGAAGGCCCAGGCCGGATAGACCACCTCAATCTGGCCAAGGCCCACAAAGACCAGCTCCCTCGCAACGTCCAAATCCGAACCAGGTACGTCATGCAAATGCGAACCGTCCCCGTCCTAGGCGGGATGAAGGACCCGGTCAGGAAAACATGCCGCGGCGAGGCAATGGCCAGTCTCGTGGTGGACAGCATGGATATTCTCCTCAGGAAAAAAGAAGAAGGCAGTAAGCACGCCCCACCATACGGGTTCTGGCATGAACCTATACGCGCTCGCTTTTCTTAAAGAATGGCCGAGGCTACACTAGCTAAGGCTTGGACGGTCAGACCTTTCTTCTTCCGGTTCATAAAAAATCTTTCCCAGCAGTGGCATGAGAAACATAGTGACTGCACCGGCAGAAATTAAAACCGAAGCAATTTCTGAATCCATGGTTCCCGCATTCACAGCAACAGAGGTGATGGCTACGATGAGTGGAAGAGCGGTTGTGCAGTAAAACGCAATGGAGGCCTTGTTGCGGTTGGAAAGGCCCGGCACGGTATTGTCATGGTGCAAAACGATATAGATTGGTCCCATACGAATCACAATAAGCATGATGATGAGTATGATAAGCAAGAGCGGCGAGGCCGCGATAGCGCTTAAGTCAATATCTGCTCCTGAAATGACAAAGAACACTGGAATTAAAAATCCATAGCCTATAGCCTCGAGTTTTTCTTCAAGAATACTGTTTCCTCTGGGTAGGATAAATCGCAGAATAAAGCCTGCCGCGAAGGCACCAAGTACGATGTCGAGGTGGAAAAACGAAGCAGCTGCTAACAGAATAATGAGCAGCATGACTACCCAGCGGACGAAGCTTTGAGAAGTGTTGAATGCATGGTCGCGGAAATAGCGGTAGATTCTATCGCCGACACGTTTAGCCCTGAGAGGGATGGCTGCGCAGATAACACAGAACGCAACAAAAGCAAGCAGAACGAGGGCGGTTTCCCACCGCGAGCGGGTAGAGAGAAGCACGGCCATAGCAAGAACTGGACCGAGTTCACCCCAGGTTCCATAGGCCAAGACGCTCGTTCCGACTCGGGTCTTTTCAATGCCACGCTCTTTCATGATTGGGATGAGTGCTCCAAGGGCTGTAGTGGTAAGAACTAGCGCAAGCGCGAAAGGAAAGGGACCAGAGCTTATTTCAGGTAGGAAAAACAGAGCAAGATAGAGTACGCCAATTGCAAGCACAAAAGAAAAAAGCCAAGTTCTCAATCCGCGTCTTCCTTGCTTACCTAACAGTATTTTAGGGTCTATCTCATATCCAGCGAGTAGGAAGAGAAAACCCATACCAAGATCGGACAGCAAATCGACTGCCTCATTTGCATTGATAATTCCTACGAGATGCGGTCCAAGAATTGCTCCGCCAAGGAGCAAAAAGACTGTCTCTGGGATTACCTTGCCGGGAATAACCTCTGCAAGCATAGGAGATAGGGTTGCGATAATCATTATGACCGCAAGTGAAATTAAATTTGCTGTCATGCTTATCCCCCTAAAACCGTCTTGCTCGCTTCATTATAGTGAAACCTCGGTTTGTGTATGTGATTTTGGAAAATAGTAAAAAATCAATTACACATGTCTAGATTTTAGAACTAAAACTTCAGAGGCGTTACAATACATACGTCATTGTAGTGTTTTGGGAAGAACGGACTCGTTATGCAAATTAAATATTTCCAGACCGTCTGGAATGATGTCACTCACTCCGAGGGATGGTTTAAAAAAGCAATGCTTCTAGCTTTAGTTGCATTCATCCCTATTTTCGGAGTGATTGTTGTCGCCGGATACGCCTATGGTTGGGCACGTGAAATCGCATGGAATATGCGCACTTCCATGCCGAAACATATATTCGGCAACGAGGACGGAAAACTGTACCGTCGAGGCTTTTTCGTCCTGGTCATAAGCTTTGTATTTTCCCTGATTCCTTTCATTGTGCAGCTTATCGGAGATGCCATAAGCGGTGCTGGCGTCTTTTCCGCATCTAGCCTGTCCGGCGCTCATGGGGCAGCTGCTGTAGGCATATCTTCGGGGGCTTTAGCCTTTGCCGCTGTTCTTTATCTAATTTCGATGCTTCTTTCCCTCTTCTTGATGGTTTTCGCTTGGGTTGGATGCATGCGTTCTACCATTTATGACAACCTCGGTGCAGGATTCCAAATCGGCAAGATTTGGTCCATGATGAAATATGATTCAACCGGCATTCTTAAGATTTTTGGCATGAACCTTCTTACCAGCTTGGTTGTTGGTGCTATTGCTTTTGTCGTGATTTTCTTCTTGATTTTCATCTTTGCTTTCGCGGTTGTTCTTGGAGGTGGCGGCTATATTGCCGGAGGCACGTATATGAATGGCGATATATTGGGAGCAAGCCTTGGTCTCGGTATCGTTGGTGTCATTCTGCTCCTTGCGGCAATTTATTTCCTCGTCGTTTTCGCCGTTATTGTTGAACTTTTGACCGTGCGTGCACTTGGTTATTGGACATGGCAGTTTGATGTTGCTCACTGGAGAGGGAAGAACGATCCCATGCCATTTGAGCTCGCTTCAGTACCACCGAATACCTATGCGGCTTATCAGCAGCAAGCCTACCAACAGTACTATCAAAACCAACAGGGTCAACCTATGTACCAACAGCCTATGCAGCAGTATGGTCAGCAGGCTCAACCGATGCAGTATCCGCAGAATCAGGTAATGCAGCAGCCACAGAATCAGGCAGCACAGCAGCCGCAAGCAGCACAGCAGCCTGTTTCTCAAAACGAATCTATACAGCCTGAAACCTCGGTTCCTGAAAACCAGGCTGGAGCGGGCGCATCACAGACTCCCACTACGCCACCAGCTGACCAGCCGACTGAGACCATTGCACCTGCTGCACAGGACAGCGCTTCGTCTGATGCGCTTCCTGCATGGGCGAAAAATCTTCCCCAAGATCAGAAAGATGCATTAAGGAATAAGCATAATAACTAAGGTTTAACTCCTTAGGTACGACATATGGATGTAGTTAAACTCTACGGTCAGGTCCTAGGCAGCCTTGCGAAAGTGAGTCCTGCTTGGGGCCAGACTTATTTAAAAATCGGATGGGGCCTTATGAACACGAAGTTCAAAGTAGCCCCCAACAAACAGCTCCTCAAAGGTGATCAGTATCTTGCGACGATGATGATGTCAACGATGCTCAAGCCTCTGAAGGATCCGGAGCACTCTGCAATTGTGAGCATTTTTACCCCAACGGAGCCGCTCCAGGAGGTAGGACTGGTTACCTATAATGTCGAGTCTTTTTCTGGGTACTATTCGGGTTCGCAAGCAGAGCTTCCCTGTATTCACTATACCGAGGATGAGGGTATCTCAGAGACTCTGTGTAGTTATCACAAGACCTTTATCGGAGCAGCAGGTCTCGGCTTGATGCCACGACCTACCTGTATCGCCTATACGAACCTTACCTGTGATGCGAACTTACTTACCTTTGACTATTTAAGCCATTTCTTTGACGTTCCGAGCTTTGCGGTTGATGTTCCTTTGATACCTGACGACACCAGTGTTGCGATGGTTGCCGAGCAGCTGCGGGAAATGTCTGCGTTTCTCGAAAAGCATACGGGGAAAAAGATCGAAGAAGAAGCCCTAAAGCGTCGTTTGAGACGCACGAAGTGGACCCTTGATGCCTATGAGCGTTATCAGCTGATGCGTGCTGATAAATATATCCCACAAGACTTGGTAACTCCTCTATATTGCGCGGCGGCAAATAATATTTTGCTCGGAACGTCAGAGGAAGAGAAATATGTAAAACTCCTCCTTGAGCAGGCTCAGACGGCCGAACCCACGCGAGGAAAACGTATTTATTGGATGCATGTCATTCCTCACTGGAACAAAGCACTCATTGATACTTTTTCATTTAATGACCGTGCTCAGATTGTGGGGTCTGAACTTGCTCAGGCTGCTCCGGCAGACTTTGACCCCGAAAAACCTTATGAAGCTATGGCGCGTCGTATGGTTTATAACAGCTATAACGGAAGTGTCTTAAGGCGCATTGAGCATGGAATCAAAAACGCCAAGGAAGCTTGTGCTGATGGGGTAATATGGTTTAACCATTGGGGATGTAAACACACCATCGGTTCTGCTCAGCTGGCGAAAGAAAAATTCGAAGAAGCGGGGCTACCTTTCCTCATTCTTGACGGGGATGGCTGCGACAGAAGTCATGGCGGGGAAGGCCAAACAAAGACCCGTGTCGAAGCCTTCCTCGAGATGCTTGAAGCATAAAGATTGGCAAGAACACGTGAAGACTCACTATATCTGTAAATACACTCCCATTGAGCTTATCTGCGCTTACGGCGGAGATGCCGCCTGCATAAACACTATGCCCGAAGACACGGAAGAGGCAGATCAGTACGTTGGGCCCAATATCTGCGGCTTTGGAAAAGCACTCGTTGAAAGCTCTTTTAACGGAGACTTTCACGAACTCGTTGTTGCGAATTGCTGCGACACCATACGAAGTGTGGGGGATGTTTTAGAGGCATTTGGTCCGCTTGACTTTCTCTATACCTTAGACATTCCGCATAGTGACCGCGCTTGTATGGTTGAGGCCTTTAGCGAAGAGCTGAAACGGTTTGCGCAGGCATACGGAAGGTACATGGGTACCGAATTCGATGAGGCTCGCTTCCGCGCTGCCTTTAAGGAGCCCGAGAAGAAAACAGGTCCGTATATTGCGGTTTTGGGAGCGCGCATGGGCGACGAGCTTTTTGCTGAAGTCGAAAAGCTTATGCCCCTGCCGGTGCGTAATGGTACCTGTTTGCATAATCGCAGTGTGGGGGAGGTGCCACCTCCTGAGAACCTGGACTTTGATGGTCTGATGTACTGGTATGCTGAGGAACTCTTGGGTCAGATGCCTTGCATGCGTATGATGAATACGGCGTCACGGCGCAAACTCCTTGAGGACCCCGACTTGCAGGGCATCATCTATCACACGGTGAAGTTCTGCGACTTCTATAGCTTTGAATATAGTGAACTTACGAAGGTCTCATCTACTCCGTTGGTAAAGATTGAGTCTGACTTCACTACCCAAAGTGCTGGGCAGCTTCGCACGCGTCTGGAGGCTTTCGCAGAAGAGTTGGAAGACCGTCTTGATTTGCGTTCGCAAGCAGGAAATCTCAAGGCGCAGGTGGACACCAATAACGAGAAAGATAGCGGCATGAAGAAAAATTATTTCGCAGGCATAGATAGCGGATCAACGAGTACGGACGTCGTTATTGTTGACGCAGATGGTGCCATCCTTGCACGGTCAATAATCGCAACGGGGTATGGTGCAAGCGTGAGTGCTGAAAAGGCGCTTGAACAGGCACTTGTCGAGGCAAACCTTGCACCCGATGATATTGCGAATATGGTAGCAACAGGCTATGGCCGGTCAGTCATTAGCCAGGGCTCGGGTAACGTTACAGAAATTAGTTGTCATGCGCGAGGAGCACGGGCGCTTGATCCTCAAGTGCGCACCATCATTGATATTGGGGGACAAGACAGCAAGGTTATTCTCATTGACGAAGACGGCAAGGTCCTTAATTTTGCGATGAATGACAAGTGTGCGGCGGGTACAGGACGCTTTCTTGAAATGATGGCTCATACTCTTCAACTTGACTTGTCCGCTATGAGTAAGCGTGGATTGAAATACGACGAGGATATAAAAATTTCCAGCACGTGTTCGGTCTTTGCCGAATCCGAGGTAGTTTCCTTGATTGCTCAAAACAAAGCGGTTGATGATATTGTTCACGGGCTTAACAAGTCGGTTGCAGCGAAAACCTATAGTCTTGTGCGTCGCGTTAAAGGACGCGGTCCCTATATGATGACCGGAGGTGTTTCGCGCAACGACGGCCTCGTTAAAACACTCGAGGAAGTTTTGGGTGAAAAGCTTATCATCAGCAAGGATGCGCAGCTTTGTGGTGCGCTCGGTGCAGCTTTGTATGCGCGCGACTTGAGCTTAGGACGTCGATGAAGCGAGAACATTCCTTAACAAGAAGAACTCTTCATTACTTTGGAGGAGTAACTGCAAAGCATATGCCCATGTTTTTGCTTGCGGTCTTCTCTACGCTTGGCTTTATCTTCTTTCTCTCTTATGGAAATCCCTATCTGATGGGCCAGATTGTGGATTTGGTTACTGCAGGTCCCACGCCGCCGGACAAGGTTTTTGAGGTGTTTGGCGGATACATGATTGCTTTGATTCTCTGTAACCTCTTTGGGCAGGTATGCAGCAAGTTGCAGGATTACAGCGCATGGAAACTGCAGATACACGCGAGCTACGAACTGGCCACCTATGTTTTTGACACCCTCTCAAACCAGTCGATGACGTTTCACGTCAACCGCTATGGGGGCTCGCTTGTTAGTCAGACCAACAAGTTTATAAATTCTTACGGTCTGCTTATCCAACAGTTTGTTTTTGCAATTATCCCAATTGCGGCTTCTGCGGTTTTTACGCTGGGTTTGCTGCTTCCGATAGTTCCCTTATATGTGGCTGTCCTCTTTTGTCTGCTTGTTGTCTATCTCATCGTTGCCTATCTCATGTACAAGCGCATTCTTCCGTTAAACGAAGAGGCCTCGCGGGCCCAAAACAGCCTTTCGGGTGAACTCTCTGACTCCTTGACCAATATCTTGACCGTCAAGACATACGGGAGAGAGGCGTATGAGCGTGATCTCTTTGATACAGCAAATCGAGATGTATACAGCGCAGACTCGCGCCGCATGCGTGCTTCAATGGTGCGTGGTGCTCTGACGAGCGAAATCATTGTTGTTATCATGACCTGCCTTGTTTTCTTTGTGGCGGGTGGAAACGCTTGGTTCGGTATTAGCGCGGGCTCTTTGGTCATGATGTTTACCTACACCTATTCTATGACCATGCAGTTCAACCGTATTAACCTGGTTTTTCAGAATGTCAACCGCGCTCTCGGCGACGCGCAGGCAATGACGCAGATTCTTGATGAGCCACGCTTGGTTTCCGATGCAGAAGGCGCGAAAGATTTACAGGTTACTGAAGGCAGAATAGATTTTGAGCACCTGAATTTTCACTATGCGGATGCTTCGTCTGACAACAAAGTTTTTTCTGACTTTTCGCTGCATATTCCGGCCGGGCAGCGCGTCGGCTTAGTAGGGAAGTCGGGTTCAGGAAAGACCACGCTTACTTCGCTGTTGCTTCGGTTATCCGATGTCCAAGAAGGACGTATTCTTATCGATGGGCAGGACATTTCCCAGATTAAACAGGTAAGTTTACGCAGACAAATTGCCTACGTTCCTCAAGAGCCCATGCTCTTTCATCGAACGATTAAGGAAAACATCGCCTATGGACGACCCGAGGCTTCCGATGAGGAAATAATCAAGGCAGCTCGTGAAGCGAATGCTTGGGAGTTCATTCAAAAGCTGCCGCAGGGTATCGAAACACAGACCGGTGAGCGTGGGGTAAAGTTATCCGGCGGTCAACGCCAGCGTATCGCCATTGCACGTGCCCTTCTTGCTGACGCTCCCATTCTGGTTCTTGATGAGGCAACCAGTGCCCTGGACTCAGAAAGTGAGCACTTGGTTCAAGAGGCTTTATCGCGCCTTATGAAAAATCGCACCTGTATCGTGGTGGCCCACCGTCTTTCAACGGTTGCAGGGCTCGATAGAATCGTAGTTTTATCCCACGGCAAAATTGTTGAAGATGGAAAGCACGCTGACCTCATTAAGGAAGATGGTGAATATGCCCATCTTTGGGACCAGCAGACCGGTGCATTTTTGGACGACGGCCAGGCTTGGGAGGCGCCATCCTACTACGGCAAGCGCGTCGCGCACGTGTAGGTGTAATGCGGGAAAACCGGCTAAGAATGCTTGCGCATTTCGCATGGGTATGCCAAAACCGTCTCCGTGCTTGCTTACTGGCTTTTGTGCCCGTTTCGGTTTTGACGGTAGTAATACACAGCTATTTGAGTTCTGTTTTTCAGGTCGAGCTTCGTTAAGATAGCGCTGATATGGTTACGAACCGTACCTTCGCTAATAAAGAGCCTCTCAGCAATCTCGCCATTATCAAGTCCTTCTGCAACAAGGCTCACCACGTCACGCTCGCGCTGTGAAAGCATCTTGAAAGCTTCGTCTTCCGCGAGCCATAGATTGTTCTCTAAACTTGATTCAGTACCGCTGCTTAGTAGAGTAGCCCGCTCGAGAATTTCTCCTTCAAGCACGCTTTGACCTGCCATAACCGACCGGAGAGCAAAAGCAATGGTACCTACATCCTGCTTGATAAGGTAGCCACGAGCTCCCAGCTTTAAGGCGTGGACGATGTATTCATCATCGGAAAACGTCGTGAGAAAAACAATCCGAGCCTGTGGGTCCTCGTGCAAAATAGCTTCAGCAGCATCAAGGCCGGAACACTTTGGCATCTGGATGTCCATC
Organism: Eggerthellaceae bacterium; assembly: GCA_050945155.1. Lineage (GTDB taxonomy): Bacteria > Actinomycetota > Coriobacteriia > Coriobacteriales > Eggerthellaceae > JBMNSK01. The sequence continues at coordinate 64,442 of JBMNSK010000001.1, read as the reverse complement.
AAAACGATGTCAGGTTGTAAGGTTTTCCAGAGATGTAGAGCTTCATCTCCGTCACATCCTGTGGCAGAAACCGTTATGTCATCTTCTGCCTCTAGGATAGTTTTGAGTGAGGTAGATACGATGGGGTCGTCGTCAATAATAATGATGTTCATACCTGAGCCATTTCACCTTCTGTTGTAAGACCCTTGCTTGTATGGGTGTCTTTGCCTGTATCCATCTTGGGCACCGATACAAAGGTAGTAAACGTTGATGTTACGGAAATATGCATCGTACCTCCTATGGCGTGAACGCGTTCTTCCATGGAGCGGATACCCATTCCTTTTTCAGCAAGTTGGACTGTGAGGTTTTGCGGTGAGTTCTCACTAAATTTTTTGCCTATATCTGGCATGATACCGTTGTTGCTCAGCGAAAGTTGCCAAAGTCCTGGATACTCATGTGCCTGAATAAGTACTTCTGTTGCTTGGGCGTGCCGTGCGGCATTGGTTAAAGACTCACGCGCTATGGCAATAAAACACCGGGTGATATTTACGGGAATGGGAGACTCGATAAAGTAGCGAACAGAAACATGGTCTATCTCGCTTTCATAAGCAAGGCGATAGAGCGCTGTTTCTAGGTCCACGGCCTCATCTGAGAGGTTATGAACGCTTTCGCGTGTGCGCTCGAGCGCCTCTTCAAGACTTTCTGAAACTTCCGAAAGTTCTTGAACCACGGTTTCATCCTTACGATGAGCTACCTTGAGAGCTTCTACCTGCAAAAGAGACCGGGTTAGAAGATGCCCAACGGTGTCGTGTATCTCTCGAGAGATACGTCCGCGTTCCTCGAGTTTTGCCGCTTCAGCAGCCGTATCTTGCGCTGCTGAAAGTTTTTCATTTGCTGCATTAAGTTCGAAGAGGTGGTCTTGTAGGCTATCGCGCGTTTCATGGAGCAATTGGCGATACCGTGTGGCTTGGTAGTTATGCCAAGAAATAAGTGTTGCGAAAGCACAGAGCGACAAGCCAATTGCCCAAAAAGCAAGCGGGAAGTTTTGCGTCGAAAGGGCAGTTATAAAGGGCACGAGCACAAGAAGGGTTAGTGGCTTTTTTGCCTCTTGCATCAAATCATATGCCGCAAACGGGACCGCTGTTATAAGACCCCACGGCTGGAAGACAGACACACAAATAACGGCAAGGGGGAAACAGATACGCCATGGTTTTTGGTTTCCAAAAAATTCGAAAAGACCCGATGCGATAACCCCAAGTAAGAGGAGGGAAAGAACGAGAGCGTCGTAGGCCGATGCCAGAAAAAGCAGGAGTATGGAAATACCCAAAATAATTGCTTTGTCTAGAAGCCTGTCCATAATTGCATTCTACTCGTTTTCATAAAACATGACTTTTGTCATAGTCTTCGTCTCAAGGTTGTGCCTCTAGTCACTTCCGGGGCGTCGTTTCCCTTGCGACAATCGCTCTAGAGCTTCGAAGGGAAACAGATCATGAATCACTCAGACAAAGTAGTTTCGGTCAAAGACCTTACCAAGCGCTATGGCGACCTTATTGCGCTCGACAATTTCTCGCTCGAGATTCACAATGGTGAGATTTTCGGTCTTTTGGGACCCAATGGTTCGGGGAAGACGACGGCCATCAACTGCATGCTTCAACTTCTGAAATACGATAGGGGAGAGATTAACCTTTTCGGCGAAGTCATGAGCCCGGTTCGCTACGATTTGAAAAGTCGAATTGGAATCGTTCCGCAGGAAGTAGCCGTCTTTGAAGAGCTCACGGTAGTCGAAAACATCGATAGTTTTTGTGCGCTCTATATCTCAGACAAGAAAAAGCGGCGCGCCTATGTAGAAGAGGCTATAGACTTCGTTGGCCTTAATGATTTCAGGAAGTTTCGCCCAAAGAAACTTTCAGGCGGTCTTATGCGTCGTCTCAATATTGCGTGCGGTATCGTGCACAAGCCCGAGCTTATTTTTATGGATGAACCAACGGTGGCTGTTGACCCGCAAAGCCGCAATTCCATTTTGGATGGAATCTGCCGTTTGAACCGTGAAGGGGCAACTGTTGTATATACCAGCCACTATATGGAGGAAGTGGAGCAGATATGCTCGCGCATTGCCATTATGGACATGGGGCGCGTGGTAGCACAGGGCTCAAAAGACGAACTTAAGGCCATGATTGGTACAGGGGAACGCATTCGCATTGAAATAAGCGAGATTCCAAGAACTACTATCGATAGAATTCGCCATCTTCCTCACGTGCGGAAAGTCTCGTTTGAGGACGGCATGCTCACTGTTGAATGTGCTCAGGCCTTACACAACTTAACCGAAATTCTTCAAGTACTTTCGGCTGAGCATATTGCCTATGGAAGAGTCTTTTCAGAGCCACCTACGCTCAACGATGTTTTCCTTGAAATTACCGGAAAAGAGTTGCGGGACGACTAGGGCGAGGTGAAAACAGTGTTTGCTACGTTTAAATACACGTTCATCTCATTGATGCGGGACCATGAGATTCTTCTGTGGTCACTGTTCTTTCCCATTATTCTCGCATGCATATTTGCCGCTATGTTTTCGGGTTTAGCGGCGGGCTATGAATTCAATCCGGTCGAGCTAGGAATTGTCGAGGACGATTCCTATGACCAGGCAATTGGCTTTGATGAGATGATGGATGAACTGTCGGATCCAAAGGCAGATACTCAATACTTCAATATTCATGCCTATAAGCGTGAAGCTGATGCTTTACAGGATACCCAAGATGGTAAGACGGTCGCCTACGTGACCGTCGATAGCGAGGGAGTACCAATACTGCACGTCTCGCCTGCAGAAAACGGAACGCAGAGCATAAGCATCGTAAAGTCGGTTCTTGATTCCTATGTGCGAAAGACAGATGAATATTCGCAGGTGATGGATACAAACCCGCTTTTACTTCTTAGCTCGAGAACCATGGATGCCTTCTCGAGCGACAATGTAGTGACAGAAGAGATTAGTGTTACTGCCAATGAAGCAGATTCGAGTGTACGGTATTATTTCTCCCTGCTTGCTATGACTGCAGGTATGGCTATGGCTATTGGCATGATTGCTGTACAACGCGTGCAAGCACCGAGCTCTGGTCTGGGGGCGCGGCGGTCTCTTTCCAGCATACCCCGGTGGAAAATGCTTCTCATTACGGTGCTTGCAAGTTGGCTTTGTTCCTTTGTTTGTATCTTTCTTGCGTATCTCTTTATACGGTTTCCGTTGGGGGTCTATTTTGGAGGTTCTGACGCGCTTTGCACGCTTGCTATTGCCGTGTCGAGCTTTACGGCAACGGCGGCAGGAGCATTATTTGGAACCCTGCGTGGCGTTCCAACTGGGATTGTTTCAGCCATTACGTGTACACTTTCGCTTTTTACCGGTCTCTATGGTCAGTACGCGCAAGAGCTCTGTGACATGATTACCCATGAAGTTCCACTGCTTTCGGCTCTGAATCCTATGTGGGAAATCACGCAGTCCTTCTTCTCGCTTCTCTACTACGATTCGCTCGAACCTTTCGTGGTAGCCATCAGTGTTCTTGTAATTATGGCGGCAATCTTTATGGGAATTGCAGCGCTTCGCATGAGGAGGAAACGCTATGACTATATTTAAAGCTTCGCTCCGGATTATCTGGGGACATAAGATTTACCTCCTCATTTACCTGGTCTTGATTAGCCTGGTGGGAGTTCTTGTCGGTCTCAGTGCAAGTAGCCAGGAAAAACCTGGTGAGCCCAGTACAACGCAGCCGAAGGTAGCTGTTATTAACCGTGATAATTCAACCGTGTCAGGTGGGCTTGAAGACTTCGTTTTAAGCCAAGGGACGCCGGTGAAAATTGAAGATACAAAGCGGGCGCTTCAGGACGCGACAGCGACTGATTATGCCTCCTATATTTTGATTATTCCTGAGGGCTTCGGAAAAGATCTTATGGACGCCGCCCAGAATAACAAAGATGCTCCTGGACTTGAAACCATTATTAGCTACCAGAGTGCTGCCGGACAACTGATGGACGTACAGGTAGAAGAATACCTCGATGCGGCATACGGTTACGCTTCAAGCATTGCTTCAAATGAGCAAGAAGTAGTTGACTATGCTGACTCGACGATGGATCAAACAGCCGATATGCGCCTTGCCCCAACCGAGGCAGCTCAGGTGGCAACGGCACTGAAGGTATATGGTGAGTTTTCCACCTACCCTCTTTTCGCCTCAATTACTATTGCCATCGTGCTTTTGATGAGTGTTATGAATAGACGACCCATCCGCGAACGTATTTACTCATCTCCCTACTCGTCAAACAGGCGTAATCTTGAGCTTCTCTGTGCCTATGGAATAATCGGGCTGATTGCCTGGGCATGGATCTCGAGCATTGGTCTTTTCCTGTTTGGCACCTCGATGATATTCAAGGCCCCGTTACAGGTTTTGATTATGATGGCGAGCCTTTTTGTCTATGCTCTGATATCGGTCGCAATTGGGTTTTTACTCGGCCAGTTTGCACTTAGAGAGAACGCCGCTAATGCAATAGCTAATATCGGTGGTATGGTTTTCTCCTTTTTGGGTGGCGCATGGGTTCCTATCGAATATATGCCTGAATCGGTTGTTGCCTTTGCTCATTTTGTTCCAAGCTACTGGAGCGTTCGGGCGTATGATGCGGCGGCGGGTTTGAGTGATTACTCCGCGGCATCCCTTTCTTCTATAGGAATTGATTTAGGTATATGCCTCTTGTTTGCTGTTGCAATTTTTGCCGTTGCCTTTGCTCTCGGGAAGAACAAACGCGCTGCTTCGGTTTAGTGCCTGTATTCGGTGTTCAATCGGGCATTAAGAAAGCTCAGGTCGGCAAACTAAAAAGCTCAAATTGACCAATGTTTTGATACCGCCATAAGAAAACCCCAGAGGCACGATGGCTATCGGGAGCGCCTCTGGGGTTTTATCAGAAGGTGGTTGAAATCTTATACAAAGTGAGCGCGCAGGTAATCGCTTGGATACGGTGAGAGATAAGCTGGAGCAATATCAAAGACCGTATGAGCACCCATCTTTCCTTCTTGGTTCAGACGGAAGGCGGCGCGCGCGAATGCCACTAATACGCCGGCTGTAAATCCAGGGTTGGACTCAAGCTGAAGCGAGTACTCAATAATGCTCTTCGTACCATTAGCTTGCTTTCCACTGCGGAAAACAAAGCCGCCGTGGGGCATAGCTGCATGGTCGCGGTTGAGTTCCTCCTGAGAGATGAAGTTTACCGTCGTGTCGTAGGCATCAAAGTAATTCGGCATCGTTACGATTTCTTCGCGAACCTTGTCAGGGTCAGCACCCGGCTCTAACACAACCCAGCATTCACGCTTGTGCATCTGGCGAGCAGTCAGCTCCGGTTGGTCTCCTGACCGTACCGCTTCAAGCGCTTCGGGAACAGGAATGGTGTACTGCTTTGCATCGGCGACACCATCAATGCGGCGAATTGCATCTGAATGACCTTGGCTGATGCCTTTACCCCAGAAGGTATAGTCTTTGCCATCTGGCAGAATGCAGTTGCTATACAGGCGAGCAAGAGAGAACATGCCGGGGTCCCATCCGCAGGAAATAATGGCAAACTTACCGCCAAACTTCGCTGCGCTATCAACCTTTTCAAAGTGGTCGGGAATATTGGCATGGGTGTCAAAACTGTCGATGACATTGTATTTATCGGCATACTTGGGTGTCATTTTCGGTAAGTCGGTTGCAGAGCCTCCGCAGATGATAAGTACATCAACGTCATTAACAGCGGCGCCATCTAAGTCAGAAGCGGGGCGTACGGCAACACCCTCGGTAGCAATCTGTAAATCTGCGGGGTTGCGGCGCGTAAAAACAGCCACGAGTTCCATATCATCGTTTTGCTTAATTGCCTGCTCAACTCCGCGCCCAAGGTTGCCATAGCCTAAGATACCAATTCTTGTCTTGCTCATACTAAGCTCCTTAGCTCAGGTTAACTTTTCTGTCCATATGTATTGTAGGGGTGTCAAAGTCGCATGAAGTTAAAGGCCTGTTAAATTGTATCGAAGCTTCAAAAAGCCCCCACAAAAACGTGAGCCATAAGGTACCAAATATGAGCCAAAATAAGGGGCTTACGTTGTAGTTATTGTCTAGGGTTGAGGTGTCGAAAGTTCATAGCGCAGCGCTTTTCTTCGCTTTTTTGCCAGAGATGAGCGTCGAGCTGCCTTGGTGTATTTAGGAGTACAATCGAAGAAGCCTGAGAAGAAGTGGAAGGAGCTATCATGACTATCCTTGCCGCCTATGCAGTTCCGCATCCCCCACTTATTTTGCCTGCCGTCGGAAGAGGAGAAGAGGCCGAAATCTCTGACACCATTGATTCCTACTATGAGATAGCGCGGCGCACCATTGCACATAACCCCGATGTCATCGTCGTAACTTCACCGCATGCACCGCTATTTCGTGATGCTTTTCATATCACGACGAGCGAGACCTTGTATGGCGATATGAGCCAGTTCCGCGCTCGCCAAGAACATATGGAACCAAAGTGCGATACCGACTTAGCGCGAGCAATAGAGCAGCGAGCACAGGAAGCGGGAATTACCTGTGTTGATAGCTCCGTCTATCCGGAAAATATGGACCATGCAACCTATATCCCGCTCTATTTTCTTCGTGAGGTCTATCACGAAGAGAAGGTTGATGCCCAAAACGATTTGCCTTGTCCCATCGTGCGGATTGGCCTGTCTGGGATGTCGAGTGAAACACATCGGAAGCTTGGACAGATTATTGCGCGCCTGTCCGATGAATTAGGTCGCAAGGTTGTTTTTATTGCGAGCGGAGATTTATCACACAAGCTCCTTCGGTCGGGCCCGTATGGGTTTGCTCCACAGGGACCAGAATTTGACCGTCGTATTACGGAATGTTTTGACACGGGCAACCTCGAAGAGATTTTTGAGTTTGACCCGGAGTTCTGTGAAGCAGCTGCTGAATGTGGCTGGCGTTCTTTCGAAATTATGGCCGGTGCGCTTGAGGGATGTGACTATCGTTCTGAGCTGCTCAGCTACGAAGGTCCGTTCGGAGTTGGTTACGGTGTTGCAGCTTTTGAGGTGCAGGCCAGGGCAGACAGAGATGCCGACCAGTCTTTAGAAGAGGATGACTTGCACGATTCGGATATTGATCCATATATTGCGCTTGCGCGCCTCAGTGTTGAAACCTATGTGCGCACGGGGCATGCCGCACATCTTCCTCATAATTTGCCCGATGAAATGATGAATACACGTGCTGGGGCTTTTGTCTCGCTTCATGAAGAGGGAGAACTGCGCGGATGCATCGGAACCATTGCACCGACCAAATCAAATGTCGCTAAAGAAGTCTTGCGCAATGCGATTGCTGCTTGTAGTGAGGACCCGCGATTTGCGCCGGTAAAAGAACTTGAACTCGATTGGCTTTCATACTCGGTTGACGTGCTGACCAAGCCTGAGCATATTCAATCGGAAGACGAGCTTGACCCGAAACGTTACGGGGTTATCGTCACGAAGGGGATGCGCCGAGGCTTGCTCTTGCCAGACCTTGAAGGCGTTGACACCGTTAAGATGCAGGTGTCTATTGCAAAACGCAAGGCTGGAATCAACCCGCAGGATAAGGCTGTTAAACTCGAACGGTTTGAGGTTATTCGTCATACCAAGGGCGGAGAAGCGAGGCGAGGATAGTGCTTGCTCAGGGCGCTGCGAGAACCAATAAGGCGAAGTGTTCTATCTGCCCTCACGCCTGTCTTTTGGATGAAGGGCAGGTGGGTATCTGTCGTGCGCGGTATGCCAAAGACGGTGAAGTGGTTTGCGGCAACTATGGGCGGATAAGTTCTTTTGCGCTTGATCCCATTGAAAAGAAACCACTTGCGCGTTTTTTCCCGGGCACATACGTCCTTTCTTTTGGGTCGTATGGTTGCAATCTTCGCTGTCCTTTCTGTCAGAATGCTTCGATTGCAACAGCTTCAGCAGACGAGGTCGAATGGCACTATCTCACCCCGAAAATGCTCGTCGATACTGCGCTTAATCTGCATGATAAGGGCTGTATTGGACTTGCGTTCACCTACAACGAACCATTCATCAGCTATGAGTTCGTAAGGGATACGGCACGCCTTGCTCATGAAAAGGGTCTCGTGAACGTGGTTGTTTCAAACGGCATGATTAACGAAGAGTCGCTCGAAGACCTCCTACCTCTCATTGATGCAGCCAATATCGATCTGAAGGCATGGTCTGAGGAAGCTTATAGGCGTTTGGGCGGTAATCTGCAAGCAGTTAAGGCTTGCATCGAACACATAGCCCAAAACCGGTGCCACCTCGAGGTGACCACGCTTGTCGTGCCAGGGTTAAGCGATGACGAAGAAGATATCGATGAAGCTTCATTATGGCTTGCAAGCCTTAATCCTTCGATTCCATATCACCTTACGCGCTTTTTCCCGGCTTACCGAATGCTAGACGCGTCTCCGACGCCAATTGCAAAACTCAAGCGATTAGCACGTATAGCGGGCAAGCACCTTGACGATGTGATACTTGGCAATGTCTAGGTGCTTGTTACATGGATTGCGCATCAGCATGTTCTAAGAAAGTTTCCATAAGGTAGCGGGTAACTTCCCACCTGCTAAGCGTTCCAACAACTTTTCCGTTTTCCAGAACAGGGACTTTCTTGATGCGCCGCTCGCTTAACAAGCCTAAGGCATCTTCGATAGAGTCATCGACGTTGACGGTAATCACGCGCTTGGTGGCAAGCTCTGTCACCTGAGCGTGCATGAGCTTGCTTAGGCGGTTCTCAAATTTTTCATCGTGATAATAGACGGCAAGAACACTCGAAAAATCAGTGGTTGCAGGATTAACGCGTGAAAGTGCCTTCATGATGTCGCCATCAGAGATAAAGCCTATACATGCGCCGTCATGGGTAATAACCGGAAGGCCTCCGGTTCTTTTAGCGAGCATAATTTGCATAGCCTCATAAACTGTTGCGTCTTCATCCACCTGCCACACATCGGTAAGCATGATTTTTTCAAGTACCGGCTTCGTGTGAGAGATAGCCCGCTGTTTCGCAAGTTCGATCTCTTGCTTTTTCTCGAGCTGACGTGCGCGCCATGCGTAAAACGTCGAGAGGACAAATCCTCCGCTCGCAATAATTGCCGCTACGAAAATGGCCGCTGAAAACCCAGCAGCAGTGGCAAGTTCTGAGCTAAGACCGAGGGTTTCTTGGCTTGCTGCGGTAGAGGAGAGAATACCGACAAAAAGTGAGGGGCCCATGCAACCCGCAACCTGGACGAAGGTGTTAATGATGGCTACTCCGTGCGGGTTGAGCTCATGGTCGAGGTGCTTAAGACCGGCGGTTTGGGAGGGGGAGAAGATGGAACCGACTCCGCCGTACACGAATATTGAACCAATGAGGACAAGGATAAGTGACGCGCCTTGGCTTACGGTCGAAACAAAGAACTGACTTACCGCAATGACAAAAAAGCCAATGGGTAACAAGGGCCACTCACCGTGTTTATCCATGGTCCTGCCTCCGATAAGCGCCGTTATCGCGTTGGTTAGGACCGGTATGAGAATAAGTGAGCCGGCAACAAGGGCAGTTGTACCCGTTGCGCTCTCATAATACAGCGGTAAAAGTACACTCATTGAAAACGTTGTCATCATAGCAACGATGGCAAGAATGGCTGCGATAGAAAAACTCGGATTTCTAAGTGGCCGTAAATCCAAAAGCGGTGTCTTGAGTTTGTTTTGCCTAATAACAAAGAGAGCTATGGCGCAAAGACCAATAGCAAGAGCAATGAGTGCTTGGCCAAGTTCGCTTGTTATTTGATTAAGGCCGTAGACGAAAAACGTGAGTCCCAAAGCCGAGAGAATAACAGAGGCAATATCAAGACGAATCCGCTCAGTTTCTCCAAGGGGTTTTAAAACGAAGACGGCGGCAAGTACCAAAACTGTAACGATGATAATGGGGACAAGGAATATGCTTCTCCATCCATATGCGGTAACCATGAAACCGGATACGAGAGGTGCCAGTGCTGGTCCGAAAGTAATCATGCAACTACCGATGGATAGATAGGTGCCGAGCCTATTGCGTGGCGTAATGGTGAGCACCGTGTTCATCATCAGGGGAATAAAAATACCGGTTCCCACTGAAGAAATAAGACGCCCGAGCAGCAAGAGAAAGAAAGTCGGAGCAGTTGTTGAAATGAGGCAACCCACAATAAGCATAGTTGATCCAAAGATGAACAGGGTTTTCAGGTTGAACCGGCGCATGAGAAATGCAACAACGGTCACAATGATGGCAGTTACAATCATGTAACCAGTAACAAGCCACTGTGCCGTTGATGAAGAAACAGAAAACTCGTTCATGATGTCGACGAGTCCGGTGTTTACGATATTTTCGGTGAAGGCTGCAATGAATGCAGCACCATAAAGAATAATAAGTGTCGAAATATGACTTTGCTTTTGCATGTCCTAGCTATCCTCTACTCGTTTGGTTTGAAGCAGCCATACATGAACATGCAAGTGCATGACAGTGGCCGCCTCAACTGGATTTACGTCAAAGAGACCACGCGTTGACCAAAAGATTTTAAATCAGAATTTCTCTTTTGGTAAGTGAATTTCTTTTGAAAAGACCATGCGGGATTTTTTCTTGGGAAACTTAGTCGCTTCGAGGCCTGTGCAAACGTGTAGTATGAGGGAGAAAGGAAAGCAGTGGCTCATGGAACTTACTTGCCTCATTCTCGGATATCTTTTTGGTTGTTTTCTTACGGCCGATCTTGTCGCGCGTTTGAAGACCGGGAAGTGGGCACGTGATATAGGAACAAAGAACCCTGGCATGGCCAATATTGGTTCCTTGTTTGGCGCGAAGTATGCCTTTGTCGTACTTCTGGGAGATATTCTTAAAACTCTCATTCCATGTCTTATTGCCGCTTCTATTTTTCCCGGTTATGATCGCATCATTTTTCTCTGGGTTGGTTGCGGAGTGACCATCGGACACAATGCACCGTTTTGGACGAAGTTTAAGGGTGGTAAAGGCGTCACAACCACTTGCTCGACGCTTATCATTTATGACCCGTTCTGGGGTACCGTTGCCTGCCTTATTGGCTTTCTTGTGGTACTTCTTACGAAGTATCTCTGCTTTGGCGCTCCCGCTATTCCTTTGTCATACCTTGCTATTTCTATCATTACGAATGCCGAATTCACCGTCATCGTTCTCGTTTTATTCCTGTCCGTTATGATGGTGGACCGACATGGCCCACCCATGTGGCGTGCCCTTCATGGGAATGAGCCGCGCGTTGACCTCATTGCCCGCTTTAAGGCCCACCGCTCTTAAGGTGTCAGTGGCGAAACTTACGCGAATGTCGTAGCCTAAGCACAAGAAATTTCAAAGGAACACTCAGAAAGGCGATTCGAGCATGCACATTACCTTTTGGTCTGACTTTGTTTGTCCCCACAGTTATCTCGGTGCGATGCGCCTCTTAAAAGCTCTTGACTCACTCAATATTGACGAACCGGTTGAATTAGAAATGAAGAGTTTTGAGCTTGACCCCTATGCGCACGCTGATAAGCGAGTTGCCTTCATGGAAGACTTTAGCCGTCTAAGTAGCTTAGATGATATGCAGACTTTTCAGCAGCTTGATGAAATGAACGATATGGCACAAAGTGACGGGATTCCCTTCAACTTCATGACAGCGGTAAGCTGCTCATCCTTTGATGCTCACAGGCTTTTCCAGTTTGCAAAGACACAGGGTCATGCCGACCTTGGTTTTACCTTCATGCGCGCTATGTTTGAGCGCAATTTGGTATTAAACGACCCAGAAACTCTTGTCGAGCTTGCTACAAGTGAGGGCCTTGACGAGCAGGAGGTACGCGACGTTTTGTCGTCACGGGCCTTCGAGCGTGAGGTTCGTGTTGACGAAACGCAAGCGGTGATGAATAAAATCGACTCCGCTCCGTTTTACGTCATTAACAACACCTATTCGATGAGCGGAGCGCAACCCTATGACGATGTCCGCTTTATGGTGGCAAAGGCCTATCTTGCTTCGCATCCCGACGTGGCGGTTAAGGACCTGCTTAAAAAAGACGCCTCATAGACTTCCCGTACCGCAAAGATATCTCTATGGCTGCGTGAAAAGGCTCAAACTGCACCTCTAGGGTTTCCGGGTTGGGAATATCGCTTATGCGTCTCAAAAACTAGAGGCATTTTCCAACTATAAATTGCCCGGTCTTTTGCCTTGCGCAATTACGTATTGCGTTAGGATATAAAAAGCGGAGAAAGGAAGCCTAGGGGTATGTCTTCTTTGATAGATAGCCAGATTCTACTGCTCGATACTCTTATCTACTGTTTTGACCGGGAAGCTTCTGTGCGCAGCGGTATGACGGTTGACCAACTGACCCAAGAAGTTGACAGCGGCCTTAAACGCTTTATGGCCAAAGAACGAGCTTGCATGCATGACTTGGGGTCTGAAATGATGACCTATGAGGAGTGGTTTGCAATCATCGATGCCATTCGGAGAGACACCCGTCTGAATACCTTGGTTATGGATTTGTATCACCACGATGCGCATGATGGGAAAATGGCTTGCTTCTCTGACTCTTTAAGCAATGCTTATGTCATTTTCTCCGGTACCGGGGATGGCGAGTGGCGTGACGATTGCTATGCTGCCTTCCTCGCTGACAGCGACCAGCAGCTATCAGCGCTTTCTTGGTTTAAAAATCAGGTTTTGCCAAAGAAATATAGAAGCATTACCGTCTCCGGCCATTCCAAGGGCGGAAACAAAGCTCAGTACTTAGGTATTCGTGCTGGCGAGGATATACAAAGTGTCGTAAGTTTCGACGGGCAAGGGTTCTCCCGCGAATTTTTGTCTACCTACCAAGAGGAAATAGATAAGTACGCGCATAAGATAACGGCCTATGCGCTCGACAATGATTACGTGAACGGACTCTTAAATCCTGTTGCACCCCAACCTCAAAGACTGTTTATCTTAGGCCCTAATCTCAGAGAGCCTTTGGCCTATCATGCTCCGTTTAGTCTTTTCGGACCACGTAAGAACGACTCTTATGCTCTACGTATTAATAGAACATCAACGCAAGGTGCAATAGGAAGGCTTAGTGTGCGGCTAACTGACTACCTTCAGTCAGAAGCCCCCTATGACGACTTCGTGAAAGTCTGTTCCTGCCTTGCAGATATTGCTGATCTTGTCATGAACCCAGGTTCAAGAAACGAGATTGCAATTCGGTTAAGCTTAGCAAAGATAAATGAAACTGATAGCTTTGCCATGACCATGAAGTATTTCTCGGCGTTTTTCCACTCCGTTGCGCAGTCTGAAGACCCCGAAAACATATCAGTCTTTAGGGAGATTACCGGTTTTAAGGAATTCACCATGCCGGTCGCAGATAGTCTTAAGTCAGAGCTTGCTCATCTGTCCGAGGAAGTAAACAAAGGACAAGGAAAAATTATTCCTATTGAATCGTTGCGCAGAAAAAACTAGGACGACTAAAGTCTGCGCGCGAAACCATAGGCTGAGTGCATCTGCCATGCTTAAGGGGTAGGAAAAAACCACGGTGGCTCATGTATGCCTGCCGTATATCGTTGACTTTCTACCAGCGTCTCTCAGTACGATTTCTGGCTGTTCTTTTGTTTTGTTAAACAGAGGAAAAAGACCAAGAGAATATATACGGGAGCTATCAGGCTTAGGATTGACAGTACAAAGCTAAAGTTGCTGATGGCCGATGACACGCCTTGAGCATTCATAAGAAGGCCAATAAGAAAGATAAGAGCCATAAGAATCAGGTAGGCGGCAATGAGGATAATAATCCACTTCCTAGCATTAAAGCCGCGTCTTTTATGAAGTCCTGCTCTTGAACTCTGCGCAAGAGGCCTGGTAGCTTTGTTATTTTTGGTGGCAGCATGGGCGCCTCGCGTTTTCTTTGAAGGCGTCTGCTGTACTTTTAGGTTGTCTACCTGTCGCTGATGTTTAGCCACCGTGGCTACCTCTACTACCTGTTAGATTTTCCCGTAATGCGGTCTATTTCGAACTCATATACGAGTGTTTTATCACGCATAGCGGCAAGATATTTTTTACCCGTTTCGATGAAGTCCGCTGAATACTTTTCCAGAAGCGCTAAGAGAGCTGCCTCTTTTTTGTTTTCATCTTCGACCGGTTTCACCGTACCGAAAGCAATGGCAGATTGATAGAGACTTGAAAACTTTGAAGGAAGCGTTTCAACTCCATCAACAACGGTAAAGCACGCAAGCGGGTTTGCTTCGAGGTTCGAGACTTTATGACCCCCTTGGTTAGTACTGTGAAAATAGATTTTCCCGTCAACAACGACATAGCTAATGGGCGTTCCATATGGTTCACCATCGAGGTCAACGGTGGAAAGAACACCGTATATACCCTCTTCAAGAATTTCTCTTGCTTCTTCCTCAGATAACGCGCGCTTTGCTCTGCGCATCTCGTGTTGCATGTGTATCCTCCCATGAAAATTGGAACCTATATGCATGCCTCTTTTGGAGACTATTGTAGGGTACCCATCCTGCTTTTCAACAGAATATTTCTTGGGAACAGAGAAGCGGCAAAAGGCTAGCTTTGGTCTGCAGTTCTGATAGGTTCTGCCTCAAAGGTAAGACGGAGTGCGTCAATAATGAGGTCTTCAAGCACTTCATCGGGAGCATCGGGATAACGCCGCATATAGGCAATAATGCCACTAAAGATGATGTAGAAAACCTCATAGAGGTTTTCGGATTTGAGGTTGTAATACTTCTCGTTTACCGTTGACGTGGCCTGCGCGAAATGAACGGCAAGCGTCTCAACGACATGGTCTGAGAAATTCAAGAACAACCCAGCTCCCTCACTTTGAGAAAGCTTATCTTGCGAAAACCGTTCGTTTTCGAAAATACCTTTCCTCAGTATTTTGATACAGCATGAAACGGCCTCACTAACAGCCCCGACATCCCGTGCGCCACTCCAGGTATGCACCAGATTAACGAAGTCTTCAACATAGTCATTAAGTACCGCTTCGGTTAGCGCCTCTTTATCGTCGAAGTAGTGGTAGAAAAGGCTGCGTGTAATGCCGAGATAATTCGTAACATCGCTGATTGAGGTGTCTGCGATACCCTGGTCTTCATAGAGCTCTCGGGCAGCACTGACAATCTGTTCATAGCGATCTTTGCCGCAACGGTAGCGGTTTATATCGTCTTTAGCTTTCTTCTTGTCCGTTTCACTCATCTGTTTTCGGCCTGCTTCGGTTTATGAATGAAGAAAGACACAATTAAGGCAACCACGGCAATTCCTAAGAAGACCCAGAATGTGAGGAGGTAGTTGCCGGTGCTCTCCTGTAGGCTTGCGCTAAGCATGGGGCCAATGGTGGCTGAGATTAGCATTTGGCAGGTTGCGACTGCGTAGTTGATGGTGAAAAACTTGGTTCCGAAGAACCCTCCGCACATAGCAGCCATCGAAGACATATTGCCGCCGTAGGCAAGACCAAGCAGGACAAAGCCGGCAACAATAAGGGGGAAGTTCGATGTCATCGTGGCGTAAGCATTGAGGGCCATTGACGCAATGAAGGCAACTGAGATCCAAAGTAGGGAGGCACGGAATCCGAATCGGTCCCAAACAAATCCGTTAATGAGGCGTCCGAGTCCGTTGCAGAAAGAAATGCTACCCATTGCTGCGGTTGCGAGCAGCGCAGCAGCAGCCGGTTCCATATTCATACCAGCGAGTACATCTTCTGCTGCAGGAACCGCTTGGCTGATAAGCGCAAGGCCACCACTGCTCACCAGAATGAGCCAGATGATAAAGGTCCAAAACGAAGAGGTCTTGATCATTTCAAGAGCAGAAAAATCATGCGCAGAGACGATGTTTTTCTCGCGTGCTGTCTGTAGCATGGCTGACGAAAATTCCTCTGGTGGATTTCGCATAATGATGGCGGCGACCAAGATGAGCGCGCCAAAGACAAGGCCGATAATGAGGAAGGTGTTTCGCCATCCAAGTGAAGCAAGGAGCATGGTGACAAAGGGGCTTAAGATAAGTGCACCCATGCCGAAACCCATAAGAAGTGCTCCGGACATAAAGCCTTGTTTGTCGGGGAACCACTGTAGAGTTGCTCCCATGACCGCATCGGTGCCGAAGCCAGAGGCAAAACCAACAAATATGCCGTAGGTGATATAGATTTGGTAGAGCTCGGTGGTAAAGGCGGCTCCAATAAAACCAATGAGAATAAAGACGGTGGTGAGTGCGGTGGTGACGTGGGGAGAAAACTTCTTATCCACGGCACCTTCAGCCAGCATGCCAAGTGAGAATGAAATAAGTGAGAGAGTAAAGACGAACGAGGTTTCTGTTCGGGTCCAGCCAAACTCGGCTTCAAGCGGGTCAATAAAAAGCGACCATGCATAGATAAGGCCGAGCATTACCAAGACAATGAAAGCGGTTATTGCATAAATCCATCGATGAGATTTACCAATGGCTGGCATGGGGGTCACCTTTCTCGCGCTAACCTATGTCATTGTATAGCAAATTTTCTAGATTCGAGCGACGCCCGTTTCTTTTGCCTTTTGAGCGACCGCTGCGCTTACGGCATCGGCAACCCGTGGTTCAAGGGCGCTCGGGATGATATAGTCCGGCCTGCGCTCATCATCACTGATAAGGCTTGCGATAGCATGTGCCGCTGCGAGTTTCATGTCATAGTTAATATCACGTGCTCTGACGGATAGCGCTCCTCTAAAGATACCGGGGAAGCAGAGCAGGTTGTTTATCTGGTTTGGATTATCTGACCTTCCCGTTCCCATGACAGCAGCGCCTGCAGCGATACCTTCGTCATACGAGATTTCCGGTACCGGGTTTGCCATGGCGAAAACAATGGGGTCTTGAGCCATAGTTCTTACCATGTCTTGGGTCAAAATGCCTGCTGAAGAAACCCCGATAAAGACGTCTGCTCCGCGTAAAGCGTCGGCGAGGTCGCCTGAAATACCATCGGGGTTGGTAATTTGGGAAAGTTCAATCTTGTGATTAACGATGCCTTCGCGGCCCTCAATGATGATGCCGCGTCGATCACAGGCAATGATGTTGCGCGCGCCCGCATAGAGAAGCATTTTGATAATGGCAAAGCCTGCAGCACCTGGGCCGTTTAAGACAATGCGCACATCGCTTAAATTCTTGCCGACTACTTTGAGGGCGTTTATGAGTGCCGCTGTAACGACAATGGCGGTTCCATGCTGGTCATCGTGAAATACCGGGATATCCAAGTCACGCTCTAACACGCGCTCTATTTCAAAACAATCCGGGGACTTGATATCTTCGAGGTTAATTCCGCCGAAACTCGGAGCAATGGCTTTGACCGTTGCAATTACTTCATCAGGAGTTTTGCAGTCAATACAAACTGGGAAGGCATTAACACCGCCGAAGCGCTTGAACAAAATGCTTTTCCCTTCCATGACAGGAAGGGAAGCAAGGGCGCCGATATTGCCAAGCCCTAAGACGGCGGTTCCATTCGATACAACTGCAATAGTGTTTGACTTGCAGGTGTAGGTATAGGCAGTTTCTGGGTCTTCAGCAATCTTTTTACAGGGCTCAGCAACGCCTGGCGTATAAGCTACGGAAAGATCATGGGGCGTTTCGATTGCAACCTTGCTTTGTACTTCTATTTTTCCATGGTAGTGTCGATGCTGAATAAGAGACTCTTCGTAGAAGTCCATAATCCCTCCGAATTTTCATGCCGAATCTGCCGTGGTCAGTATAGCATCACGACTTATCGCCCCCGTATTCGCGATACAATGAAAATGGGTGCAGACACCATCTGGTGGTGTATTTTTTGCGAGAGGAGAGCTCATGAAGGTATTACTAGTGAACGGGAGTCCTCATAAAAAGGGGTGTGTTGACGCCGCGCTGGGAATTATCGGCCGTACGCTTCGTCAAGACGATATAGATTCAGAGGTTTTTTGGTTGGGCAAAAAGCCGGTGGGGGGATGCATTGATTGCAAGTACTGCAAAAAGAGCGGAGCTTGTGTTTTCGATGATGTAGTAAACGAGTTTAACGACTTGGCCCGTAGTTTCGATGGCTTTGTTTTCGGCGTACCAGTGTATTTTTCAGGAGTTGCTGGAAGCATGAAGTCGTTCATGGACCGTGTCTTTTATTCAGTTCCAAATAACGGCGAAGACACCTATGCATATAAGCCGGCTGCCATTATCACTTCTGCTCGGCGTGCCGGAACAACGCTGACCTTGGCAACCTTAAACCAGTATCCACTGTATGCTCATATGCCCTTAGTCCCATCTCGGTATTGGAACATGATTCACGGTAATACGCCGGAAGAAATCATGGAGGACGAAGAGGGCGTGCAAATCATGGAGCAGATTGGACATAATATGGCATGGATGTTGAAGTCTTTTGCCGCAGGAAAGGCAGCAGGTTTGGAATTACCGAAGCGACCACTTCCTCGAAAATACACGAACTTTATTCGCTAATTTTTCTCGATTAAGTCTTATTTTGCCGAGATTTACCAGATAATAGGGGCGCTCGGTTTCAATACAGAAAGGATGCTCATGGATATCGTTTGCTTAGATATGGAAGGCGTATTGGTTCCCGAAATTTGGATAGCGTTCTCGAAGGCTTCTGGAATTCCGGAGCTTTCACGCACCACGCGTGACGAACCCGACTACGACAAGCTGATGAACTTCCGCCTGAGCGTTTTAAAAGAACACGGTCTTGGCTTAAAAGAAATTCAAGATGTTATTGAGGGCATTGATCCTTTACCGGGTGCACGTGAGTTTCTTGACGAACTGCGTTCCATCACCCAGGTCATTATCTTGAGCGACACCTTCGTTCAATTCGCAAGCCCTCTCATTAGGAAACTCGGGTATCCTACTTTGTTCTGCAACGAGCTTGAAGTTGCGCCAAGTGGTGAGATTACGGGTTATAAGATGCGTTGTGAGAAATCAAAGCTTACGACGGTCAAGGCACTGCAGTCTATTGGTTTTGAAACCATTGCAAGCGGTGACAGTCACAATGACTTAGGGATGATACAGGCAAGTAAGGCTGGCTTCCTCTTTAAGAGCACCGACGCCATCAAGGCCGAATATCCTCAAATTCCCGCCTATGAAACATTCGATGAACTTTTGGAAGCAATTAAGGGCGCACTTGGCTAAAGACGAGCGAATCCATGAGGAAAAGTGAGGCGACGTATTCATGATTCGGTTGGAACGTACAAACGTTGTCAATTTTGATGCGGCTGTGCGGGGTATGCGTAACCCGTTGAACAGCTGGGCAAAAAACGATAGCTATTTCGACGACGAAGGCAATTTCGTTTTCGGACCGAATGATCTTGACCTTGGCCACCGTCTTTGCAAGGCGGGAACTGACCACCGCAAATTCGTACGCCAGATTTTTATCTCTGTCGATATTACTGCGCCGATGTACTGGTGGAAGGAGTTCGACACCTACAAGGTGGGAACCGTTGCAAATTCCACCAGTACCATGCATACCATTCACAAAAAGCCCTTTGCTATCCAGGACTTTAGCGCTGAGGATCTTCGGCCTGCAGCACGGGCGTGCATGGAGGGCATCATTGAGGAACTCGAAACTCTGCGTCTGGAATACAACGAGTCAAAAGACAAAGACGTGTGGCGTGATATTATCCAGCTTCTACCTTCAAGCTATAACCAGATGCGAACCGTCACTATGTCATACGAAAACGCTGCGAGTATCTATCGCGCTCGAAAAGGGCATAAGCTTACCGAGTGGAAGACTTTCTGCGATTGGGTAGAAGAGCTCCCGTATTTTCGCGAACTCTTTCTTGCTGATTAGAACCTAGCGACGCTCTTTCTTTTTCCTATTGCGCTCTTTGCTTGCCTGTTTTGATTTGGCGTTGATGAATGCCATAAGGTCGTTGAGGTCTTCAGCGTTAATGGGCTCTTCGGGGATGACTACATCCTCTACATAGACCTCGGGTTCAGGTTCTGGTTCAGGTTCATTTTTCCTTACCGGGTCGTTGTTGTAGACACCAAGCAAGATGAAGGAAGTTTCGTTTGCGTGGGTGTTTCCCATCATGGTGAGTAATCCATTTGAATACGAATAGCTATCAAAGGCAATCCACGGCTGGAACACCGACTTCATATCCCTTTTGCGCCCGTGCGGTGCGCCGTAACGAAACAGAAGTCCCTCGTCAGAAACTTCTACGATGGCATGAAATGCAAGTCCGTGCTCTTTTGTCTCCTCGGCTCCGTGGTTTCGTAAGTATGCTTCCATGTTTTCCTGGTTAAGCTTGGGTTTTTTCCCACCAAAGGTGAATTTCACGCCGAGGACAAAAACAACGATGAAGGCGATGGTGAGTAGGATGATTAAAGGATCCAGCATGAAACCCATAGGGTCGCCGGAATCACGGGCGAGTCTTGCGATATACGCTAAAGCACCAGCACCGATGACCTGAATGAGGATGCCCAAACATCCGCCGCCAGCAGTGCGCTTATTGCGTACGCCGAAATACTTACTATAGATGGTTGAGTCGTAAATATAGTCGATGGTCTGGAAGGGCTTTGAGGCTTCTTCTCTTTTATTTTCAGAAGAGCTATTTTCTTCCTGGTCAAAGGACTTTTCGTCATGTTCTGTGGCCATAGGTCTCCCTCTTTACTGTAGTCGACGTGTGTGGGGCCACGCTGGTAAGTAATTATACTGTATTAAACCCAGCCACTTGATGGAGATACTGCATCTTAGTTTTGTATGTCCTGCATTCGCTTTCAGGACGAAAGGGATTTTTCCTGATAGAGATCACCGTCTGAAAATCCCAGCTTGCGGTAGTAGTTGCGCGTACCGACGGAGCTGATTACCTGTATGCGACTAAAACCTGCTTCTCTTGCAATCTCGCATGCCTTTTCAACTAACTTTTTCCCGAGCCCAAGGTGTTGGACAGCTTGGTTTGTATGGTGTAGGTGTGCAACGCGCCCGTAGACATGTACCTCGCGAATCATCGCGTCACCTAAAGACACAGGGATTTCGTTTTGGTGTTTTTGAACGTAGGCCTCTGAAGGCAGCGAGAGTCGTAAAAAACCAGCAATGGTTTTATCTGCATCGACCCACTGCAAAAAGTACTCTTGGGTATTTGAAGTGGTATAAGGGACTACCTCAAGCTCTAAATCATCTACTGAAAGTTCATGGGTTGCCACTTCACGCGTTCTGATTTCTGCAACAGCAACCTTATCTTTTACAGCACTTTCATCGACCAGCTGACGCAAATTGTTCTTGCGATTGCCTGCCAGAATGTCTTCGGTTGAAATATCACGGATTACACGCGAGATTCGGGTAAAGGGGGGTGTGCAAGCCAGGTCGGCTTTAAGAATCTCAATGAGCGTATCTTCTGAATAAGGCTTCCACCGACCATCTCTATAGCAGCGATTTAAGGGTGTTCCTTCTACCACCACGCAGGGATAGAGCTTTACTTCATCAGGTAAAAAACGCGCATCGGTGACAAAGTTTTTATAGTCCGCCTTATCTGATTCAGGATCTGAGCCTAAGAGGTTGACCATAAAATGCGTGTGAATCTTGAATCCGAAAATGCGCAAAAGATCAAAGGCATGAGCAATTTGGTCGACTCGAATGCCACGCCTGTTCCAATCGAGCACGTCTTGCCTGAGACTTTGGATGCCAATCTGTACCTTGGTGCACCCAAGACGCCTGATTAGTCTTAAGGAATCTGCAGAGATTTTGTCGGGTCGTGTTTCTATCACGAGTCCGACCATACGATGCGTGCTTGATTCATTTCTTTTCTGCTCAAACTCAAGTTCTTCAAAACTTGCTTTCTGCTTTTTAGCAGCTTGCAACCAGCTTGGGTTTGTTTGGTATACAGATTCGAATGCTTCGTTATAGCTTGCCTTACCTTCGTTAATTTTTTCTTGCGCAAGTGCCGTTTCGGCTTGAAGGTCTTTCGAATCATTTGAAATGCCAAGGTCTTGGTAGAACTGGCTTCGTTTGGCGTATTCTTCTGCTCTTTCTGAATCCTCATTGAGCGCACGAAAAATCTCTTTGACAAACCAGATTTGGTAGTCCTTTGAATAGTCGCTCCAGGTACCGCCGAGGATAATAATCTCAATCTTATCGGTGATATGACCCATTTGCTCAAGCGCATGCAACCGTGATGTGGTTTGAAGGTAGGGGTCAAAGTAATTGCGCTCTGCGCGCTGGCACGCCGGTTCCATATGGAGGTAGGACTTGGGCATGCGAATATCGTTAGGACAATAGATGCAAGCGCTCGAACATTTCTCTGGTTTGGTAATAACGGTGATGGTGGCAACACCGGAGGCAGTCCTGCGCGGTTTCATCTGCAGAAGCTTGAGGATTTGACGCTCAAGTTTATCATTCACATGCCAGCTATTGAAAAGTTTTGGCTGGTTGTTCTTCACTTCAAGATAGTAGGGAAGAAGCATTTTCTTTGACCAGTGCTCAGCTGGTTTGCGATTTCGGTTGTGCCTACGAATAATGCGCTCAAGAGCCTCATCGGTAGGTTCCTGATTGGAAGTAATGAGTGCAATTATGTCTTGAATAATCTCGTCCATTATGGAGAGCATTTTATAATATGCGCAAGGAGGGCCCATGAAGAGATCGACGGCAGAGCGCCTTATAGAAATAAATACGCAGTTTTACGCCGAAGAGGCACAGTCGTTTGACCAGACGCGTCAAGCGCCCTGGCATGGGTGGTATCGGTCTGTAGACTCGATAATTCCGATGCTCGGTCGCAATAATGCGGACCAAGAAATTTCCGTACTTGACCTTGGTTGTGGCAACCTTCGCTTTGAAGACTTTTTAGTACAGCGTTTTCCCGACCAGGGTTTCCGTTTTTATGCCATTGATAACTGCGATGCGTTGCTTTCAGACAAAGCAAATCTTAACTTCATCCACGCAGACATTCTTTCTTTGCTGCTTCAAGGCTCACTCAAGATTGGGGTAAGCCCCTGTAATCTCTCCGTCTGTTTTGGGCTTATGCACCATGTGCCGAGTCTTGCTCTCAGAAAGCAAGTCTTGAACTTTCTCGTTGAGCAGACTGAGCCAGGTGGGTACCTCATCTGCTCCTTTTGGCAGTTCATGGATAATTCAGCCTTAGCCGCCCGCGCCTTAGCAATTACGCCACAGGCGCAGGAAGAACTTGGGATAGACAATCTTGATGCAGGGGATTATTTCCTTGGTTGGCAGCATCGCGAGGGTGTCTATCGCTACTGCCATCATTTTTCTCGAGAAGAAATTGATGAACTTATTGCGGCGGTTGCGCACACCACGGTTCTCATAGACCGGTTTAACGATGACGGAAAAACGCAAAAGCAAAATGCCTATATCGTTTTGCAGAGAAACTAGGAATCTGTGCGCGCTACTCAACCCACCATGGCTTATAGTCATCGCGCTTCCAAACTAAGTCTGCAACCTCATCGATATTTTTCGCTTCAAGGATAAGATTTCGTTCTTCTTGCGTCATGAAACCATAGCGCAGCATGTCGTCATAAAATCCCAGGAAAGAATTGTAGAATCCTTCGATGTTATAGAGGATACAGGGTGCATGTTTTCTTGCCAGCTTGAGAAGCGATATGACTTCGGTCACTTCTTCGACGGTGCCAGGACCGCCCGGCAGGGAGACGAAGGCATCGCCGAGCTCAATCATCTTTGTTTTGCGCTTCGGCATGCTGTCGACCACATGAAGCTCAGTAAGCCCTTCTTTCGAAATTTCACGTTCGGCCAAAAACTGAGGAATAATGCCGATAACATCTCCGCCAGCTTTAAGAACTGCATCAGAAACGATACCCATAAGCCCCAGACATCCACCGCCATACACAAGCGTATGTCCTTGACTGCCTATCCAATTGCCAAGCTCTTCGGCAGCTTCTTCGTACACCGGTGAGTTTCCGGTCATGGTTCCACAGTAGACTGTAATGCGCATTCTGCTCCTTTTTTCGAAATTGCGTTCAAAGAATAGCACGAAGATTAGATGCAACCGAAATTCTTGATAAAGCTTTTACCTTATGAAGCGGCGTTTTTCAGTTACATGGATATTAATATTTGCAAAATGTGGTCAAGCTTTACAGGCAGTTCGCGTATTATTAATGCTCGTAAAGGAATGGTGAAAAATCGTCGCAGAAGGGTGCTGAACGCGCATGCAAATTGGCTTTGACAACAGCAAATATATTGAAATGCAAGCACAACACATTCGGGATCGCATTGCCCAGTATGGCGAAAAGCTCTATTTGGAATTCGGCGGTAAACTTTTCGACGACTATCATGCCTCACGTGTACTGCCAGGTTTTGAGCCTGACTCAAAAGTTCGCATGCTTGCTAACCTGAAAGATGATGCTGAAATTGTTATTGCTATTAATGCGAACGACATTGAGAAAAGCAAGCGCCGCGCAGATATTGACATTACCTATGACGAAGACGCCCTTCGTATTATGGACGGCTTCAAGGGTATGGGGCTTTATGTCGGAAGTGTGGTCATCACGCATTTCACTGGGCAGTCAAATGCTATAACTTTCCAATCTCGTCTCGAGCAGATGGGCATTAAGGTCTATCGCCACTACATTATTGAGGGATACCCAGCAAATATTGACGCGATTGTAAGCGAAGAGGGTTTTGGAAAAAACGATTATATCGAAACGTCGCGTCCGCTCGTGGTTGTTACCGCTCCTGGTCCTGGTTCTGGCAAGCTGGCAACCTGCCTCTCGCAGCTCTACCACGAGAATAAGCGGGGTATTCGTGCTGGCTACGCGAAGTTTGAGACGTTTCCGGTTTGGAGCCTGCCATTAAAGCACCCCGTTAATATTGCCTATGAAGCGGCAACTGCCGACTTGGATGACCGCAACATTATTGACCCGTTCCACTTGGAAGCCTACGGAAAAGTGACGGTGAACTATAACCGTGACGTTGAGTCATTTCCGGTGCTTAAGGCAGTTATGGACCGCATCCTAGGAGAGTGCCCCTACCAGAGCCCAACGGACATGGGCGTCAACATGGTGGGCATGTGCATTTCTGATGACAAGGTTTGTCAGAAAGCTGCTCAAAATGAAATTGTTCGGCGTTATTTTCATGCTGCTGAGAAGTTCCAGCGCACGGGTCTTGGGGAAAGCGAGATTGCCAAAATTAACCTGCTTATGAAAGAAGCAGATGTGACAGTTGATTTTTCTCCTGCCCACCAGGCAGCGCTCGACAAGGAAGAGTCAACGGGCAAGCCGGCTGCGGCGATGGTATTGCCGGATGGAAGCCTTGTGACCGGCAAGACTTCTGCGCTTCTCGGTTGTGCCTCCTCACTTCTTCTTAATGCTCTTAAGCGCGTTGCAGGCGTTCCGAAAGAGATTTATGTGGTAAGTGATAAGGCTCTTGCTCCTATTGGACACCTAAAAACCGAGTATCTTGGAAGTAAAAACCCGCACCTACACCCAGATGAAACGCTCATTGCCTTGTCCATTAGTTCGGCAACGAATCCTTTGGCGGCCAAGGCTATTGAGGCAGCAAAGGAACTCAAGGGCTGCGATGCTTATTTCTCAGTGATTATTTCTGAGTCAGATGAGGCAATTTTTAAGCGTCTGGGAATAAATGTGTGCTGTGAGCCGAAGTTTGAGCGCCACGTACTCTATCATCGTTGATTTTTGCGGAAGAATAAATCACAGTCATTTTGTATCTCAGTACGAGAAACGGGTAGACAAGAGACTACCCATGTGGCGTAAGGCTATACCCGCGCGAGACCAGAACACGTGCCCGAGCTGTTTTCGATGCGCTGTGGCGCCAATATAAACCAGTCCGAAAAAAGCATGGGTTTGTGTGTATACCAAAACTTATAACCTTCGTAGTGTAAATAAAGAGCGAAAGCGAAAACGTATGGAAATGAAAGAGCGTCTTGAACAAGAAATTCGTGAGGCGGTACGTGCTGCCCGGAGTGAAAATCCTCTGGTCCCTTCCATTACCAATGTCATCACCATAGATTTTGTGGCGAATGCCCAGTTGGCAGTAGGTGGGTCGGCGGCCATGCTCTACCTGGCTGAAGAGGGCGAATCAATCGTTCCGGCAAGTGCCGCTTTCTATATCAATATGGGCTCACTGCTTCCGGTTCACCGAGAAGGTGTGATTCGCACGGCGCGCGCCCTGTCTTGCGCATCTTGTCCTTGGGTGCTGGACCCAGTCGGCATCGGTATAGGGTCAATGCGCAATGAAATTCTTCTCGGTATTAAGGAATATAAGCCAAGCATCATTCGTTGCAATGCTTCTGAGGCAATTGCGCTTGCTCGGCTTTGGAATCTGGAAACAGAAGATGTGCGCTCTCATGTACGGGGAGTCGATGCTTCGGATACCGTCCAGGATGCGAAAGCAGCTGCTATTTCACTAGCTCGCTTTACTGGAGGAGCGGTCGCAGTATCCGGAAAACTCGACCTTGTCTGCGACGCACAGAAGCTTGCTTTTAGCGCAGGTGGATCCGAACTTATGACAAAGATTACCGGATCAGGCTGTTCGCTGGGTGGCGTGGCTGCGGTCTATGCGGCACATGCGACACCTTTTGTTGCGGCGTTAACCGCAACAGCGGCTTATAACCGAGCTGGAAAAAATGCGGAAGCAAAGGCTCAAGGTCCGGCAAGTTTTAAGACGGCATTCCTCGACGAGCTTTTTAACCTATCTGCCGAAGAAATTGCGCAGAACCCATTTGATTTGGAGGAGATATAGATGAATACCTTGGTTGCTGTAGCCATTGCACCATTCGGAACCGGTGAGGAACTTTCCCAGGATGTTGCTCAGGTGGTGCGGGTCATTCGAGAGTCTGGACTCAAGAACAAAACCTATTCCATGTTCACTGAAATTGAAGGAGAGTGGGATGAGGTAATGAAGGTCGTAAAAGACGCCACCTTTGTTCTTGCAGAGAAGGGCATCAGAACTGAGGTAATCCTGAAAGCCGATATCAGACCCGGCCACACCAATATGATGGACAAAAAAGTGGCAGTGGTCGACGAAATCCTGGGTGATGAAGAGCTCTAACGACTGAGAAATATGGAGAGAACTGCCCGAACTTTGGATTGTGCAAACTTTTACAAAAATGGGAGTCTTTCCGTGTTAGTCTTGAGAAGTTGTGTTGGACGGACAAGGCGTTTTTCTACTGCGTTTTGTCCACGAAGTAGACAGGGAAAAGCATATGTCGAACGAGAACAAACTAGGGAGTAAAATTCAGACTCTGCGTGAGGCATTGGGCCTATCCCAGGAAGAATTGGCTCAACGCTGCGACTGCGATGTTTCGGTCATCAAAGACCTTGAGGATGGCGCTATTGCTCCGTCCCTAGCACCGCTCATTAAAATTACGCGCGCCCTAGGTGTTCGACTAGGCACCCTGATGGATGATGACGAAGAGACGGGTCCGGTATATACCGACCAGGTTCATATGGAGGAAGTAACTCGTATCAAGAGTCTCCAGACTGTAAGCGATGCGGGCGACCTCTCCTATTACAGCCTCGCCGAGGGTCGTACAAGCCGTCATATTGATCCCTTCATTATTACCGTTACGCCAAGTGGCGAAACGGACCATGTCCTGCATGGTCATGAGGGCGAAGAGTTTCTTTTCGGCCTGGAAGGTGAAATCGAAATTGAATATGGCTTAGGTGAGCACAGCAAGCTCTACATTTTAAAGCCCGGTGAGAGTATCTATTACGACGCTATTGTTCCGCACCAGGTACGTGCACACGAAGACCAGCGTGCGAAGTTTTTGGCTGTCGTTTATACACCTGTATAGGAGAGATATATGAGCATTAACGTTCCTATGACTATATCGGAAGAGGAATTAGACCCGCGAACTGTTAAAGATTTTGAAAAATATGGCGTCCCGATGGTCACCACGCGTGACCCCTCCGTGTACCGCGGTGAACCGGGCGATGAAAACTACGAGCTTCATTCAGAAGAGACCATAGGTAACTACTTCAAGCGTATGGTTGCAATTGAACCTGACCACGAATTTGTGGTCTATCCTGACCGTGCGCTGCGCTGGACCTATGACGACTTTGATAAGCGCACCGATGCCCTTGCAAAGGGACTTATGGCAATCGGTATGGAGCCAGGAGACAAACTGGGCGTTTGGGCTCGTAATATTCCTGACTGGCTTACCTTTATGTATGCCACGGCTAAAGTGGGCATCATCATGGTAACCATGAATCCTGCGTACAAAAGCCACGAGCTTGACTATGTTTTGAAGCAGTCTGATATGAAGGCGCTTTGTATCATCGACAAGTTCCGTGACGTTGACTACATCAATATTGTGCGCGAGTTGGTTCCGGAGTCGTTACACCAAGAGCGCGGACACCTTGATACCGAGGAATATCCGTTCCTGAAAAATCTTATTTATATGGGACCTGAGAAGCACCGTGGATTCTACAGCGTGCCAGAACTTTTGCTTCTGGGCGAATTTAGCGATGATGAAGTGCTTGTTGAAGCGCAAAAGAAATTCGACAACAACGATGTTGTGATGATGCAGTATACAAGCGGCACCACTGGGTTTCCTAAGGGCGTCATGTTAAGCCATCGCAATATCTTAAACGACGGCTTCTTCATCGGTGAGGGTCAGAAACTGGGACCTGCAGACCGTGTTTGCCTGCCCGTTCCATTCTTCCACTGCTTTGGCTGCGTTTTAGGTGTTATGGCATGCCTTACTCATCGCTCTACGATGGTTATCGTCGAGAATTTCGATGCTGGTTTGGTATTGCAGGCAATTCACAAGGAACGCGCGACGGCTGTCTACGGTGTGCCGACTATGTACATTGCTGAGCTGAACCATCCCGACTTTGATAAATTTGATCTTACAAGCCTGCGTACCGGCATCATGGCTGGAAGCCCGTGCCCGCCCGAAACTATGCGCGAGGTTATGGACCGCATGCATATGGTGGACATCACGAACTGTTACGGCCTGACCGAAACATCGCCGGTGTTTACACAGACTTCAACTGAAGACGACATGATGCATAAATGCGAAACCATTGGTCGCAGGCACCCTCCTTGTGCCGTCCGTATTATCGACGTAAACGATGGCCATATCTGTGGTCCAAACGAGCCTGGCGAGCTTTGCTGTAAGGGCTATAACGTCATGAAGGGCTACTACAAGATGCCTGAAGAGACGGCAAAGACCATTGATGAGGATGGCTACCTGCACTCTGGCGACTTGGGATATGTGGATGATGAAGAGTACTACCACGTAACTGGCCGTATCAAAGACATGATTATTCGCGGTGGTGAGAATATCTATCCACTTGAGGTTGAGAACTTCTATCTGGGTATGGAAGGTGTCTTGGATGCTCAGGTGGTAGGCGCTCCGGACGAAAAATACGGCGAAATTGTTGTTGCCTTCATTCGTACGCGCCCTGGCTACGAAAATATGACCCAGGAAGATGTCCGTGAATATGGTATCAAGCATATGGCTCGCTATAAGGTGCCAAAGTACGTGTTCTTTGTTGACGAGTTCCCCGAGACCTCATCGAAAAAGATTCAGAAGTTTAAGCTGCGTGAGATGGCCAAGGATTTGCTTGACAGGCAAAATGTGAAGGTCTTTGCTGAAGAAGCCATTACGGGCAGCACCTTTGACGATGATGAACGGGCTGCTTTGGGTAGCGAAGAAGAAGATCCGGATGCTCCTCATTTTGGCGATGCCGCTACCGGAGCATTCTAGTTTAGGTACTAACTTCTCTTGGACAAAAAAGAGCTCACCAAACGGTGAGCTCTTTTGTTTGTATCTAAAGGGTGGATACGGTGCGTTGGGTCAGCTTAACGTTTGCCAACCATAACCGACAGATGACCCTACGAGTTAAACTGCGCGAGTGCTCTTCTTCCGCGCCTAATGGCATTAATTTCAAAGATAAGTGCTATTAGGGTAAAGATGAGGCTGAACCACGCTACAACTTCAACCGTAGCATAGGCAACGACAAGGCCGGCGACAACTGCACCAATGGCGTTTCCAAATTGCACCCCTGAATTAGAAAGCCCTACGGCAAGGCCGGGGGAGTCAGGCGCTACTTCGGTAAGGAATAGGTTTTCGGAGGGCAAGAATGACCAGGTTGTTAGCATCCAGAGACAGAGCGGAATAAAAGAAAGAGCGGTGATGCTGATACTTGCTCCCGTGACAGCTAGAACAATTGATTGGACCGCTAAGACGCCTATAAGCGACCGGGTGATTCCCAGTTTATCTGAGGCAAGCCCACCAATTTTCGTACCTAGGATGCTTACCGCTCCCAAGATAAGGAGGGCAAAACCAACAAGAGAGACATCGGGAAGGATTTCTTCTAAGAGGGGCGTGATATAGGTGTAGGTCGTTGACATGCTCATAAAAGTAAAGAAGGTTGCAAGCACAGCAAAAATGACAGGGCGGTGCTCAAGCGGGGCAATGCGTTCTTGAAAACTCGCATTTTTCTTGCTTGCGAACCCGACTTCGGGAACTTTAATGGCAACGATGATGATAGATATGATGGCAAGGATAGATAGAATACCGTAGCCCTGGTGCCAAGAAATAAGGTCTTGGGTACTGCGTGCAATTGGCATGGCCAAAACTGTGGCGGCGCTAAAACCAAGGGCGACATTTGCCATGGCAGTTGCATGCTGTCCTGGTTGCGAAACCTTTGCGGCAACAGCATAGGCAACAGCAACAAAGGTACCGTTTCCAATTCCCATAATGCCTCGTGCGATAACAAGCAAAACGAAGTTACTTAAGAGGGCAGTCATAATCATGCCGCAAGCCATGAAGGACATGCCAATAATGAGTTGGCGCTTTTGGCCCATACGCTCAGAGAAGGTGAGCACAATAGGCGTTCCAATTGCGTTGAATACACCAAAAGCGAGTTGCATGTAGCTGATGTCTGCAAGTGCAACACCGCAGGAGTCCGCCACTTCTTGTGGAACACCGAGGATAAACTGCTGCGCGCATCCTAAGGTAAAGCAACAAAGCGATAAAACTAAGACAATAATATGTCCTCGTCTTTCGTCCATCTTCTCGCTTGTGTTTCCTTCCTTCTGTACTGCATTTGGGCTTCTCATTGGGGCTCTTACCTTGATTCTTGGAATAGGCTTGAAGGCAGTTTTTGCCCCCAGTCCTCAATTTGGCCATAGTTTCATAAACCAGCTTTGGTTTTTGTTCTTATTGCGGTTAAGAGGTGAATCACGGTGTGGAGGAGCCGGATTTTTTTCTTTCGCTTCCTGTTTTTACATCGAGATTCGCTAATGTCAAGGCTTGCATGAGGTGCACTCGCCTAAAGGGTAAAGACTCCACGAAAACACTATCGGCAAAGCACCTATCGGATATGGTCAAGGACCAAAGACAAGGATGTAGAGCAATCTGCCTTGAGGTAAAACACGGTACCTCAGAATCTTTGCTTGCCTATTCTTGTCCGTCTGCAAGCACGGGCCAGACCGATATAGTTTGGAACCGGTTAGTCATAAAGTCGTCTGAAAAATTGTCGTCGAAGAAGGCCTCTATGGGCGTGTCAACAGGGTCTCCCGCCTGACGCTCAAACCAAAAATTGAAGCTCGCAATGGTAACACCGGCATCGACAAGCATGAACACTAAAGCGATGGTCGTGACTCTGCGGCGGAGTTTCACCGGCATTCTGTTAATGAAGTGCATAAGCAGTGGCATAAGCCACCTTATCCAAACAAGACCGGCGATGCCCCAGGCAATAGCAATGCCAATGCTGGTATGTCCATGAAAGTTTAGCGGCTGGTCAATATAGCTCCATGCAACAAAGCCAAACCGCTCTTCAAACCACCATCCAACGATGTATTCAACGATGGCACCAATAAGCCCCGCAAGTAGAAAAATTTTAACCGGGTTGGAATTACGTATTTTCCAAAGTGAAATGGTTATGGTTACTGCGCCTGCGCCATAGATTGGAGAGAACGGGCCCCACACAAGACCGACGCGGTTTTTAAATCCACCATCAACAGGAATGCATATCAGTGTTTCAAGAATCAGCCCCAAAAAGCTTGATATAACGAAAATCCAGAACATGTGATAGAAGTCAAGGCGCATCTCGGTTTTGTCCCGAGAGATGGCATGGGCCTTTGCGAGAGAAAGTCCTGACCCGGCTTTCGAAAAATCACTCGATTCGCTTGTGTATGTATGGGTATGTGCCATGTCACGCCTTGGTCTAACCTGAATCTACGCAGGTACGCAGTTTCCTTGTCTCACAAAGCATCAGTATAAGGGATATATGCATACTTTGCGTCTTGGGGTATTCCACATAATTTTCTTGGTTTTAGCGTATACTTCCTACATTGTTTTGGTACGAGAAACCATAATTGAAAAACATAGGAAAGTAAGACGTTTACAGCTTGAAAGGTGGCTTGGATGGCAGCAAACCCGGACATCTTAACAGCCCCTCATAGCGAAATCGAAAAGATTCAACTTGAGGGCATCAAAAAGACCGTTGTCAATTGTTATGAGAACGTTCCTTTCTTTAAGAAGTCCTTTGATGAGGCGGGCTTTGATCCCTATTCGGTAGAATCCCTCGATGATTTGTCCAAGGCGCCGTTTGTGACGAAGCAAGATCTTCGTGATAACTATCCGTTTAAGATGTTTGCCGTACCCCTGTCTGATGTCGAAGAAATCCACATGTCAAGCGGCACAACAGGAATCGCAACGGTTGGTGGCTATACGCACCATGACTTAGAACTGTGGAGCGACTGCTTTGCGCGCGGTATCCGCTATGCAGGTGGAACCAAGGACGACATCTGTCACATCTGCTACGGCTACGGTCTTTTCACCGGTGGCTTAGGTGCTCACTACGGCTCTATCGCTGCAGGATGCACCACGATTCCAATGTCGGCAGGAAACACCGAAAGACAGATTCGCATTCTTAAGGAAATGAAGCCGACCATCATCTGCTGTACTCCAAGCTATGCCATGCATATCGCTGATACTGCTATTGAAATGGGCGTTAATCCGGCAACTGACTTTAACCTGCGTGCCGGTATCCACGGCGCAGAACCGTTTAGCGACCATTTCCGCAAAGAGCTCGAGCGCAAATTCGACTACAAGGTGCTCGACATCTATGGCCTTACCGAAACCATGGGCCCGGGTGTTGCAGTTGAGTGCATGGAACAAGACGGCCTTCATTTGGCGGAAGATCATTTTTACGCTGAAATTATCGACCCCGTTACGGGCAAAAACCTTCCCGATGGCGAGTGGGGCGAGCTCGTTATCACAACGGTTGACCGCGAGGCTACTCCGGTTGTGCGCTATCGCACGCGCGATATTACCCGCATCATTCCGGGTACCTGCGCCTGCGGGCGGACGCATAGACGCATCGATAGGCTCCATGGCCGTACAGACGATATGCTCATCATCCGCGGCGTAAACGTATTCCCGAGTCAAATCGAAGACGTTATTAAAACCTTCGATGAAGTTTCGTCCTGGTACCAGATTGTGCTCGGTACGGCAGGAGCATTGGATACAGTTACCTTAAAGATTGAACTTGATCCTGAATGCAAGTTTGACCGCATCAGCGCTCTCGAAGACTTGCAAAAGCGCATTCAGCAAAAGCTGAAGGCTATGCTTTCTGTGAGCGTCAAGGTAAAGATTGTTGAACCAAAGTCGATTCCACGAAGCACAGGAAAGGCAAAGCGTGTCATCGATATGAGGGAGGAGATTCACTCATGATTGATCAGATAACCGTTTTTCTTGAGAATAGCGAAGGTCGTCTTGCCGCCCTCTGTCGCTGCGTAGCTGACGCTGGCATTGACATGTATGCCTTAACGATTGCCGATACGTCTGACTATGGCGTAGTTCGTATCATCTGTGACCGTCCTGACCAAGCGCTTGCGGCACTGGACAAGGGCAATTTTAGAGCAACGATTACGAAAGTATCTGCTATCGAGGTACCGAATCGTCCCGGTGGTTTGGCAGAACTTCTTGAAATACTCGACGAGCTTGGGTTGAACGTGGAGTACGGTTACTGCTTTAGCACCTCGCCTGAGAAGGCGGTCGACATCGTAAAGATTCACGGTGATGCTCAAGCCGCTGAGGCACAGTTCGCTCTTGAAAAAGCGGGCTTTAAGATGCTCAACGGTTCTGACCTCTAGTACTTTGAACAGGGGCAAGCTTTCGCTGACCGAGTAAATTAAACCCTAGTTTCTCGCGGAGCTCCGCTGGGTCTACGCTCATAAGCCCAATGGAAGCCATGACGAGCACGATGCCAAGAACGCTGATTACGCCAAGGCTTTCATGGTAGAGGGCAACGCCCAAGATGGCCGCAACAATGCTTTCGACTGATGCGAAAACAAGAACTTTGCTGTTTTCGGAAATAAGCTGTATGCCTTTCAGGTAGAGAATATAGGGCGTAACAGTTGCAACAAGTGCATATATAAAGCCGATGCCTACAATCTGAGCATTTACGGTAATAGGCGTTGCCCAAGGTTGGAGCGCTACAGCAAGGAAAATTGCTCCGATAAGATAGCTGTAGGCGCTGATAACGTATGCGTTGGTATCATCTCCAGCAATCCGTCCTGCTGCTGCACAGAGTGAATAGAAGAATGCAGCCAGGGTGCCTATGATAATGCCCATTGCATTACCCTGTAGCACGGTGAAATCACCATTGGTGACAACCAACGCGCATCCGAAGATGTCTACTAAAATGGCGAAGACCTTCAGCTTTGTTGCGCCTTCGTGGAAGAAAATCATAGCCGTAATAAAGCCAAAAATGGGAGAGACGCGCAAGAGTACGGAGGAACCGGCGACACCAAGGTAGTCGACCGCATAACCGTACGCGATGTTATAGGCACCAAAGCAAAGGATGCCCATAACGAGGCACGAGATGAAGGTTCTGAAGTTTATTTTGAAAGAAGAGATACCGTATTTCTTGATGGCGATGGGAACCGTAATAAGAAATGCGAATCCAATGCGCAAGAACCCAGTCAGCTCAGCAGTACTGCCTGCATCCTGCATTAAGACGATGAATGGGCCGATGAGCCCCCAAATTGCAGCTCCCAAGAAAACAAGGAGATATCCTTTTTGATCCTGCGTCATCTCAAACCTTTCATACGGCATTTTCCTTCCATAGGGGAGTGTGCATCTTTTATTCTTAACAGGGAAGATTTGATATATGATAGGCATATAAGGAAAACTAATAATCCGGAGGTCTATCATGGACGACCGAAAACTCGAAGTTTTTCTAGCGGTTGTGCAAACCGGAAGTTTCAGCAAAGCATCGCAGATATCCAACTGTACACAGTCTGCAGTTACGCAGATGATGAATAGCTTTGAAGCAGAGCTAGGCTGTAAGGTTTTGGACCGCAGTCATGCGGGAGTAAAACTAACGGATGCCGGGGAAGATCTTTTGCCAACTATCATCGAGGCAAGCAACGCACTATCTCGGTTGTCGCGCAGAGCTTCAGAGCAGGCACATGCAGTTTCAGAGGGAACTCCGGCGCCACTTCGTATCGGGTCTTTTGCGAGCATTGCTGATACCTGGCTTCCCGAAGCGCTTCTTGAGTTTCGCAAGCAGCATAAAAACCTTGCATTCGACATTCGTATCGGTAGTGACATCTTGTCGAACTGGCTTTTGCGGGGAGAGGTCGATGTTGCCTTAGGCGATGCCGAACGTCTGCGTGGTTTTCGGTGGTATGCGCTTATGGACGATGTCTACTGCGCGGTGCTTGAAGATAAGGACTATAAGGAAGGTCTTGAGTACGTAACCATCGAGGATCTCGTGAAGCGTCCGCTTATCCTTGCCCCCTTTGATGTTTGGGGTCGTCGCATGGATGCTCTGCTTCCTCACGCCGACATTGTGCACTGCGACGATAACCAGACGCTTCTTACTATGGTTTCAAAAGGGTTTGGCACGACCATCATGCCGCGTATGTGTTTGTCTGGCTTGCCGGAAAACACCCATGTTGTTGCCCTGCGTCCCAGAACGGTGCGCACGGTCGGTGTTGGGGTACCGAATACCCCGCGTAAGGAAGCAAATGATCTCGTGGATTTTCTCTTGCCGTACTGTAAAGAAAATGCTGAAGAGATTGCCGAGCGCACCTACAAGTAGGTTGACCGACCTGCATTTTATTTTTTCTCGACTCAAGCTAGACTAAAGCATGGATTAAAGACTGTTTACGTGACCAAGGAAGGCCCTTCATGACGAAAATTGCTATGAAAACTCCGCTGGTGGAAATGGACGGCGATGAGATGACGCGCGTCATCTGGCAACTTATTAAAGATAAACTTATTTGCCCGTTCGTTGACCTTAAGACCGAGTACTTCGATTTGGGTCTGAAAAGTAGAGATGAGAGCAATGACCAGATCACGGTGGAAGCTGCAAATGCTACGAAGCGTTTGGGTGTAGCCGTAAAGTGCGCAACCATCACCCCCAATGCGGCTCGCGTTGAGGAATATGGGTTAAAAAAGATGTGGAAGAGCCCTAACGGTACTATTCGTGCCATGTTGGACGGTACGGTTTTTCGTGCTCCTATTGTGGTCAAGGGAATCGAACCCTGTGTGCGGAACTGGACGAAACCTATTACGCTTGCTCGTCATGCGTACGGCGATGTGTATAAAGACGCTGAGATGCGGGTAGATGGACCCGGCATCGTAGAGCTTGTATACACGCCGGTTGATGGACCCGAAAACCGCATCCTTGTACACGATTTTTCTGGTCCTGGTGTGGTGCAAGGTATGCATAACCTCGATAGTTCTATTGAAAGCTTTGCTCATACCTGCTTTACCTATGCGCTTGAAACCTCGCAAGACCTATGGTTTGCAACGAAAGACACTATTTCAAAAACCTACGACCACCGATTCAAGGATATCTTTCAAGAAATTTTCGATGCTGAGTATAAGAAGCGTTTCGAAAAAGCAGGCATCAGATATTTTTACACTCTCATTGATGATGCGGTTGCGCGTGTTATGAAGTCTGAAGGTGGATTTATCTGGGCATGCAAAAACTATGACGGCGACGTTATGAGTGACATGGTATCGTCCGCATTTGGATCTTTGGCCATGATGACCTCGGTTTTAGTTTCTCCTCATGGGTACTACGAGTATGAAGCGGCTCACGGTACGGTCCAGCGCCACTATTACAAGTATCTTAAAGGTGAAGAAACTTCAACGAATTCGGTTGCAACGATTTTTGCTTGGACGGGCGCTTTAAGGAAGCGCGGTGAGCTTGACGGTCTCAGTGATTTGCAGTCTTTTGCGGACCGTCTTGAAGATGCAACCATTAAAACCATTGAAAACGGACAGATGACTGGCGACCTAGTACGTATTACGTCATTGCAAAACCCACAAAAGCTTTCTACGGAAGAGTTTATTGACGCTATTGCTTCTCGATTGACGCAGTAATATTTACGTTGCAAGGAGTACCTCATGACATTCAAGATTGGCCTTGCTCAAACCAGACGTCCGGAAGACGGTGACATGCTTGCCTGCGCTCGGCACTTTGCTGACCAGGCTAAGAAGGAAGGTGTCGACATCCTCGTGTTCCACGAGGCCTTTATGAACCCGTATGAATTGAATGTCGAGGAATTTCTTGCGGCGGCAGAAAGTCTTGATGGTCCGTATGCCTCAGCTATGGATAGTCTGGCAAAGGAATTCGGATTCTATCTTGTGTACTGCGTAAATGAAAAGAATGCAGCAGGGGACAAGCCGTACAATACGACAGTTATGACCGACGATTCAGGAACACAGATTGGTGTGTATCGCAAGATTCACCTCTTTGATGCGGGACACTACCATGAGTCGGCCAAGATGACTCCAGGCGATAAGCTCTCGCACCCTATTACAACGCCTTTTGGAAAGATTGGTTTGGGAATTTGTTATGACCTGCGTTTCCCAGAGTTTGCGCGCAAGGCAGCTCTTGAGGGCTGTGAACTGCTCATTTACCCATCTGCCTGGGTCGCAGGCCCCCATAAGCGCGAGCAGTGGGAAACTCTGCTGCGTGCTCGGGCTATAGAAAACGAGATTTTCGTTGCGGGCGTGAGTCGCGCGGATTCAAATTATGTTGGCTCAAGCCTTGTCATTGATCCGTTCGGCCGCATTCTTGCACGAGGAACCATGGGAAATGACCTTATTTGTGCAGAAATTGATTTTGATGTGGTAAAGGAAGCCCGTGCGAAAATCCCCGTGTTTAATCACCGGAGAATAGATTTGTACTAAGAGCGGTCATGACTTGGCGCGTTATCATAGGCACGACGTCTTCTTCTTAGGTGGGTGAACTCATGGTCGATACCCTCATACTTATTCGCCATGCTAAAACTGAAGCACGGTCAGAAACCCTACAAGATAGTGACCGTCGCCTTACCGAGAGTGGCAAACGTTCTTGTGCAGCGGTCATGCCCCGTGTAATGAAACTTGTCCCTCATACGAAGAATCTAAGCATTTGGTCGAGCCCCGCTGTGCGTGCTATGCAGACCGCAGAGATTGTGGCGGCCGCTCTTGGCTTGAAAGATATTGAGAAGCATCCAAGTCTTTATAGTGGCGACATTGATTCTTTTTTGCGCCTCTTAAAAGACGAGTCAGGTACCGTTGTTGCTGTCGGTCATAACCCGTTTATGGAAGAGCTGTTCTGTCGTCTCAGTGGGTGCACACAGGTATTTGAGAAGGCAGCTGCTGCGGCATTTTCTTTTACCGATGATGGAATTTGCGAGCTGCAGTGGTTTGTTCAGGGCCCAAACCACCATCTTTGGAAAAGCCTTGTTCACATGGAAAAGGTACTTGCTCAGGCGGGCAAGCGCATTGACGATACCCGGCGCGACGTACTTGCAAATCCCGATGACGCTGAAGCATTGCATCAATACCGTATATCTTTGCGCGTACTTCGATCCTTGCTTGCTTTCGTGGGACCCTATGAAAAGCGCAAGGAAAACAAACGTCTGCGCGATGCGCTCGGTGCCCTACAGCGTGAGACTTCAAGCCTAAGGGAGTTTGATGTCTTTTTAGAAACCGTTTCGCATGGAGTTCATCGAAACGATGAGCCAGACCTTGTGCTTGCTGCTCAAAAAGCCGCTGCATCTGAACGGCAGCGGTTTATGAAGTGTTTTAGACAGAAGAGAACACAGGAAGAAATTAATAACCTCGTGGAGGCAACAAAGCATATCCATTGGCGTGATTCCATTGAGTCAGAGGGCTTTGCTTCTGCTTGTCTGCAAAAGCGTTATGAGAAATTGTGGGCCCGCTATGAAGAGGCATTTGATACGTGCGATTTTAAAGATGCTCAAGCTACCCATGCGGTCCGGAAACGTTCGAAGATGCTTCGCTATATTGCCCGCGAATTCAAAGGAATGTTCAACGACGTAGAACATGACTATGGGCATCGTGCCAAGGACAACCAGGAACTTTTAGGGCAACTTTGTGATGCGCGCATCAACAAAGGTATTGCTCGCCATTTGCTCTCGAAACGGGCTTTTGCCGCAAGTTCATTTGTGGCAGCACAGAGGCGCCGTGAGATTGCAATCCTTGAAAAACTTCGTGCATCAACCGACGCTTAATTCAAAGAAATCATTATTTTTATCTGGTCTTTATGAGTGAGCGGTGGCTTTCTTCCTGTTATCGGAAGGCCCATTTCCGCTGACCGAAATACTGCGCCTTGCATGATGTGAGGGTTCAAGGCCTATTTCTTAAGACACTATACTCAAAGCAGGAGAGGGAGAGTTTTTCGGGACATTTTAATAAGTTTTCTTTGGTTCCATTCGTCTCCCGCATAAATCGTTTGAGAGCATGAGGGGAAGAGTGCTTATGACGAGATCATTTAAATCCATGGACGGCAACACTGCTGCTGCCTATGTTTCTTATGCGTTTACTGAGGTGGCAGGCATTTATCCAATTACGCCGTCATCTCCAATGGCTGATTTGGTAGACCAGTGGTCTGCACAGGGCCGCAAAAATATCTTCGACAGCACCGTCAAGGTAGTCGAAATGGAGTCAGAGGGTGGAGCTGCCGGTACGGTACACGGTTCTCTTGTAGCAGGTGCACTCACCACTACCTTTACCGCATCTCAGGGTTTACTCCTCATGATTCCAAACATGTATAAAATCGCTGCGGAGAAACTCCCTGCGGTTTTTGACGTCAGCGCTCGTACCGTGGCGTCGCATGCTCTTAATATTTTCGGTGACCACTCAGACGTTATGTCCTGCCGACAGACTGGCTTTGCCATGCTTGCCGAGGGCAACGTGCAAGAAGTTATGGATCTAACCGCTGTTGCCCATCTTTCGGCTATTAAGGGCGGGGTTCCATTCTTAAACTTCTTCGACGGCTTCCGTACTTCCCATGAGGTGCAAAAAGTTGCCGTTTGGGACTATGACGATTTGGCTGAAATGTGCGATATGGACGCCGTTAAGCGTTTCCGTGCTCATGCGCTGAACCCGGAACATCCAGCCATGCGTGGGTCCCATGAAAATGGCGACATCTTCTTCCAGAACAGAGAAGCATGCAACCAGCAGTACCTCGACCTTCCTGCTGTTGTTGAAGAATACATGGATAAGATTAATGAAAAACTCGGCACCGATTACAAGCTTTTCAACTACTACGGTGACCCCCAAGCTGACCGCGTAATTGTCGCTATGGGTTCTGTCTGCGACGTAACCGAGGAAGTCGTTGACTACTTGAATGCCCACGGCGAACATGTCGGTCTCATTAAGGTCCGCCTCTATCGTCCATTCATCACTGAAAAGTTCTTAGAAGTTCTTCCCCAGACGGTAAAAAAGATTGCGGTTCTTGACCGTACAAAGGAGCCTGGTTCCTTAGGTGAGCCGCTCTACCAAGATGTCATTACCGGTCTTTATGAGCAGGGAAGAAGTGACCTCATCGTAACCGGTGGTCGCTACGGCCTTGGTTCTAAAGACACGCCACCGTCATCAATCTTTGCGGTGTTTACCGAGCTTGCAAAAGATGCGTCGGCACGTGAATTCACAATTGGCATTGTTGACGATTTGACTCACCTCAGCCTTCCGGAGGATAAGGATTGTCCAAACACGGCTGCTGAGGGAACTATTGAGTGCAAGTTCTGGGGTCTTGGTGGCGATGGTACGGTAGGTGCCAACAAGAACTCCATTAAGATTATCGGCGACCACACCGATAAATACGTTCAGGCATATTTCCAGTACGACTCGAAGAAGACCGGCGGCGTAACCATAAGCCACCTGCGTTTCGGCGACAATCCTATCAGGAGTTCGTACTACATCAACAAGGCTGACTTTGTTGCTTGTCATAACCCTTCCTATGTCACGAAGGGCTTCAGAATGGTCAACGATGTGAAGCCTGGTGGCATTTTTATGATTAATTGCCAGTGGGATTTCGAAGAGCTTGACCGCCATATGAACGCCGAGTCAAAGCGCTATATTGCAGAAAACAATATCCAGCTTTATACCATTAACGCTATTGACCTCGCCATTGAAATTGGTATGGGCAAGCGCACCAATACCATTCTTCAATCGGCTTTCTTCAGCCTTGCGAACATCCTTCCGCAGGAAGATGCCATTCAGTATATGAAGGAAGCGGCGACACATTCCTACCTCAAGAAGGGTCAAGACGTCGTTGATATGAACCACCGTGCTATTGATGCCGGTGCTACTGCCTACAAAAAGATTGAAGTTCCTGCTTCATGGGCAAATGCGGTTGACGAGCCTAAGGAGACCAAGCTAAGCGGTTGTCCTCAGGTTGTACGCATGGTCGAAGATATTATGCTTGCGGTTGACCGTATGGATGGTGACCGCCTGCCTGTCTCTGCCTTTAAGAACCACTCCGATGGTCAGTTCGAACTTGGGGCTTCTGCTTATGAGAAGCGCGGCGTTGCCGTAAGCGTTCCTCGTTGGGATGCTGAGAAGTGCATCCAGTGCAATAACTGTTCGTTTGTGTGTCCTCACGCCACCATTCGTCCGTTTGCTCTTACCGAAGAGGAGGCAGCTGGAGCTCCGAGTGTAACGAAGATTGTTCCTGGCAGGGGTGGTAAGGCAAAGAACTACCAGTACACGCTTGCTATTTCTCCGCTTGACTGTATGGGTTGCGGCGTTTGCATCAATCAGTGCCCTGCAGATGCGCTTGAAATGGTTCCAACCGATGAAGAACTTGACCAGCAGGATGCCTTCGATTACTGCGTAGCGCAGGTAACGGAAAAAGAAGAGCTGCTTTCTGACACGGTTAAAGGTAGCCAGTTCCGCCAACCACTGCTTGAGTTCTCAGGCGCCTGTGCAGGCTGTGCAGAAACCTCCTATGCTCGCTTAGTCACCCAGCTGTTCGGTGACCGCATGTTTATTGCAAACGCAACTGGTTGCTCTTCAATTTGGGGTAACCCCGCAGCTATTTCCCCTTATACCGTCAACAAGCAAGGTCACGGACCAGCTTGGAACAACTCGCTGTTCGAAGATAACGCCGAGCATGGCTATGGTATGCGCATGGGCTATGAGGCAGTTCGTAAAGAGCAGGCGCTTAAGGCCGAAACGCTCCTTGATGCATCCGTAGGCGATACGTGCAAAGCAGCTATTCGTGAATGGCTCGACACGCGGGGCGATGCTCAGGCAAACAAAGCAGCAAGCAAAGCGTTGATTGCTGAGCTTGAGCAGCTTGCCTCCAAAGACGGTGAGTCTGCAGAACTTGCTCGTGAGATGCTCGAGAAAAAGGAATACCTCTC
Source organism: Eggerthellaceae bacterium (assembly GCA_050945155.1). Taxonomy (GTDB): domain Bacteria; phylum Actinomycetota; class Coriobacteriia; order Coriobacteriales; family Eggerthellaceae; genus JBMNSK01. The sequence continues at coordinate 21,907 of JBMNSK010000001.1, read as the reverse complement.
CAAGAAGTCCTTCTGGATCTTCGGCGGTGACGGTTGGGCATACGATATTGGATATGGCGGACTTGACCACGTACTTGCTTCTGGTGAGGATGTTAATGTATTCGTGTTTGATACCGAGGTATATTCCAATACCGGTGGTCAAGCTTCTAAGGCCTCCAATATTGGCCAGGTTGCTCAGTTTGCTGCAGCCGGCAAGGACATTAAGAAGAAGAGCCTTGCAGAGATTGCTATGGCTTACGGTTATGTTTATGTTGCCCAGGTAGCTATGGGTGCAAAGCCGATGCAAACGCTCAAGGCTATCCTAGAGGCTGAGGCTTATCCAGGACCGTCGCTCATTATCGGATACTCTCCCTGCGAGATGCATTCCATCAAGGGCGGCATGAAGAACGCGCAGCTTGAGATGGAGCGTGCTGTTGACTGTGGGTATTGGAACTTGTACCGCTTCAATCCTGGTGCACCAGCAGGCAAGCGCTTCACGCTCGACTCCAAAGAGCCTGAGGGCGGCTACCAGGACTTCCTCATGAACGAAGCCCGCTACAGTCGACTTACTCGTGAATTCCCTGACCGTGCGGATAAGCTCTTTGCTGAAAATGAGGAAGCGGCAATGGAGCGCTATAAGCATCTTGTACAGTTGCGCGAGATGTATGATCAGGCCTAAATCTGAGGCGCGAAGCGTGGAGGAGTAGTTTTCACGTATTGCGTGCGCGTCTTTTGCTTGCTCATCTCACTTTGAGGTGAGGGTGTACATATAACCTATGAAGGGGCGAAAAATTGTGGTTTCGTCCCTTCTTTATTTGTGTAGAATGGCTTGAGTATTTTTTCTCAATAAGGACGGGTGCTTTATGTCACGAGGTCTCGATAAGCAGGATAAGTTCTGCGTGACCATCTTTGTTTTCGGAGCTCTTCTCGTAATGCTCAACCAAACCTCTCTTTCCTCTGCGCTTCCCATTATTATGGAACAGATGCAAGTTAGCGCCAGTACTGCGCAGTGGCTGACGAGCGGTTACTCCTTAGTAGAAGCCATCATTATTCCTCTGAATGCGTATCTTCTTGGCCGTTTTCGTTCATCACGGTTGTTCATCGTAAGTATGATTCTTTTCCTGGTAAGCTCGCTGCTTTGCGCTGTCTCCTCGTCGTTTATGCCTCTTATCTGCGGGCGTATTGGGCAGGCTGTTGCAACAGGAATCATCATGCCGCTTTCGGTTACTTCGGTATTCCTTATTTTCCCACGCGAGTCTCGCGGCCTTGCAATGGGTCTTATTGGTCTTGTTGTCGGTTTTGCGCCAACTGCGGGTCCGGTCATTGCAAGTGGTATCGTGGACTCTCTGGGTTGGCAGTCGCTTTTCATCATAAGCGCTGTTATCGCAGTCCTCATCATTCTGGTAGCCATCAAGGGACTTACGAGTCTTTCAGGCTTCAAGCGCATCAGCTTCGATGCTATCTCTGTCGTTTTGATGTCTATCGGAATGTTTACGCTGCTCTACGGCATGTCCTCAATCAGCTCTGCAGACTCTCTTCTTCTCTCGCTCGGACTCATCATTTTGGGTGTCGTGCTGATTGTGATCTACGTGCGCAGGCAGTTCCATCTCGAAACGCCGATTTTGCAGATGAGAACATTTTTAGTCTTCGAGTTTCGGACGACTGCTATATTTCTCATTCTTATGCAAGCTATCCTTATTGGCATGGGCGTCATTTTTCCGCTTTTCGTCCAAAATGCGCTAGGACAGTCAACATCGATGTCCGGCCTGCTCATGATGCCCGGTGTCATTATCGGTGCATGTCTGGGACTTATTGCTGGAAAACTCTATGACCGTTATGGTGTGCGTGGAATTGCCCTGATTGGTTCTGCGGTGCTTGTTATTGGAGCAATTTCGTACTTCTTCCTGTCAATGGATTCAACGTTGCTGACCGTAGGTCTTGCATACGGTTTGGTAAGTATCGGCGCCCAGATGCTTATTACACCGGTGAACACCTGGGGCATGAATGCTGTCCATGTCGAAGATGTCGCTGATGGAAATGCCATCCTGTCCATGGTTGAACAGGTAGGTGCCGCCTTCGGTACAGCGTTCTTGGTAAGCCTCTCTTCGCTTGCAACGACTACGGGCAATGAAACCAATCTTGCCGTGCAAACATTCATAGGCTCGCAGTATGCATTTGTCGGCCTTCTCGCACTTGCGATAATTTCTGCGCTCATTGTTGTAATCTTTATCCGTGATTCCGGTCGGAAGAAGGTACAGAGCGAAGCAAGCAACCAAGAGGCCAAGGTATAATTGCTACCTTGAAAAACTCGGCAGACCATAAAAAAGAGCACGCAGAACGTGCCCTTTTTCGTTTCTTTTGTCTAGCCTTACCGTGGCGGTTCCATTTGACGGAAGCTAATACCGCAGCCGTTAAGAATTCGCTTGGCGATAATGTTAGCTTCAGTGCCGTCATACTTATCGCTTAGGTAAATGACGTGCTTAATGCCAACCTGTGCCAAAAACTTGGCGCATTCGTTGCAGGGGAATAAGGTCACATACAGCGTAGCGCCATTCATGTCTTTGAGTGAAGCGCGGTAGTTCAAAATAGCGTTTGCTTCAGCATGAACAACATAAGGGTGCTTGTCTTCAATAGGGTTATCGCTAGTTGCCCAGGGAAAGTCATCGTCGTTAATAGCCGATGGCGTTCCGTTATAGCCAACCGATAAAATGCGATGGTTCGTATCTGCAATGCAAGCACCAACCTGCGTGTTGGGATCTTTGCTTCGCTGTGAGGCCGCGATAGCAACCTTCATGAAGAACTCGTCCCAAGAAATTACGTTCTCACGCTTATGCGGCATAGATTCTCCTTATGCACGAGCTAGCAAAGTTTACTGTTGCTTGTAGGTCGAGAGGAAGTCGGCCAAGTTGTTAATGGCAGGCTTTAAGGTCTCGATGGAAGGCAGGTAGACAACACGGAAGTGGTCAGGATTTGGCCAGTTAAATCCGCTGCCCTGAACAATAAGCACGTGCTTTTGCTTTAAGAGGTCAATGGCAAACTGCACATCGCTTGTAATATTGAAGCGCTTTACATCAATCTTCGGGAAGATATAGAAAGCAGCATGTGGCTTTGCGGTTGTAATGCCTGGAATTTCATTTAAGGCGTTATAGACAAACTCGCGCTGCTCGTAAATGCGTCCGCCAGGCTTGATATAGCTATCAACACTTGCCTGATCTGCAAGTGCGGTAGGAATGATGGACTGAGCTGGTACGTTTGAGCACAGGCGCATGTTCGAAAGCTTGTTAAAGCCTTCAATATAGTCACGGCCGAGTTCTTTGTTGCCGCTAAAGAAGCACCAACCAACGCGGTAGCCGCATACCATGTGAGATTTCGAGAGGCCGCCAAAGGTGACGCAGAACAAGTCAGGAGCAAGAGAAGCAATGGATGTATGCTCCAGACCATCCATAACCAAACGCTCGTAGATTTCGTCACAGAAAATCATCAATTCGTTTTCGCGAGCAATCTTAACGATTTCTTCCAAAATGTCTTTGGGGTACAAAGCGCCGGTGGGGTTATTTGGGTTAATGATGACAATAGCCTTCGTCTTCGGAGTGATTTTCGAGCGAATGTCATCTAAGTCTGGGTACCAATCAGACTGCTCGTCGCAGAGGTAGTGAACAACGGTACCGCCTGCAAGTGTGGCACATGCCGTCCAGAGCGGATAGTCAGGTGCCGGAATCAAGATTTCGTCACCCGGATCAAGCAGAGCGGTCATGCACATATTAATCAGGTCGCTTGCGCCATTTCCGGTGTAGATGTCTTCCATCGTAACGTTCGGAATATTTTTTGACTTGGCGTGCTCCAGAATTGCCTTGCGTGCAGACTCAAGACCACGAGAGTTTGAATATCCCTCAGTTTCGGTGAGGTTATCAATCATTGTTTGGACGATTTCGTCAGTTGTGCGGAATCCGAAAGGCGCTGGGTTTCCAATATTGAGCTTCAGTACTTTCTCGCCTGCAGCTTCCATGCGCAGTGCTTGGTCAGCTACCGGCCCGCGTACCTCATACTGGACGCCTTCAAGCTTCTTTGATTTGTTGAAAGTCCGCATTATTCCTCCTTGATAGGTGCAGCAAATCTTGAGCGTAAAACTCTGAGAACAATCATTTCCTATATTAGTGCATGCGCCGCATTTCCGGGAAGTGAATTATTCATGCCTTCATCCCGCGATGCGTGACTTCTACGCTTGTTCTTTCTTTCCGGCTGCGAGATAAAACGGGATAGAAGCAAGCTGGGTAAGTAAAGAAATGGCAATCATGAGCGGAATGCTTATGTCATAAAGGCTTCCTAAAAGCCAGCTGCCGAAGAACCAGCACACGCCGAAAGAGCACTCAAAGATGCCATAACCCGTGGCGCGGTTTTGCTTGGGGATAAGGCTTGTGACCATGGCTTTCAGGATAGATTCTTGCGCTCCCATACCGATTCCCCATAAGGCGATGCCGACAAAAAGCATAACAAGAGAGTTCGTCGTGAAAATAAAGACAGGGAAAAGGGCCGACAAAAACGCTGATATTGCGAGCACCTTAACACCGTGCTTATCAAAGGCCGACCCGAATACAAGTGCCGCGATGGCGTCAATAAGCATGGCAGCGGCATATAAGAGAGGCAGCGTTTGTTCAGTGATGAGACTTTGTGTTCCGTTGTTTACAAAGACCTGTTCGACATGCATGAGAACCAAGGCATAATCCATAAAGCCAAAGGCAAAAACACTGATGCCGATAATGTAGAGAACGAAGCTACGCTTCATTTTCAGGGGCGTGTACTGTTTCGCTTCCGGCTCAAACTGGTCGGGGTTGGGAAATTTTGCCTTGGTAAAACCAAGCAAGATAAGCGTGATTGCACCAGGAATTGCTAAGACAAGGAAACAGAACGAATAGATTTCATACGTAGTCCCGCTTGTCTTGAAAAGCATGACCACATAAAGCAGAACCGGACCCAAAAAAGCGCCAATCTGGTCGAGCATTTCCTGGATTCCAAATGTCTTGCCTGCACCTTCTTGTGAAGCGGCAAAGGACATAACGGTGTCCTTGGCAGGTTTCTTAATGGATTTGCCAAACTTCTGTAAGGCGAGCAGAGCACAGGCAGCAATCCAGCCATGTTCACCAACAAAGGCAAGCGCAGGCACCGCAACAATGTCAATGACATAGCCGGCAATAAGGAGCGGCCAATATGCCTTTGTTTTATCAGCGAGTTTGCCGAAGATAAGGCGCAGCGAATAGCCAATAAGTTCGCCTAAACCAGAGATAAATCCGATGGTTCCGGCAGATGCTCCTAAAAGCACCAAATAAGCACCACGAATGCTATCGGCGCCTTCATGGGTCATGTCGGAGAAAAGACTTACGATGCCAAAGAGGAGGATGAAAACCATCGCCTGTGATAGGGCGGGGCGCTTGCTCTTAACCTTTTTGTCCATCAAACCTTCCCTCAATGAAGCCGAGTAAAAACCGTAGCAGATAGGTGAAATTGAAGAACTTATGTATCTCTCTGTCAAGGAAGACGAGTTTGCCGAGTTTTACTGCCGTTTGGGTATAGATTCTCTAAATCGCAAACGGTGGTGGTAAAGATGACCTTATGCGACAGCATGCAAGTCTTAAAAAAGATAATTTGAAGAGGGAAAAGACTTGCCGCATACTTCGAAAAGAACAACGAAGTTAAAAAAGCATAGCTATGAGAGGAAAGAAGGATATTTGAGCGTGATACGAGATATACAGATATCGCGCAGAAGATTTTTATATTTTGCAGCGGGTTGTGCTCTTAGTTCCGCTGCCGCTATTTTATTGCCTTCTTGTTCTCAAGCCAGCTCTTCATCGTCTGATGAGGGCAAAGAAGAGCGAAATTTATTTTTGTTTAACACTTCCGTGAATTTAAGTGCGTACTGTTCTGCAGAGTTGATGGACAAAGCGGTAGATCGGTGCAATTACTTCGAGCAAAAATTCTCGCGAACCATTGAAGAGAGTGATATCGGACGTATTAATGCCTCACATAAAACGGAGTTTGAAATTGCGCCCGAAACAGCAGATATCATCAAGAAGTCCTTCATGTATTCGCAAGACTCAAACGGTCTTTTCGACATCAGTATTGGAGCGGTAACGACGCTTTGGGACTTCGATAAAGGTGTTAAGCCGGATGATGCAGATCTCAAAGAAGCTATTACCCATATTGGGTGGGAAAAGATACATGTTACAGATACAACAGTCACACTCGATGACCCCGATATGAAGCTTGATTTGGGTGGTATCGCCAAGGGTTATATTGCCGATGACCTGGCTCAACTTTTCCGCGATGGCGGGTGTGAAAGCGCCATCCTTAATCTTGGTGGCAACATCTATGCTCTTGGTAATAAACCTGATGGTTCCCAGTGGAAAGTTGGCGTACGAAACCCTAATAAAGATGCAGATCAAACGGTCATCGCAAGCTGTACAGCGCAAGATGAGTCGGTAGTAACGAGTGGTCTGTACGAACGCTATTTCGAGCAAGACGGTACCCGCTACTACCATATTCTTGATCCGAAAACCGGGTACCCGGCCAAGACAGACCTTGATTCGAGCTCCATTGTTTGCAAACAGTCGATTGACGGTGATGCCTATGCAACGGTTCTCTTCTTGCTGGGACGTGAAGAGGCGCTTGTCTTCCTTGAAAAGCACGATGCACTTGAAGGCATTTTGGTAGATAACGAAGGCAAAATAAGTGAATCATCCGGCAAGCGCTTCGACCTTGAGAATACCGAAGAAGCAAGCTCAGGTGAGCGTGTTGCTGTTGTGCACGACGCCGATGACAAAACCTATGAACTACCGCTTGATACCGACCAGGAAATTACGGTCCAAACTGACCTGGGAAAGAATGTTGTTCGAGTTGAAGGCGGCAAGGTAAGCGTGGTCGATTCGGATTGCCCCAACCACGATTGTATGCACCAGGGCGCAATTGACGGATCATTTGGACAACAGATTGTTTGTTTGCCACACAAGCTTTGGATTGAGGTGGTGGAGAAGTGACGGGTACCCAATCAATCCAAAGCGAAAAAAGACCTCAAGTTTTACAACAACCCAATGCTGATGAACGGATAAACCGCATTGCACATGCGGCCCTGCTCTCCGCTCTTGCGCTTGTATTGAGCTATATCGAATCGACCATCCCACTGCCGATTGCAATTCCGGGAGTAAAGCTGGGATTGGGCAATATCGCAGTTTTGGTGGCACTGTATCGCTACGATGCGCGTATGGCTTTAGAGGTTATGACCGTGAAAGTCATCGCTGCAGGTTTCCTTTTTGGTTCGCCCATGATGTTTCTCTACAGCTTGGCAGGCAGTCTCTTGGCGTTTGTGGGTATGTACCTTTTAAGCAGGTTTAAGCGCATTCCTATCGTGGTAGTAAGTATGGTTGCTGCGGTTTTGCACAACACCGGACAGCTGGGCATGGCAGCACTTATTTTGCATACGCCCGCAGTGCTTATAAACATCATTCCACTTGCTATAGCTGCTCTTATAACGGGCGGTTTAACCGGTGCAATTGCCAAGATAGTCGTTGATGATATCCCTGAAACTGAAGTTATGCGCTCACGCGGCGGTATCCAAAGGTGCGGGAGTGCCTCTCTGTCATTTGGCTCCTATCGACCCGGTACAGCACCGCTGTACCGCCTTGATGCGCGTATAAAAATTATTGCCTGCCTCGTCTTCTTTGTTTTGGCGTTTTGCCTGCATGGATTGGCAGGCTATCTGGTTTTGGCTGCCCTCACCATGTGTATCCTTGCCCTTTCGGGTATGAGTGTAGGCCAGGCTCTTAGACTCTTAAGACCGTTTGTCTACCTGATTATCTTTGTACTTGCTTTTGACTCGCTCTTTTTGCGCGATGGCACTGTGCTCTTTGAAGGAGTGGGGCTCTGCATATCAACGGGCGGCATTCTGTTTGCCATAGATTCGGTCTTGCGCTTTATATGTCTGGTTTTAGCGCTGGGGGCTTTGATGCGCACCACTTCAGCTGATGAACTTTCATTCGCTACACGTCGTCTTTTGAGCCCGTTGCGACATCTGGGTTTGCGTGTCGAAGATGCGGCGTTAGCCGTTGAAGTGAGTATGCGGTTTATCCCGCTATTAACGGAAGAATTTTACGCGCTTAAGCAATCGCAGGAATCACGGGGAGCGCAGTTTTCCTCCGGTTCACCACTTGCACGAGCACGGTCATTCTTGCCTGTTTTTGTTCCGCTTTTTGTATCGGCAATTGCACGAGCGAATGCTTTAGCTGTTGCCATTTGTGCGCGTGCATACGGTGCGAAATTCCCGTAAAACCCTGGCCTTTCTCAAGAAAGTGTGTAGGAAGTTTAAAAAGATAAACACAGTAAAAACCACTTACCGCTGTTTTGAATCAAGAAAAATTCGACTCCTTGTCTTACGTATTTATTGTGCTAGTTTCGATGAGGGAGAGTAATCACATTATTCAATTTCAGATGGGATTTTATGAGCTTTTCAACCTACATAAAAAAGAATTTTTTCATGCGGGGAGCTCGTGTGCCCGAGAACAAAGTGACAGCCGAGATGCCCACGGTGGAAATGCCTATTCCAGAGACCATTGTGCTGCCTATGCAGCAGCACGTGGGCGCGCTTTGCAAGCCTGTGGTAAAGCGTGGCGACCACGTCGACGTTGGTACGCTGGTAGGTCACGCTGATAAGGCTCTTGCTGCCGATATTTTTTCAAGTGTGTCGGGTACCGTTACCGGAATTGTTCCCGCCTATTATTCAAGTGGCAAAACTGACCAAACGGTGGTTATTGCTACGGATGGTTTGCAAACCGTCGACCCGCATGTTGTCCCTCCTGAGGTTCATGACAAAGAGTCTTTCCTTGAAGCAATGAACCACAGTGGCATCGTTGGTTTGGGTGGTGCCGGTTTTCCAACCGATATCAAACTTGCGCCTAAAAACTTAGACGAAATTGAAACCTTGGTCGTAAATGGTGCAGAGTGCGAGCCTTATCTTTCGAGTGACTATCGCGAGATGATTGAAAATGCTGATGATATTCTTTTCGGCTTGCGTTCTTGCATGAAATACCTTGATATTCCCAAGGGCATTATTGCTATTGAAGAAAACAAACCGAAGGCCATTGAGCATTTGACCAAGCTGACGCAGGATGACCCGACTATTACGGTACGCACCCTGCCAAGCATGTACCCACAAGGAGCTCACCATATTCTGCTCTATAACATGACCGGAAAAGAAGTTCCTCGTGGGCAACGCTCTACGGTTATTGGTGCCATGATTTTTAATGTGACCACCATTTCAAAGATTGGTTTGTTCTTACGTACTGGCATGCCGCTTGTTACCCGTCGTATTACGGTGGCCGGTGATGCAGTAGAGCGTCCTGCAAATGTTCAAATTGCTATTGGAACGCGCATTCACGACCTTATGGATTTCTGCGGTTTGAAGAAAGAACCCCGCAAGGTGGTTATGGGCGGACCAATGATGGGTAATGCTGTTGTTGACCTCGGCTATCCAGTGGTGCGCCAAAACAGCGGCCTTTTGGTCTTTGCGGATGAAAACGTTATGTATCCCGAGTCGACCCCATGTATTAAGTGCGGTCGATGCGTTCGGTCTTGTCCGATGCGCCTTAATCCGGTGGGTATTCAAAACGCATACAACAAAAATGATTTGGAGCGTATGGACTACCTTAAGGCCGATATGTGCATTTCTTGCGGTACCTGCTCTTATGTCTGCCCTGCAAAGCAGCCACTGACGCAGACTACCAAGCTTGCACGAAATGCTGTTCGTGCTGAACAACGTAAACAAAGAAAGAAGAGGGCATAGCATGGCATCTTTACCAAAGCGGTCAATGGCTCTGACCTCTCCGCCGCACCTGCGTGACAACGTCACAACACAAAAGCTCATGCGCAACGTCATCATTGCGTTGATGCCGACAGCAATTGCAGCTGTTCTTCTGTTCGGACTTTCTGCCTTCATCCTTATTGTGGTGACGGTAGCAAGCTGCGTTGGCTTCGAGTATCTCTGGTGCCGCTTGCGCAAAGAGGATCAAACCATTGGCGATTTATCAGCGGTGGTGACCGGACTTTTACTCGCCTTTAACCTGCCGTCAACTTTGCCGTTATATATGGCAGTTATCGGTGCTTTTGTTTCAATCATATTAGTGAAAGAGCTCTTCGGGGGCCTCGGTAAAAACTTCGCGAATCCTGCGGCAGTAGGAAGAATTGTCTTAGCCGTTTCTTTCCCCTCAGCGATGACGAATTTCGTAACACCGCAGTTGGGCATGAGCGGTTTTGTGGATGCTGTCAGTAGCTCGACACCGCTTGCGCCGACTTCTCCTGCGGCATCGCTCGTTGATTTGTTCTTCGGCTTTCATGCTGGTGTTTTGGGCGAAACTTGCGTCTTTGCAATTCTGCTCGGCCTGGTTTGGCTCTTAGTAACACGCACGATTACCATCACCATTCCAGCGGTTTATATCGCAACGGTTATGGTACTGAGCTTCTTCGCAGGTCAAGACCCGGTTGCTCGTGCTATGGAAGGTGGTTTGCTCTTAGGCGCCATCTTTATGGCCACCGACTATGTCACATCACCTTCTACCGTAAAAGGCCAGATTGTTTTCGCAGTGGGGTTAGGGCTTATTACCTGTCTCATTCGTTTCTATGGAAACTTGAACGAAGGCGTTGCCTACTCCATTTTGCTTATGAATCTTTTGGTGCCCTATATCAACTCGCTCACTATGACGAGACCGTTGGGCGCAGAAAAAGAAAGTCGTTTCAGAAAAAAGAAGAAGGCAGAAAAGGAGGCAAGCAATGCGCAATAGTAAGCCCATCATCGTACTTGTCTCCATTTGCGTTATTGCAGGCGCCGCCTTAGGTGGAGTGAACATGCTCACTTCTGAAGCTATTGCACAAAATGAAGAAGAGAGCGCCATGGCAATTTATCGCGAAATAGCTCCCGATGCGACGGGTTTCACTGAAATTGGGTCGGATGTTGAAGGAGTTACCGCCTGCCTTAAGGCTGAAGGTTGTGGCGGCTACGTTATCGTTGCCCAGTCGAAGGGCTACGGCGGGGAAGTGCCCATTGCTGTGTACTTCGGCCCGGATGGCTCCATTGTTTCGCTTTCTGCTCTTTCAAATAGCGAAACGCCAGGACTTGGCACCAAGATTGCAGAGCCCGACTTTATCGACCAATTCATAGGCCGGGGAGACGCAGAAATTGCGACTGACGACTTTGACGCTATCACCGGTGCCACTATTTCATCAAAGGCTGCACTTGCTGCTATCAACGAAGCTATTAGCGCTCATGAAGCAATTGAAGGGAGGGAATAAAGATGGCGGAAAAAGCCGGTATTAAGAGCAATCCGAATTTCATCATTTTTAATCGCGGCATTCTTGCTGAGAATCCTGTTATGCGCCAAGCACTTGGCTTGTGCCCCACGCTTGCTATTACAACTACAGCCATGAACGGCATTGGCATGGGCGTTGCAACTGTTTTCGTTTTGGTGTGCTCTGAGATAATCATTTCGCTTTTGCGAAACATTATTCCCTCACAGGTGCGCTTACCTGCATTTATTACGGTTATTGCGACCATGGTTACCCTGGTCATGATGATTATGGAGGCCTACTTTCCAGCGTTAAACGAGTCGCTTGGAATTTACCTTCCACTGATTGTTGTGAACTGTATTGTTTTGGGTCGTGCAGAGATGTTTGCCTCGAAACACCCAGTAAAAGAGGCAGCGCTTGATGGCCTTGGCATGGGCACAGGCTTTACCATCGCCTTGTTGCTTATGGCATCCATTCGCGAAATCTTTGGCTCCGGCACGCTTTTCGGTCTACAGGTCTTACCTTCCTTCATCGAGCCGATGATTGTTTTTGTAACCCCTCCGGGTGGTTTCGCGGTTCTCGGTGTGGTCATTGCTGCGTCGGTAATCGTCGAGCACCACAAGAAGAAGGAAAAGGGCGAGCCGATTAAGCCGGTTACAAAAGACGAATTTTGCGCTATCTGCGGTCTTTGTGACTTTGCACAAAAGACCCAACTTGAAATTGATTCCTGCGATGTAAAGGTAAAAGGTACCGCTGATAAGAAGGAGCGTGATTCATAATGGCTGAATATGCTGCAATTCTTTTCAGCATGATTCTCGTGAACAACTACGTTCTCGTTAAGTTCTTAGGAATCTGCCCCTTCTTAGGCGTATCAAAGAATTTTGACTCTGCCACGGGTATGGGTTTTGCCGTTACCTTCGTCATGATTGTTGCAACAGCAGTGACCTGGCCTTTGCAACAGGTTCTTGATGCGTACGGGCTTGGATACCTGCAAACCATTGCGTTTATCTTGGTTATTGCCACGGTTGTTCAACTGCTTGAGATGATCATCAAGCGCTATATTCCTGCGCTGCATAAGTCGCTTGGCGTGTATCTGCCACTTATTACGACGAACTGCGCGGTTTTAGGCGTCACCATTCTCACGATTGATGAGGGTTATACCTATCCAGAAGCTCTGGTGTGTGCTCTGGGTGCTGGTTTAGGCTTCTTGCTTGCTATGGTTTTGTTCTCTGGCGTAAGGCGCGTTGTTGAAGAGGCGAATCCACCGAAGTCATTTACCGGTCTTCCTATCACGCTTATTTCTGCTGCTATTGTGGCGCTTGGCTTTACCTGCTTTTCGGGCGTTGTCGAGAACCTGTTCGGTGTTATCTAGGAGGGGAGGATTGTGGAAGTTCTTATTGGAACCGTCGCCGTCGTTGGCGTAATTGGCCTTATTGGCGCAATCCTTCTCGTTATTGCTTCGAGAGCTTTTGCGGTTGAAGAGGACGAACGTCTTGTTGAACTGAACGAGGCTCTTCCAGGAGCAAACTGCGGTGCTTGTGGCTATGCAGGCTGTGAGGCCTATGCGAACGCCGTCTTGAAAGGTGCGCCTACCACTGCCTGTGTTCCGGGAGGAACAGCAGTTGCGGAGGCAATTGCAAAGATTTTAGGCGTTGAGGCTGAAGAGGTAGCTGTCAAAAAGGCATATGTTGCCTGCAAGGGTTCTCATGCCCATGTTGATCCTAAATTCGAGTTCGAGGGCGAAGCAAGCTGTGCCATCTTCAGTACCTTAAGTTATACCAGCCTCTCGTGTCCTTTCGGGTGCTTAGGCTATGGTGACTGCGCGCGTGCCTGTCCTTTCGATGCGATCACCGTCGTTGACCGCCTTGCGCACATCGACTCGTCTAAGTGCACCGGCTGTGGTGTTTGCCTCAAGGTTTGTCCAAGAAACGTCATTCTAATGGCGGAGCAGCAGACAAAAGCTCGCAAGCCTTCAGTGGTAACTTGCATGAATACTATGCCTGGAAAAACGACTCGCCAGATTTGCGATGTTGGCTGTATTGGCTGTGGTCTTTGCAAGAAGGAATGCCCGGTTGATGCCATAAGTATTGAGAACCATTTGGCAAACGTTGACCTTGCAAAGTGTATTGGTTGTGGTAAGTGCAACAAGGTATGCCCAACTTCGGCAATTGATAGGGTTGTTTTCCAGCCAGATCCTCCGAGGCGCAAGCGTCCGCCAGCGAAACCAAAACCTGCTGTGAAGACTGATGCTCAAGCGGCGGATTCTGGAGATACGCCGGCAAGCTCTCAAGCCAAACCAGTAGAAACGGAAACCAACAAGCCAGTTGCGACCTCGGCAGGAACAGAGAAATCTGACGAGGCAAAAGACTAAGGCTTGCTAGACATAAGAGAAAAAACGACGCCCGCATTCTGCGGGCGTCGTTTTTTTAGATCGGGTTAAGCGCAGCAAGATGCGACGTTATTGGGTGCAATCCGCATCGGCAACCGTTATCAGGGCGGAAGCTCTTTCGACAACGATGTCATGCGCAATGAGGCCTTCGTTTTCTCGTACGGCAGCTTCTCGGCCAACAAAAGGTTCAAACTCATAGAGAGTCATGCCGCTTGAATCGCAGACAAGCGTCATGCCGGCGATACCTGTTTTTGACTGGTAAGGCTTTGACATGCCGCCATCAATGATGATGAGCTTCCCGTTTCCCTTCAGAGGATTTTCGCCATCTTTTACCTTGACCGGAACATGGCCACAGACCATGTGCGATTTCTCCGGATCCATACCGAAGTCCTCAAAGATTCTCGCCAGTACTGCCTCATCTTCATACAGCGTATAGAACGGGTTTTTAACTTCTTTGCGGGCATCTTTGTCTTCAATAACATAGAGTTCAAATGTTGCCATTTTGCTCTTTGCAAAAAGCGGTGAACCCTCGCCAAGCCAGAGCCACCAAAGAAGGTCACGTCCGCGTTTTTGGGCCTCGGGGTCTTTCGCTTCGAATGCGTCGTAAACCATACGCTCCACAGCATCAAAGAGTGAACGGCCTTTATAGGTCTTGCCGTAAATTTCCACCTCTTTAAGCGTTCCGTCCGCATTTAAGGGCACGCAAGCATGGAAGGTGAGAATACTGTTGTTTTCAATTTTATAGAGCGATCCGCGGTCAAGGAAAAGTTTGATGTGTTTCTGAAGGCGTTCGCAGTTCAAGAATTCTTTTTTCAGGTGGTTAAGAACCTGGGCTTCTTCTTCAGTGAGCTTATAGGGGTCGTGAGGATTTACGGTGGGGAAGAGCTTGTCGGTCATTTCGTACTCTTTGCCCTCTACCACTACCGTTCCTCGGTCGTAGTCAATCTTGTCGAGAAGCTTGCGGCTTTCAAGGCCAAATGAGGGGTTTTCGTCAATAAGAGCACCTTCGACTTTGAACTGTATGATTGCCATGGCTTTTTGTACCTTGACGGTTAAAGCGTAAGCCTCTTCGCCTAAATTACCGCCTTTTAAGCCATAGGCGATACAGGGGTCGTCTGCATAAGCACGTTGCGCGAAATCGTAGAGCGGCTGCAGGTCAATGCCGTAGGTATCTTCGAGTACGCTGAGATTACCGTAGCGAGCGCAAATGCGCACGATGGTGGTAAGACAACCTTCTTGGCCGAGCGCTGCACCCATCCATACGATGTCGTGGTTGCCCCACTGAATATCAAGGTGGGGGTTGTTTGCTATCTCGTCCATGATGAGGTCGGGATGAGGCCCGCGGTCATAGATATCGCCCAAGAGGTGCAGTCTGTCCGTAGCCAGATTTTGGATACTGACGCAGAGCGCTTCTAAGATATCGGTAGCGCAACCTTGGTCCACAGCCGTATCGAGGATTTGCCGACGAAAGATTTGAGCTTCAATTTCGTCGCCCTCAAGAACCAAGAGACGTTCAAAGACCTCTTCGAACCCTTGGGGAACCGCCTCTTTAAAATCTGCAAGAGAATGGCGGATGGCAAAGCGCCTGCAGATGGTAAGAAGATTTGAGAACGTCTCTTCATACCACTGGTCTTTTTGTGGTGCTTCTTCGAGCTCGAGTTCTATTTTTTCGTGAGGGTAATAGATAAGCGTTGCGAAGGCTCGCTTTTCATCCGTGGTCATTTTGCCGTCGAAGGCAGTTTCAATCTCTCGGCGAATGCTGCCACAGCCACTGCGCACGATATGCGAAAATTCCTCATATTCTCCGTGCGGGTCAGAAATAAAAACTTCGGTACGGCAGGGAAGATTGCCATCCGCCTCAGCGGATGCTCTTCCTATAGCTTCCTTCGTTGAAGAGCTAAAAATTTGCTTAAGTGGGTTGAGCGAAAAGAGCTCGCTAGCATTCATGTTTTCCTCCACAGCGAACTTGAGGTTGATATCATTCGCATTATATCGTCTCTTCATAGTGGCGTACCTTCCTAAGCAAATAAACTTCGGTATCTTTCTGCCTAAAAGATAATGCGGAACAGGGCTTTTACTCGTATAATCAACAACGCTGTGATTTTTCCAAAATTCATTCGCCCGCCGCGTTGATAGGAGCATACGTGACAAAAGACAAGTTCATGATGGCCGAAAGAGGCTCGAACCTTTCGACTGAAATTCTCGGTGGTGTCACCACGTTTTTGACTATGGCCTATATTGTGGCGGTCAATCCTTTAATCCTATCCGACGCTGGAATTCCTTTTTCTGCGGCACTGACAGCCACTTGTTTTGGCGCGGCTATCATGACACTCATTATGGGCCTTGTTGCGAATAGGCCTGTTGCTTTGGCTTCGGGTATGGGTATTAGTACGCTTATTACCTACAGCCTTTGTCTCAACCAAGGTGTCGATTGGCGCGTGGCTATGGCCTGCGTTTTCCTTGAAGGTCTGATTATTCTTATTCTTGTTATCTGCGGTTTACGCGAAGCAATTATGAATGCGATTCCGGTTGACTTACGGCGCGCAATCGGAATTGGTATCGGGCTTTTCATTGCCTTTATTGGCCTTAAGGGCGGCGGTATTGTTTGTCCAAGTGAATCAACGCTCGTGACTATGGGGTCGATAACAGATCCGGTGGTAATAGTTGCCTTAATCTCCATTGCATCTGCTGCCATTTTTACTGTGCTTAACGTGCGCGGTGGACTTTTACTCTCCATTGTCATTGCGGTGCTTGCAGGTATTCCACTTGGTGTAACGCAGCTTCCTACCGAATGGAATTTTGGTTTCGACTTTTCGACCTTTGCAGCGCCATTTCAAGAAACTCCTGATGGTGGCCTTGCCATTGCTCAGGTCTTTGTGAAGCCCATGCTCATCATGTTTGTTTTTAGTTTGCTTATGAGCGACTTTTTCGACACGATGGGAACGGTTATTGCAGTCGGTCGCGCAGGTAATTTTTGCGATGAGAAAGGTGAAGTGAAAAACCTTAAATCCATCCTCTTAATTGACTCACTTGCTGCCGCCGTTGGTGGATTTTTTGGTGCTAGCTCCATTACTTCATTTGCCGAGTCAGTTACCGGAGCGCGTTCGGGTGCACGAACCGGCGTTTCAAACATTGTTATCGCAATTCTGTTCTTGATTTGTTCTGCTTTAGCTCCCGTGTTCGGCATTATCAGCTCTGCTGCAACGTGCGGCGCTTTGGTACTTGTTGGCTTTGCATGCATCGGTGATATTTCGAGCATCAACTGGAATGACGCATCGTGCGCATTTCCTGCTTTCGTCACCATTCTGATGATTCCTTTGACCTACTCCATTACCAACGGTATCGGTCTTGGTTTCCTTGCGTTTGTCCTCATCAAGACATTCCAGGGCAAGGCTCGCGAAGTACATCCACTTATGTGGGTTACTGCGGCGGCCTTCCTTGTGGCGTTTCTCATAGCCTAGGGCAAGGATTCTCCTTATCTTGTGGGTCAAAGCGCAGATCTGTGTCTTATTGGCTGGCTTTGGTATTACACTGAAAAGTGACGAAGAATTCGGGAAAGGAAACTAGGCGATGGATAAGAAGGACTTAAAGCGAGAAGATGCCTGGGCACTTCTTAAGGAATACAACAAAGAACATTTTCATCTGCAGCATGCTGCAACCGTTGAGGGTGTTATGCGCTGGTATGCGCAAGAGCTTGGCTATGGTGATGAGGCTGATTTCTGGGGCATCGTAGGTATGCTTCATGATCTTGACTTTGAGAAGTATCCAGAAGAACACTGCATCAAGGAAGAGCAGATACTGCGTGACCTCGACTATCCAGAAGAGCTTATTCATGCGGTGGTAAGCCATGGGTATGGAGAGTGCACTGATGTTGCGCCTGAACACGAAATGGAAAAGGTGCTTTTTGCTACCGATGAGCTTACGGGTCTTATAGGTGCTTGTGCCTTGGTACGTCCAAGCAAAAGTGTTCAAGATATGCCGGTTAAGTCAGTAAAGAAGAAGTTTAAGGACAAAAGCTTTGCTGCAGGGTGCTCACGCGATGTTATCAATAAGGGCGCCGAGATGCTCGGTTGGCCTCTTGAGGAGCTCATCGAAAAGACTATTTTGGCTATGCGTAGTTGCGAGGATGAGTACAACAACATCGAAGACTAGGGAAGGTTTTGCCTTCACATAGTTCGTTGCTGATTAAAACCTGCATGTCCGATTGGGCATGCAGGTTTTGTTTTAACTGATAAATCCTGCCCGTTCGCTTGGGCAAGTCTTGGTCTTACTTGGTTGTGCCGATTATTTCAGAAGTTTTTTGTAGACGTCTTGCGTTGAAGAGGAAATCACCGTTTCGATAATGTCTTTTCCGCGCAGTGTTTCTATCCACTCTGTTGGAATGGCGTCGAAACCGTAAACGATGCCTGCGCACCCTCCAGCAATTGCAGCGGTGGTGTCGGTATCAAATCCCATGTTGACCGCCGTTAGAATGCAGTCTGCGTAGTTGTCGGTGTGCGAAAGAGCCCAAAGAGCCGCTTCTAAGGAAGAAACGACGAAACCGTCCGAGTCGATTTCCTCTAGAGGTAGGTGGGGGACTTCGGTAAGGCGGTTATAGGGCTCGTCCGCTTTAAGCTTTGCAATGGCGTCCTTGATGCTCGTGCCAGAAAGCAGATCTTGTGCAAAGCGAACGTATATTACGCATCCTCGTTTCGAAATTTCATGGGCGTGAGTGATGGCGCTTACCGTTTCGATGTCTTTATCCTTCACGTTGGGCACGAAAGCCAGAGGAATTATGCGCATAAGTGACCCGTTACCGTTGTCATAAAACCCATCGCAACCCTTACCTTCAGAGAGAGCATTGGCCGTGGTTATACCGATATCAAAAGCGAAGTGGTTTACGGCGTAGGCTCCATTATTTCGCCAGCCACGAAAGCGCATGAGCATATCGTCAGGTTTAATTTTTCCGTTATGTACACGCAGGCTATCGCAGGTGGCAAGCGTCATGGATGTGTCGTCGGAAAACGTGCCAGCCGGGATGTGACGAGTGCCTGATTCCATCGTACCTTCAGCATGAAAAGTACCACGCTGTTTGAACTCATATGGAACACCAAAGGCGTCGCCAACTGCTAAACCGTAAATCGCATCACGTAGTGTTCTGTCGAGAGCCAAGACAATCAACTCCTATTTTTGAAGTTGAGACTTCATGCAGCCTTCCCAAATCACAAACAAGGCAGTATCCGCCGCTACTAAATTTTTCTATGTTCGACTTTTGCCTGTTCAAACCTAATTTTCTTTTCGGGAGGCCAAGGAATTTGCGCCAGGACAACTCCGGTGAATACAAGCAAGCAGCCAAGTATTTCGCGTGAAGAGAGTACGTCGCCTAAAATTATCCATCCTGCAAGTACCGAGATAACGGATTCGAGACTCATCAAGAGGGATGCGGTTGCCGGATGCAGGTCGCGCTGTCCCACAATCTGGAGTGTGAACGCCACGCCAGAAGAGAGGATACCGGCATACGCAATGGTTGAGGCATTTTCAACGATGATGGATACCGTAGGCGTCTCAAGTACGAAGGCACAAATTGCCGATAAGGCTCCGGCAACAAAGAGTTGCGAGCAGGAAAGTTGGATGCCATTTGTGCGCTGTCCAAAATAATCTACGCTCAAGATATGGAGGGCATAGATAAATGACCCGCCTAAGGTAATCAGGTCGCCTTGGTTGATGGAGAAATTTTCGGTAACGCAGAGGAAGAAAAAGCCGACGACAGCAATAGCGATTGCAATCCATACCAAAGGACTGCATTTTTTCCTGAGTAAGAGGAGTGCGAAGATGGGCACGATAACGATGTAGAGAGCGGTTACGAATCCGCTTTTGCCGGCTGTGGTGTACATGAGTCCAATTTGCTGCAGTGCGCCAGCAGCAAAAATACAGAGGCCGACTACAGCACCACCGATTATGAAGTTACGCTTTCGCTCTACAAAAGAGGGGCGAAGCTCAATCTCACTTTCGCCCTTGAAGTTAATAGCATAAGGGTCGTGGTGACCGTTAACGATGGCAAGAGGGAGTAAAACTATACCACCGAGAAAGAAGCGGCACATGTTGTAGGTAAAGGGGCCGATATCGGTTTGCATAGCAATGCTTTGGGCAACGAAGGTTGTGCCCCAAAAGAATGCAGCTAATAAAAGATATGCCGAATGTCTTGCCTTTACAGAACTGCGTAATGACATCTCCCGCTCGAACTTTCACACACTGTCAACGTCACAAAATCCCAGAGCATAGGTGCTCTGAAACTCCAGGGTTTTCTAGATAGAGTGTTTCATACTCTGTGAGGAAAATCAAAGGCCTCTTATGGCAAAGTTTCCGCATTTGAAACGATATATGAGATGAAACGCTTGCTTGCAATAGGAAGACTGTCCCAATTCTTATAGACGACGGCAAGGGTACGTTTGATAGGTGAATCAATAGGAATACAAACGATGTCGTACGAGGTTTTTCTGAGCACGAGTTCTGCAAGAATACTTACTCCGAGACCTTCTTCTACCATACGCATGATGACGTAGTCGTCGTGTAGGGTATAGCGAATTTCGGGATTTATACCTAGGTTTTCAAATGCAGCAAGCGGTTCGGAATAAGAACCTTCCTCTAAAAGGATGTAGGGGTATTGCGCAAGCTCAGCAAGCGTGACACTTTTCCGATTTGCCAGCGGATGGTTTTTTGGCACCACCGCATACATCTCATCGCTTTTAATTGTTTTTGCTTCCAGCTTTGTATTGGCAGTCGGGTTAATAAAACCAAAGTCAATCTGCCCCGATTCAATCCATTCAGGTAAAGCCCGGCAAAATCCTTGTCTTGCGCACTGACTAACGGCAGTTCAGAGGCTTACGCAAGTTTTTCGTAGTCATCTACATTGACAGCTTCAAGCCACTCATTTGAAGTTTCTTCACCCGCAACATCTATGGCTAGGTGGCTGAACCAAGAGTTTGGAGAAGCGCCGTGCCAGTGTTTGACCTCTGCTGGAATATTCACCACATCACCCGGACGCATTTCGATTGGGTCTTTGCCCCACTCCTGGTAGTAGCCGCGACCGCCGACACAAATCAGTATCTGTCCACCGCCGCTTTTCGCGTGATGGATATGCCAGTGGTTGCGGCATCCTGGCTCGAAGGTGACATTGAAAATAGGAATTTGGTCACTTGATACCGGTGCCAAATAGCTTTGTCCATCAAAATATTGGGAGAAGGCATCATTGGGTTTACCGATGGGAAAGAAGATAGTTTCTTGATAGGCATCTTTCTCGGTTGTGCCGCTTTCCTCATGAACCCATACCTCTTTGGCAAGATTGAAAACTGCCCAACCCTTGGGCCAGCCGGCATAGAGGGTTGCATGGGTGATAATTGCTGCAATCTCTGATTTAGTAACGCCATGAGTTTTAGCATTTTGCAGGTGATACTTAAGCGAGTTATCAGTAATGCCAGATGCCATAAGGGTGACAACGGTAATAATGCACCTGGTCTTCACTGAAATGCTCTCGTCGTTCCATACTTCCCCAAAAAGGACATCATCATTTAAGTGAGCGAAGAGGGGTGCGAAAGAACCCAAGTTATCTCTTCCTGCTGTTTGTACAATCTTTTCAGACATAGCATGCTCCTTAGTCCTAGTTTATTTCTCAAAAGAAAGGTGCATATTTGCATAGCTCTCTTCGCGCTCTTCTGAAGGCGTGTAGAACCTTTTCGTTCCGTCTAGCTTAGCTATTTCTGCCATTTCTTCAGGAGTCAAGGTTATATCAAAAATGTTGAAATTATCGCGTATATGGTCGGGATTTTTTGAGCCGGGGATGGTGATAAATCCTTTTTGCGTATGCCAGCGAAGCACAATCTGAGCGGGGCTTTTGTGGTACTTATTGGCAAGCTCAGTGAAGATGGGTTCTTGAAGCAGGCCACTGTCACCATGACCGAGTGGATACCAACCCATCAGGCGTGTTCCGTACTCTTCAAGGCGGTCAGCAAGCTCACGTTCGGTAAAGTAAGGATGAAGCTCTACCTGAGCAACGTGTGGGGCAATTTCTGTCTCAGCGAAAAGTCTTTCGAGCTTTTCACCATAGAGATTTAAAATACCAAGAGAGCGTGCCTTGCCCTCGTTGTAGGCTTTTTCGATGAGCTTGTAGCCGGCAACGAAGTCTCCTGCAGGTTGGTGGATGAATAGCAGATCAACATAGTCTAGACCGAGTCGATTAAG